>PABV01000022.1 GCA_002699425.1 Methanobacteriota archaeon
TCCAAGAAAGAAGGATATTCAATGCCCATTTCCTCAATCTTTTGCCGATCGCAACCTGCGGAGTTCAATGTGGTTGGGATACTTACTTGGTCTCCTGTATTCGATATTTCTGAAAGAAAACGTCGCAACCCTGGTCCACCGGTAATGACAGATACGCCACTCACATGGGCGTGAACAGCAGGAATGAGTGATTGTGCACCAGCGGTATCAGCCATATCTAGTACCAATCTAGCCCCCATTTCTTTGGCTTGACCACGCTCACCACGAAGCATGGATTCCAACTGAGGAGGTATCTCCATGGGCGAGGCTGGAAAAAGAAGGTCATGAATGCTTCCACACAACGGTCAATGGCTGGGATATTGGATTCAGTTGGTTTCTTGACGCCAATGATGCTCAGCGGCTAAAGGTTGACGCCAACCTTGTCCAAAAGCCCTTCTGGAAACTCGGGGTGCAGGTGGCATTTGCCATCGCTTGTGTTCATTACGAGATAAACGAGCAAGAACGACTTCGACCATGGAAGCCTCAAATCCTTTGTCTTGGAGTTGCGTGGCATCCAATCCCTCTTCGATATGCAAACGTAGGACTTCGTCTAAGATTTCGTATGGTGGAAGACTATCTTGGTCAATCTGATTTGGTGCTAATTCTGCACTCGGTGGCTTGGTTAGTGTTGATTGTGTAACGACTTCCTTTCCATGTCTTACATTGAATATTTTCGCAAGGGCATATACCTCCATCTTGTAGAGATCACCCAATGGCGCATAACCTCCGGCCATATCTCCATAAAGCGTACAATAGCCCTGTGCCAACTCTGACTTGTTTCCAGTTGCGATGGCCATCGCTCCGTATGCATTTGCATATGCCATGATGATGAGACCCCTTAATCGAGCCTGAATATTCTCATTGGCAATGGGAGCCCCTGCAGGAAGCCACTCTTGGAGAAGATCTTCAGAGCCGCGATGGAGTGACTCGATTGGAATTTCTTGATAGTGAATTCCCAGCGCATCCGCCGTAGCTTTGGCATCGGCAATGCTATGAGATGAACTATGTCGAGAAGGGAGAGAAAATCCAGTCACATTTTCTGGACCAAGAGCTGCAGAGGCGACACAAGCCGCTACAGCGCTATCAATGCCTCCTGAAAGACCAAGTACAATTTTATTGAGTCCAGATTTAAGGCAATAATCTCTCAAGCCTGTGATGACTGCATCTGCAAGATGACCTTGTTGTATAATCGCCTCCTCACTGGATTCCAGAAACCTTACCTCTCCTTCCCCGAGCCAGTGGCTGTTCCTTGGCTCATCAATATCAACAAGTAAAACGCCTTCTTGCCATTCAGGCGCAACTACGACCCTACCGTCTGGCCATGCTGCTAATGAACCACCATCAAACAATAGGTCATCATTTCCACCAACTTGATTAGCGAGTAAGAACGGATGTTGAAGCGTATCAGATGCCGTTCTCGCTACCTTGATTCTCGTGTTCAATTTATCCATGTGATATGGGGATGCAGATAGATTGAGCGTTGCATCTAATGCTACCCCCTGCGAGAGCCAATCTGCTATCTGAGAAATAGGATCTGTCTCATAATCCATCGGTGTAGCCTTCGCATGCTGCCATGCATCTTCACAGATGGTCACACCAACATCCAAACCAGCAATGGTTCGAGCAATTCCGGGACGATCATCGGCTTCGAAATATCGAGCTTCATCGAAAACATCGTAGGTTGGAAGTAGTTGTTTTCTCACAACTTCACGTCCATTGCTTTGGGTACGGATGACTCCATTTCCAGGAAGTTGGCGCTCACCAGAGGGTAATGGTGTGCCAAGAAGCGTTGGGATAGCCGTATCAAGACATGTTGCTACTTCAGCACAACTTTGGATGAAATCTGCTTGCAAGAGTAAATCACGTGGTGGATAACCGCTAATGGCTAATTCAGTAGATAAGGCCATTTGAGCACCTGCTTTCGAGGCTTTTTCAACCAGCTGTGAAATTTTTGTCGCATTGCCATTAATGTCTCCAACGACAAGGTTGGCTTGCAATAGGGCGATAATACGACTCAACAGTTCCGCCTCATACATGACAAAAGGTGATAGATTCTATGTCTTACGACTTCTAGACTTCTTCCTCATCGTCAAAATCATCATCGTCAAAATCATCATCATCGATGAAATCGTCCTCATCATAAAATTCCGCTTCATCACCATAACCTCTGGTATACGTAACCAAACGTAACCACATCAAACAAAGCAGGCCAAGAAGTGAGGCCCCCACTATGGAAAAACTCAGTAATGCTGGATTTGCTTGTTTAAAGACGCCATCCATGAAATCTTCGGTCTCTAGTTCTTTGACGTCCACTTTCGCAGATTCTGCCTGCTGATTATCGATGGTAACCTTCACCCATTGCAGACCTGAATTGGTTGGTTTCCAATCGACAACCAATGTCTCACGACTTACTGCATCAACCTGAACATTCGTTCTCCGAAGCAATTCTGTCGTTCCATCCAATTTCATGATCTCAATCGTGACTTCAGCTTCTCCTTCAAGTGAACCAATATTTTGTACATCGATTTGAACTGCTGATGTCTCATCGACTGAAATTTGTAATTTTGACAAACTCACTGCATTTTGGGTGAGGACAAAATCCGGTTGTATGTGATGCATTTGCCAGGAGTGAAATGGCTGGTTTCGACTATTATTGGGAGCGACTGCGAAACTATTTCCCGCCATATCTCTGCCAGTAAGATAAATATTGCACAGCAATTTTTCTTGCATCCAAATCTCGTCCACATTATTGAGATCTAAAACGCCATCAAATTGTGTCCTATACCCCATTTGTTCGGTTTCATTTACCTGCATTGGGGATTCACCGGCTGCAAGTTGTTCATCCGTTTCCAGTACGGTAATCCACCAATGAAGCGTTACACTATCCACGTCAATACCAAAATCTTCTGAGACCATCACTTGAATCGGATAGAGTTCATGATGAAGAATTGAATTTGGTCGAGGAGATAGAATCTCCACAGGAATTGGTCCATCAGCATCTACGCCAATCCAAAATACTGATTTTTGCATGTCTGTGACATCTCTTCCTTCCTCTGGTAAGCATTCTATCGACCATGACAAGGGATAATTTCCGTTTATCGAGGGGGCTTGTACTTGAGCAAAGAAAAGACCGTCTATGGCATCAAATGATTGGTATTTGGCGTTAAATAGTGTGCTTATTGCACAATTAAAATCTGGGACTTCATCACTTTGGGCGAATACNAGAGACCCTTGTAATTGCAANATTGAATTCTTTGCCACTCTTGCACCATCTTGTGTTTCTTCTCCATTTTCAATCCACAAAGANACATCATCTTTGATCATCATTTCAGGAGAAAAACGCCACCTGAGATAGGGGAGGTTAATCTGGGAAGATTGACCTCCATCATCTGTAACATGAAGAGCAGGTTCCCTACGCAATTCTCCCAATTCAGGGGTTGTCCAAGCAAATTGTAGATGAACTTCAAGAGATAAATCTTTATCGAAAGGATCGGCAAGTACGCCATCAGAAAGTAATGAACAGGATATGATTTCTATATGATGAGATGATGATGAACATTGGTTTGAAGATTCATGCCAAAACAATGACATCCTATCACTTGCGATATTACTTGCAAGTTGTAATTCAATCGTTTCTACGTCAGAAGCACCATTAGCCTCAGAAAAATTAGCATACAAAGTATAGGTCTGGCCAGGATGTAGCCAATGTGTGACTTCCTTATTCCATGACATTGCATCATCGAGGACTACCGGCGATAAATCCGGCATCAGTTGATACATGAATAGGTGGTTTCCTTCCGTGCTATCTCCACCATTTTTTATTGGGATTCCTGCCTGGTCGGTGCCTGTGACATAACCTGCGACTTTTTGTCCATCAAATCCACCCACATCAGAGAAAGTTGCTGTGTAAAATCCAAAGGGTTGGTCTAAATTTGCTGGAGAAGAAAGAGGNAAATTTTGATACTCATCTTCGTTTGGCATTCCATCATTGTTCACGTCATCAACCCATTCCATCCATAACATGAGCGTTAATTCACGAGGCAAGACAGGTCTATCNGTCACATTGATTTCAACTCTTTGAAAGANGCTAGCGNTTTTATGATCATATTTCTGAATCGAACAACCTACAACCTGAGAGGCTAAAGAGTCCACGATAAAAGTTCGATTAATGGAAGTCACATCACCAAAATCAGCTCCAGCAGTGGGGGCAATAGANAGGTTCCATTCAATCTCACCTGCAACCAATGGAACTAAATCGGTATAATTCCACAAAGCACCACCTACATCGCTGATATTTGCTAATTGAGTTCCTCTTCGCGTCAAAATCAATTCAAATTCATCTTGAAAAGGATATTCATCACTTTCAGCATTCTGAAATCCAATGTCCGCTTGAATGACGAGAGATTCTCCGTTTTTCAAAAATTCATGAGAATTCGATAACAGGCCATCCGAATCTGACCAAGTGATTGAGCGAATTTCGATATCATTATCAGACGCTTGATGAGATTGNCCACCCCACGAAAACCGAGATGGCATGGTGACAAAACCGTCCAATAAACTCAATCGCATTTCGACAATGATTTCAGATTGGTCGTCCCAATGCTGTGAAGTACGCCAATGCACGCTTACCTGCTTATTGTTTTGACCACCTGTAATTTCAACAGGATTATCGTGGAAAAGAAGTACATCAGAGTNACCAGTTCCAATAACCTGGTTTCCAGAGATTGGAAGAATCCATTGAGCAGATGCATCGTCTGAACGTAAATCAAGAACAACAGCATTTGGAGTACTTTGGTGCAAGTCATAGGATGCCTCAAAGCTACGCCACTTGTGAGATGGTGTGAGCGTTTGTGAATTGTTTATTATTGTTGAAGTCACGATTGAGGCGGTATCATCATACGTCATTTCGTCAATTTCAACATGTAAAGCAGATGGTGATTCACTTTGCATGTAAATCGGAATCTCATGCATCCCTGAAGAAGGTAAATTTAGTTTTTGAGAATTGATTGTTTTTACGAACCAGTCCATCGCTTCGTAATCAATTTCACTCTCTGCATGATATCCAATACCAAGACCATTGATGAGGTAACGTCCTGGATCTGCAATAATCTCTACCTTTGCGAGTACGAAACTTTGACCTTCTCGGTCAAAAATCGCTGGCCTNTTGGTTAATTCACCAGAAAGTGTTGCCCTTTCATCGTCGTCCATATCCAATTGATACTTTGATGATGGTGAGAAGTCTCTTGAAACAATGGCTTGGCTACCAATTAATACATTCAACCCTTCCAAACCACTTTCACTATCAAGATCAGTGGCTGTTACTTGGAAATGATGAATGTCTTGTTTTGGAATCCANACATCAATGACTGCTTGACCGTTGTTCGTTAATGTGGTTTGATGACTAAAGTTTCCATCCCAAAACCGGTCTTGCCAACCCCATGTTCCAATTGACGGGCTTTCGAATGACCATTCTTTTTCTTGATCCCATCCAACATCGATAAACGGAGCATAAGGTAATTCCGTATAGATAAATTCAACCGATATTTCACTTAAATTCCAGTAACTACTTTCNCCTGTAATTCTTAATTTTGCGTTATAGGAGGTNTGATTGAATTCATGTCTTTGATTAAAGTTAATGGTTTCCCAAAAACCTTGTTCTGTCATCACTTCTAAAGTGAAATTACCATTTATCACGCCATCAATGTCAATAGCATAGAAAGGTAAGCCAGGACTTAACCAATTTGATGAGAGAGCAGAACCCGCATCACCAGAAATTATATTTTCCGCAGGTATGAACTCGGTCCCATTTAANATCCAATTCGAGGGATTCGGTTCGGTGAGAAAGGCGTCATTNAGAGAACCCCCGCCATTGATTGCTCTGACTTGAGGACCTAAACCACTGGCATTACCTGCCATCTCAATCTTTAATCGTAATAAGGGATACTTTTCCCAATCGATGGATGATATATCAATAAATTCTCCCGTTTGATTGACATGACCTTCTATTGGTTCAAAGGTTGTACCATTCACCACCGTCCAATTCCATTGAGCATCAGAGTTAGCAGCAAAATCAACATTCATTGANGCATATGGCCCTTCTGACCATTGATAACTTNCCCCGTTTGCATATCCAAATGAAGGTGAAGTCCAACTTCCATTGGGATAAACNAATGTTCCAAGTCCTGGATCGACGGGGATAATCTCTCCGTCACAAACCGTGGCACATGTGATTGATAGATCATCAACATTCCACCCAGTATACTGGACGATAGTATCCGANCTTCCGATACCAAATCGAACTTGAAAATTGTCATTTCCATTGACATAACTCGAAANAACATGAGATTGNAACGTAAATTGTTGCTCGTTTACGGTNGAGGANGGATTGTGNTAAATTTGTACCCATGAACCTGAAACACTCCTGACTTGGACATATGCGTGATCCCATGTGCTACTTTCAACTCCCAATTTGCGGTAGTAGTTGAGTGACCAAGAACCAGTACACTCTCCACATTCTATCGAAGGAGAGGTCGCCCAATAAGTCGTACTAAGGCTGTTTGGATAATTTCCATCAAATGAATAGAGCGCATTTGAACCAGAATTCACTCCACTAGGAAGTCCCAATGATGAATCATGACCGACCTTCCAACCTCCACCTGAATCTAAACTCCAACCGTGATCGATCGATTCAAAGTCAAATTCAATTGAACTTGCTTTGGGAACAGANAGATAACCATCTTCNACCGACAAATCATAGTTGATGGCATCAGGATGATCCCAATCATCCAATGTAAACGCCATCTCCCTTGCTTTGGGATGAGGAGAAACGGTCATTCCAAGAGTTTGTAGCGTTTGGTCATGAGGTATTTCCAATTTGAGTTGACTTGAACTTGCACCTGCAGAAGGAAAGTCNACCACCACACCATCTCCTTCTTGGGAAAAGAAACTATCACTGATTTCTGGAAGATCCTCACCGGTATCAGACAGTGAAGGAAGAATGCCAAATGATATGGAACCGCCAAGAATGAATAGGAGGACAAGACATATGGAGGTACGAAAAGAACCGCCACGGGCCATATATAGGCTACACCTTCCTAGTAAATCAAACAGATGCTCAGCAGTGAATTTTGAACGGTTGATTTGAAATCCAATGGCAATTTGGCTATTCCATGCCTGTTCCCTCACCTGCTGGTGAATTTGACCCTGTCAAACTGGAGACTGAATTGTTGGCCACTTGGAAAAAAGAAGAAACATTCGATGAATCCGTTCAAGCACGCAAAAATGGAGAGCCATTCATATTCCTGGAGGGTCCTCCTACAGCGAACGGGAAACCCGGAATTCATCACGTTGTAGCACGGACATACAAGGATTTAGTTTGTCGATGGAAAACCATGCAAGGTCGATTTGTAGAACGAAAAGGCGGATGGGATACTCATGGATTACCAGTCGAAATCGAAGTGCAAAAAAAACTGGGACTAAAATCGAATCAAGACATTATCGAGTACGGAATGGAAGCGTTCAATCAAGCGTGTCGAGAATCAGTTTGGACATANGAAGGGGCTTGGAGAGAGATGACCGAACGCATGGCGTATTGGTGTGATCTTGATGACCCATATGTGACGCTACACAACCCATATGTCGAGAGTTGCTGGTGGGCAATTAAGAAAATGTTTGAACAAGATTTATTGTATTTAGGTCACAAAGTACTTCCNTATTGTCCAAGTACCGGNACTTCTTATTCCAGTCACGAGGTTGCTCTTGGGTATAAGGAAGTAGAAGAGCCATCTGTATACGTGAAATTTAAACTCGTTGAAGATAATGCATCAATTCTTGCTTGGACCACTACGCCTTGGACATTACCAGGAAATGTTGGCCTTGCAGTTGGACCTGATGTTGATTATGTCAGAGTAAAGGTCACCAAAAATCCAGAGAAGTGGGACGGTCATGGGGGAGCACTTGTCGGAGAGGAACTCATTCTCGCCAAAGATCTGTTCAAAGAAGTAATTCGACATCATTGTGATGAAATTGAAATTATCAAAGGCTCCCANCTGGTTGGAATGGCATACGAACCACTGTTTCCAGGAGCCGTCGAGAGAGGCGAATCCCAAACTGCCTGGACNGTCATCCCTGCTGATTGGGTAACCACGACCGATGGTACTGGAGTNGTTCATACCGCTGTGATGTATGGTGAGGATGATTACAATTTAGGAATGGAAGTTGGCCTTCCAGCCCAACACACAGTAGACATGAAGGGATGCTTCATGGAAGGCGTTCACCCAGATTTGGATGGAAAATATGTCAAATCATGTGATGATGTCATCATCACATATTTACATGANCAAAAATTACTTTACCGCGAAAAAATGTATGTACACGACTATCCGCATTGCTGGAGAACTGGTGACCCATTGTTGTACTATGCCATGGATTCATGGTTTGTGAGAATGACCGCNGTCAAGGAGAAACTGATTCAATTCAACAACGAAGTCGAATGGGCACCTAACTGGGTCGGTGAAGGACGATTTGGAGAATGGCTTCGCAACGTAAAGGATTGGGCTATATCCAGAGAGAGATTTTGGGGTACTCCGCTGCCAGTTTGGCGTTCTGAAGAAGGTGAAATGAAGTGCATCGGATCTATCGAAGAATTGCAAACGGAGGTGGAAAAAGCAAACCAAGCCGGGTTTGAAAATCCAGAATGTCCTGATGAGGTGGATTTACACAGACCTATTGTCGATGACTTTGTCCTTGTGTCAAATTCAGGGAAGGCAATGCACAGAGAACCATTTGTGATGGATTGCTGGTTTGATTCNGGGTGTGCATCNTTTGCACAATGGCATCATCCATTTGACGGCGGAGAAACATTTGAGAATAATTTTCCAATTGACTACATTTGTGAAGGAGTGGATCAAACACGTGGTTGGTTTTACACCCTCCTTGCTGTATCCACTACTGTATTTGACTCCATTTGCTACAAAAGTTGTCTATCTCTGGGACTAATATTAGATGCAGAGGGGAAAAAGATGTCCAAATCAAGAGGTAACATTGTTAATCCATGGGATCACTTCAATCGAGAAGGAGCAGATGCCACACGATGGTACATGGTTACAGCAGGTGCTCCTTGGAATCCGTTGAAATTTGATGCAAATGGACTGCGAGAAACGTATGGAAAAATGTTTTTGACTTTGTGGAATACCTACAAATTCCANGCTGATTATGCTGCATTNGATCAATTCNACCCGCTAACCTCACCAAAAGGTGTCAAAGCACCACTCGACATATGGATTGAAAGCCGANTGAATGAAGTTATCGATGAAACAAACGAACATTTTGCATCCTGGGATTTCCATAAAGCCGGTCGTTGTATCGAGAACTTTGTCGTCAATGATTTATCTAATTGGTATGTTCGTCGCTCAAGAAGAAGATTGTGGGAAGAATCTGCAAGTCAAGATAAATTAGCATGTCAACATAGCCTCCACCACGTTCTTTCAACACTTTGTCGACTGATTGCACCGATCTCTCCGTTCATGGCTGATTCGATGCACAGGAACCTTGTTGGAAATTCAGTTCATCTTGCTGATTGGCCAGAANCTGGTGAAAAAGATGAAACGGTGCTTGCCAATATGAATTTAGTAAGAGAATTAGCAGAAGCTGGAAGGAAGATCCGTGTTGAACACAAAAGAAGGCAACGACTCCCTTGTGCTCAAGGATGGATCGTTTCAGGTCCGGATTTAGCGGAATATCATGAAATCCTCGCTGAGGAATTGAATGTAGAAGCCATCGGTTTGGAACCCGATCTCAATCGATTCCAAAAAACCGAGGTACATCCAAACCGTCGTAAATTGGGGGCNAAATGCAGACAAGACCTACCGAAGGTCATCTCTGCTTTAGCCNAATTAGACCATGAAACACTTTGGTCAGAACTTCAAAATGGTGTTGTCTCGATTGAAGGCTATGAAGTCACCCTTGAAGATGTGGAACGAAGAAGAAGCGAAAGAGAAGGATTTGCAGCTCTTACAATCAACGCACATGATGGTTCGGATGTAAGTCTCGTTCTGGATATGAAAGACACCCCTGCTTTGTTGTCAAAAGGCTTAGCAAGAGACATCACTCGAAGGATACAAGCCAAAAGAAAGGAAATGGATTTAGCTATTGAAGATTCGATAAAATTACATGTTTGGATGAGCAATGCTCCAACATTGTTTCAACATGACATCGACTGGATTGTCCAAGAAACAAGAGCATCCAGTCATACCTTTGAGGAAAATGAAGGCAAAGGTGATTCCTTCGAAGTCGACGGCAGCACCATCTGGTATTCCGTTCAATGACAAAATGACGAGGGATTGAAACATAAGTTAAGTTAGGGATTGATATGCAAAGGACCTCATTTTGTGCGGTAACGATTCTTATCATGCTTCTAGCAGGTTGTTTTGAAGAACCGTCAAATGAAAGTGTGACAATCACCCCCAGTATCTTCGAGACTTACGTTTCAATCGGAGAGTCACCCCCGGGAGATGTTCGGAATTTTACCAGTGTGGATTATTCGACCGGTACAGTGGTTGAATTCGATTGGTCGTCTTTTGACAAGAACTTTGGAGGAAATTGCTGCGAACATTATCTTGCAACCACAAAAGAAGGATGGCTCCTCAATTTCGGGGGAGAATATCCTACATGGAGCGAAGACAGGGGCAACTCTTGGAATGTTTACATGCCAAGTACGCTTACTGACCCTAGTTGTCGAACGCCTAAACCTACCATTTCTGGTCAAGAGGGTCTTGGAGAAGGAAGTATTGTACAAACCATCAATGGAGATTTAATTTCAATGGGCTGGTTCCCTTACCCATCAAATAGTGGAGGAGATCAGTTTTACGCCTTCCTTTATGATGAAGAATCAGCGTCGTGGTCATGGTGCTATAACCGACTCACTGAGCCATTTTATGACCGGTCGTGGCAAGTCGAAGTCATAGGGCCAATTTCTTCAACCATTGGTAGTGGAGAATATGCTAGTTTAGTTATCTCAAATTTTTGGCACCAGAGTTCAAATCGTGGAGGGCAGATCAGCGTTGATGGGCTCAATTAC
The DNA here is from genome assembly GCA_002699425.1 of Methanobacteriota archaeon. Classification (GTDB taxonomy): domain Archaea; phylum Thermoplasmatota; class Poseidoniia; order Poseidoniales; family Poseidoniaceae; genus MGIIa-K2. The sequence goes on from PABV01000022.1 coordinate 11,117, forward strand.
TACTATTTCCAATTCCCAGACCGAGATGCAAACCTCGAAACGGTAGAAGTAAATCTCAAGGAAGACTCTCTTGAAGTGGCTTGGGACCATAGCAAACCACACAAAGAAATGAGAGCATTCCCTGTGCCCTCGGGAGGACTGTATTTTCCTGATTTCTTCGACGATGGTGGCGATGCATGGCTTGATACATCATTGAATTGGTGGAGAGCCACCACTGCCGGTGGAGAAAGTTTGCCATCTGAGTATTGCGCACTTGATTCAAGTACTGCACTTCATTGTCTCAAAGTCAATGGCGTCAACATACTGCACCAAATTTCTTGGGATGGAGGAGAGACTTGGACAAACGAAACCTACAATCTTAGCGACCCAGATTTCGTAGATGTTCCCGCTTCTTCAATTGAAGAATGGGAATTTCATTCAAACGGTGCTCATGATTTGTTTGTTCTTGCCGTAAGATACCAATCTGCAGAAGGTCCTGATATNGATTTGGCTTTTCACGTACGAGACTTTAGTCAAGGTATTACNCCAGATACAATGACAAAAATAGGTCTTGGCGATTTGGATAGTACTTCAGGTGCAGGTCAAGATATCAGATTCGACTTTGCATCCATGGCCATACTCAATGATGGTGGAGCNGTCATCGCTTACCATGATTCCTCTGATGAAGATCCGTTGTTTGCTGTTGAGCACATTTTGCCACCATATGGCACTTATGATTGACCAGTGGTTTAATTGAGGGAATTCTTTCCCCCTGACATGCGTCGTGTGGCCATTGGTATATGCGTTCTTTTGACACTATTTATTCCAGTAGAAGCTGAACCTACAACTACAGGAGGTATTGTCATAAGTGAAATATTGGTTTCACCNGGTGGTGAAAATTTCAACGGGACAGATTGGAATGGAGATGGTGTATTCGGTTCATCATCAGATCAATACATTGAATTATGGAACAGTGGAGATGTACCAATATCTCTGGCTAATTGGACACTTGATGACNAAGTAGGTTTTGGTTCGCAAGCCTGTNTTTTTGGCAGTGATGNAGTCTTAGATGCAGATGAGAGGGGTGTAATCTACCAAGCAGATTCTGGGATAATGCTAAGTTACTACTATGGTGATGAAATCAATTTGTTTAATGCAGACGGTCAGTTGATTAATAATTTGAGTTTTGGAGCGAATATCTCTGAGTTTGATCTCAGCCTTTATCCAGACGGATCAGAACCTGAACTCATCAATGGAACTCCAACACCTGGTGCTCCGATGGGATCTGCGGTTGATGCACCCGTTTTGGGTCTCGATTGCCAACCTCCTGCTGCGGTTGAAAATACCATCTTTGATCTTCAATCTGGAAATGTTTCAACTGAAACCACTGTCACCTTGAATGATGTTGTGGTTACCTCACCCAACGACAGAACGGGTAATTTCTTTATTCAAGAGAATGGAGGTGGCGAATATAGCGGAATTTACGTTTATCTTCAAGGAGTCGATTTTACCGCCAATGTTGGTGATGCCCTCACAATCACCGGGGAATATGTCGAATACTACGACCTAAGCGAACTCAAGGTTACGTCTGTCAACGATATCGTCGTTACTGGAACTCATGAACCCACTGCCGATGCTATCGACCAGGTGCCGAGTGATTGGGAAAGCTGGGAAGGTTGCCTTATTTCTCTCAATGATGTTGAGGTTACAAGTCCGTCGAATAATTTTGGAGAAGCAAGCTTATCTGTTGGTTTACAACTTGATGATGCNATATACAACCATGGTGCTTCTCAAGGAGACATACTCAATGTTACAGGATTAATCACTTATTCTTACGGGACTTACAAATTAATTCCAAGATCGGGTCTGGATCTTTTCGGTGGAGATTTAGAGAATCTCCAACCAACCGTTGCAGGTATTCAGCAAGGCTTTTTCACAACAGGAACAGAAGTCACATTGAGTCAAGTAGTAGTCACCGCTGATGTTTCGTGGGACCGGTTTTTCATACAAGACCAAGGAGGAGGAATTTTTTCAGGAATCACTGTAGAAACTGGAAATTTCTATATTGGAGTTGACGTCGGTGATGTCATCAATATAACCGGAAAAATCATCGAACATTATGGNCGAACTCAATTAAATATTTCACAATATGAAGATATTGTAAAAACTGGTCAAACAAGCACTCCTGTTGCTGTTACCATTAGTTCCGAACCCGATTCATGGGAGNCATACGAAGGAGTTTTGATTCGTTTACAGGGAGTAAAAGCGGTAACTGGTGAAAACACATATGGTGAGGCTGAATTATCATTAAATGTGTACATGGATGACCAATATTACGACTTTGACATTAATCCAAATGATCAATTCGCTTCGATAAAAGGCGTAGTGGATTATAATTATGGAAAATTTACCGTTTATCCAAGGGATGCAGCTGATTTGGAAGTGCTGGTAGTTCCTGTTGATAATGGCGGACAAGAAACTAATAACTCACAAAATCAACAACAAGAACAGAGTATCGATGAAGGAAATGAAGACGATCTCGAGGTAGACCCCACCAAAAGGGAGGTCTCATCGAGCACAAGTGAAGATCAGGACGCAGGAGCATTGTTGTTGGTGCTCGGATTTACAGGAATACTTGGAATCCTCATCGGGCTTGGACTCTACACTCTTAATAAATCCGGAAAAGATGATGAATTAGTCGAGGGGACTCTACTCGAAGATGAAAATTTCGTACCTAATTTACCAACAGGACCGCCTCCAAAAAATGGATGATCACATATTCCGGCGATATTGGCCACCTACCTGGAACAATGCATCAGTGATTTGTCCCAGACTTGCCGACTTCACGGTTTCCATCAGTTCAGCAAAGACGTTGCCACCTTCTCTGGCAACTTGTTGTAATTTCTTGAGCGCCTCCTCTGTTTCAGATTCATCTGCATTTTGTGTTTGAATAACTCGGTCTAAGCATGCCTGTTTTTCTTCTGGAGTTGCTCGGGCCAGTTCCATTTCAAAATCATCTGCGGAAGATTCGTCAAATGCTGATGCATTTGGATTTTGAAAGGTATTGACACCAACAATCGGTAATGTACCATCGTGCTTTAGATGCTCATAATACATGGATTCATCCTGGATTTTACCCCTTTGATACATCGTTTCCATGGCCCCGAGAACCCCTCCTCTACGAGAAATTGCTTCAAATTCTTGAAGGACTGCCTCCTCAACTAAATCTGTTAATTCATCAACGATGAAAGCCCCTTGCAATGGATTTTCAGTTTTCGTCCATCCACTCTCTTTGTTGACAATCAACTGTATTGCAAGAGCCCGCCTGACGGATTCTTCTGTTGGAGTAGTAATGGCTTCATCATAGGCATTGGTATGCAATGAGTTGGCATTATCTTGAATTGCAAGTAATGCCTGAAGTGTAGTACGAATGTCATTAAAGTCAATTTCTTGAGCATGTAAACTTCTGCCGCTTGTTTGGATGTGGTACTTTAATTTCTGAGAACGTGCATCACCATCATACAGATTTCGCATCGCAATAGCCCATATGCGACGAGCGACTCTCCCAATTACAGTATATTCCGGGTCCAAACCATTGGAGAAGAAAAATGAAAGATTAGGTGCGAATTTATTCACGTCCATACCCCTTGAACGATAATACTCAACATACGTGAAGCCATTTGCTAGTGTAAATGCTAACTGAGTGATTGGATTTGCTCCCGCTTCAGCGATATGATAACCTGATATTGAGACCGAGTAGTGATTTCTCACACCATGATCGATGTAATACTGCTGGACATCACCCATGAGTTTGAGTGCAAACTCTGTAGAAAAAATGCAGGTATTTTGTGCTTGATCTTCTTTGAGTATGTCTGCTTGAACAGTACCTCGAACTGATTGAAGTGTCCGTTTTTTTATTTCATGATAAGTTGGGGCATCGACCAATCTGTCTCCACGTTTTCCGATTGTTACCAAACCAAATCCATTGTGAGATGAAGGTAACTCGCCAATATAATTCTCTCCACTTTGGGTTTTCTCAAGGAGATGGTTTTCGACTTGCTGATCAATTGCGGCATTCAAGAAAAACGCCAAAATGATTGGTGCAGGTCCGTTAATTGTCATCGAAACGCTTGTGTTCTTATCACACAAGTTAAATCCAGAATACAGACGTTTAGCATCATCAATTGTTGCAATCGATACACCTGAGTTACCGACTTTTCCCCATACATCTGGACGTTCGGAAGGATCTCGACCATACAAGGTCACGCTGTCGAAAGCAGTGGATAAGCGTACAAAATCTTGGCCTTCTGAAAGTAAATGAAATCGACGATTGGTCCGTTCAGGTGAACCCTCTCCCGCAAACATTCTTGCGGATAATTCATCGGTTCTTTTGAATGGGAAAACTCCTGCTGTGTAAGGAAAACGCCCAGGTACATTTTCTTTCTTTAGCCAAATGAAAAGGTCGCCCTCATCAGAAAAAGAAGGAAGTGCAACACGAGGTATTTGTTGATGCGAAAGGCTTTCTGTGGTGGTTTCTACTTTGAAGTCCTTACCTCGAACATCATAGGTGTATACGCCCGAACGATATGCTTTAGCCAGTGCGCGGAAATCGTTGATTTCTTCAATCTCCGCGCTCTTTGATTGTTGTAAATCTTCGATTTTTTCTTTCAGTAGATTGCCTGTTTCTGGCACCTCATCGATTGTTGTTCTCAATGATTGAAGTGTTCTTAGTCGATCTGCTATTCGATTATTTTCCTGATGATAATCACGAATACTACTGGCTATTTCCGCTAAATAATGAACTCGCTCGGGAGGAATCACCCCTTTCTTTTGACCTAATGATTTGGAGGATGTGGATGCATGAAATCCTACTTTGCCGGCTAATTTTTCCCAAAGTAAGTCAACGCCTGGATCGGCAAACTGGCTGGCGATTGTTGCCACCACAGGTAACGCCTCATCTTCAGCATCAAACAGATTACGATTTCGTCTTACCTGCTTTTTAATCGCCCTAAATGCGTCTTCTGAACCACGTTTCTCAAACTTGTTGAGAACGACCACATCAGCTACATCCAACATCTCTATCTTTTCTAATTGAGTGTGAGCACCAAACTCAGCCGTCATTACATACATGGAAACATCGGCTACATTTGTGATCGCATCACTACCTTGTCCGATACCACTGGTCTCACAGAATATGAGATCAAATCCTACGGATTTTGCCACTTCAATAGCCCGAGGCAAATCTTTGCTTATCTCACTACCTGAACCTCGGCTGGCTAGGCTTCGCATGAATAGACGGTTATTTGAGAGGGCATTCATCCGTATTCTATCACCAAGTAATGCGCCTCCAGTACGTTTTCTTGTTGGATCAACGCACAAAAGACATACTCGCTTATCTGGATTATCATGCATAATTCTCAGCATTAACTCATCCAACAAACTGGATTTACCTGCGCCTCCGGTCCCAGTCACCCCGATTACAGGTACATCTTTACTGGATGATCGGCATTTCTCTAACACGTCACCAAATGTCTCATCATCAGCTGATTCTGATAATGTCAAAAGCAAACCAACTTTTGCCATGTCACTAGCGTCTACAGGACCACTCAGAGTAGCAAGACGTTTGTCTTGCACGAGATCTACAGTTGAAGCCTCACCCATGAGATGGTCAATCATACCGAGGAGACCCATCGTTCTACCATCATCTGGAGAGTAAATCTTCGTCACTCCTGATTGATGGAGATCTCTCATTTCAGGAGGCGTAATGGTTCCACCTCCTCCACCAAAAATTTTGATGTGATCGCAGCCTGCCTCATCGAGTAATTGGCGAATGTACGTGAAATATTCCATATGGCCTCCTTGATAAGAGGTCAAGGCTACGGCATGAGCATCTTCTTGAACGGCACAATCAACTACCTCTTTTGCTGAACGGTCGTGGCCTAAATGAATGACTTCAGCGCCTGCATCTTGAATGAGACGACGCATGACATTGATGGCAGCATCGTGGCCATCGAAAAGAGAGGCTGCCGTAATGACACGAACCGGCCCAGTCGTTGTCTCAAACGACGGTCTGGGCTCGCTCATACCAAGCCCACTGCAACGAGATTCATGAGTTCATCGCAAAAGATGCTTTCATGAACGGAGCCCTCATGGTATCATCATGCCTGAGGTATGGCATCTTGACCCCTCTGAAGTTGCAGTCATCGATGCTAATGCTGCAGCCATGGGTGTTGACATGGACCAATTGATGATTCGTGCTGCTCAAGGACTCCGTCAATGTCTTCAACCGATTACTGGTCACGTATGGATTTTATGTGGACCAGGAAATAATGGGGGTGATGGGTTTCGTCTAGCGATGATGCTTGAGGATTGCAGCGTAATTGTGTCACACCAGAAGCAAAAAACCTCTCTTTCTGAACGCGCAAGAAATGATTGTAATCGAGCGATGTACAATTCTGACTCAATGCCTAATCAGGAACCTACAGTCATTGTTGATTGCCTCCTTGGTGCTGGATGTAAAGGAGAATTAAGAGCAGAAATCACAACCATTCTGCAAAAACTACCTCCTCATATTCCGATTCTTTCCTGTGACATTCCAACAGGATGTGGCTCGATTTTTGAGGTGAAGGCAACAAAAACGGTCTCTTTCATTAGTGCAAAAACCAACATGTATGATCTGAATGGCCAAATCCGTGATTGTGTAGGAGAATTAATCATCGATACTCTAGACCTTGACAATAAGGTACTCCAACCGGGACCTGGCGACTTACTACGCTATCCTCCTTTTGAGCATACTACCAAAAAAGGTCACAGAGGAAGAGTGCTGATCATCGGCGGAGGTCCTTATCACGGAGCACCTATCTTTTCGGGATTAGCAGCCATGCGAACGGGTGTTGATCTCGTACATGTTGCAATGCCTCAAAAGGCTGCGATGAAAATAAAGTGGCCTGCTTCACTGATTCATGAATCAATTGCTGATGAGGAGATTTTCACTAATGCAACGGAATTAGTTGAGCGTTTTTGTGAAGGTAGAGGGGTACAATCGGTGGTGATAGGTCCCGGTTTAGGAAAAGACAAACAAACGCTTGAAGCAGTTCGTACTCTGACCAAAGCATGGAGCCATATCCCATTCGTAATCGATGCAGATGCAATTTCTGCCTTCAATGATTGGCCAACTAACATCAATGGCGTATTCACGCCTCATGAACAAGAATGGAGGCAATGGCTTGGTGATGAAAGACATACAANCAANACNCTGCAGGGTCANGGCACATCTCGATGTGTCGTGGTTACTGGATTTTGTGACANGATTTTCAGCGGGGAAGGTCGTCAATGTGAGATTGANGGAGGTCATCCGAGGATGGCCATGGGAGGTACTGGAGATATGCTCGCTGGAATAATTGGAGGTTTCCTTGCTCTTGGAATCAATCCATGGGGTGCCTCAAGACTGGCTTGTTGGACTCTTCGAGAGGCTGGGAGGAGAGCTGTAGAGGAATTTGGTCCGGGAATGTTGCCTGATGATGTTATTCCTTTCATTTCAAAGGTGCTCAAACATCACTGATTTCATCATCTGCCAAGGGAGGAAGGCCTTTTTTTGCCCTGACATAATCCGTGTAGTTTCCGTAATAAACGGTTACAACTCCATTCTCAAGCTCCCAAATCCTATTCACNACTTGATCGAGAAACCAACGNTCGTGGGAGACCGTAATGAGTGAACCCTCATAGCCCTTCAGTGCTTCTTCGAGCGTCTCTTTTGAGTCCATATCTAGATGATTAGTCGGCTCATCCATAAGGAGTAAATTATTATCTTCGAGCAATAATTTGAGTAATGCTACTCTCGCTCTTTCACCTCCAGATAATCGCTGNAGTTTTGTATTGACTTGATCCTTGGAAAATTGAAACCTTCCAAGAGCGGCCCGGATATCACCATACTCAAAATCAGGACGAAGGACACCGATTTGTTCGACAGGAGAGAGTGAAAAGTCAAGTGTAGCATGGTCTTGGTGAAAATAACCAATAACACAACCAGGCGCCACGTCTAAGGAACCTGAAGTCAACTTTTCATCACCATTAATCAATTTCAAAAGCGTGGTTTTCCCTTGCCCGTTGCCCCCTACAATGCCAATACGATCTCCCTTGTGAACCTCTANATTTTGCTCAGAGAGGATCTGTCTATCAAGACCATCAAAGACCTTTGTTGCTTTTTTGAATTCTAACACATCTCGACTCGACTTTTCGATGGCCTCAAGATTGAGCACCAGAGGTTTTCTTTTCTTTGAAACACGGGCTTTNAGGGCTTTCAATTCTTGCTGTTGGCGCGTGAGTATCTTGTGTTTTGCTGATATCGATTTGTCATATTTGTTGGCTCTCTTCATTTGTTGAATGGCAGAGGTGGTTCCAGACATTTTCTTTTCCAAATTCCTGATGGCCTCAGAAAGCGCTTGTTCACTGGCCACTTTTTGACGGATGAATTGGCTGTAATTCCCTTTCCACGGCCAAGCCCTGAGATTATCGATTTCTACAATCCGATTGCACACTTGGTCGAGAAAATAACGGTCGTGAGAAACAATCAGTTGTGCTCCATTGAAATCAACCAAAAAGGACTCAAGCCATTCCGTCGTTTGGATATCGAGGTGATTAGTCGGCTCGTCCAAGAAAATAACATCGATTCCAGCAAGTCCAACCAATTGGCGTGCTAGTGCGAGTTTGGCTTTTTCACCACCTGAAAGTTGATTNACTCTCATCTCCATTGGGTGACGGTCAAGACCAAGNTTTTCCAGTATACCCTTTGCAATTCCAGCAACATTACCTCCACCTGATGAAGCGAGTGTTTGCTGAAGTTCGGAATAACGGTCCATCACAGGCTGCCAATCTCCTTCATAGAATGCCGGATCAACCATCTGGGCTTCAATCGCNGCAATCTCATCTTCCAACTCTTGAAATTGCCTTCCTTTCCTACCCAATTCTTCTTCTATCGTTGAGTCAGATTCAATGTCACGTATTTGGGTTAAGTAAGCTAACCGTATACCAGGTGCAAAATCGATATCCCCAACATCTTGTTGTTGTTCTGATATCGTGTTGAGGAGTGTGGTCTTTCCGGCCCCATTGTGGCCAACAATACCAACCCTTTCTCCATCATTGATGATGAGATTGATGTCTTGGAGTACATCGACTGGTCCAAAGGAACGGTCAACNCCTTCTACCTTGATCAATTCTCGGACCATGTTCTTCCCCCATCTCCCGGTGTTTTGGGTTTGTTGGTTGAAAAATCACAGAATTACGTTCAACCATACTACTTGATTTTATCAAACTTCGATTCAATCAAGATGATATATTACTAATCTCATCCTTGTGTTTTGCCAAAAGATTTCGAAGTTTNACCTTCATCGATGGCGTAAGCATATCATTGTCAGTAGTCCATTCACTANCATCCAAAATCAAGTGACGAGCGATTTCATATCCCTTCCATTTGGGTGCGGTCATGTTGTTGGTCTTGAGNTGTTCGAGTAACCACTCNCGAACACTTTGGTCATTGCACANGGCTTCATTATCATCGGANGCAGCAATTCCTGCTTCTTTCAACTTTGCACGTAATGCATCCATTGAAGGATGGATAATCAAGAATGTGTGCCTCATATCTCTTCCATCGAGGACACATTGTTCAACCAAAGGACTGAGTTTNAGATTTTCTTCTAAGGAAGATGGGGAAACGTATTTTCCATTCTCCAACTTGAATTGACTCTTCACTCGACCTGTAATTGAAAGGTATCCCTCAGAGGTTANTTTACCCAAATCACCGGTTCGGAAACCTCCGTCTTCCATGATAACTTCCGCTGTGGCTTCGGGTTTGTTCCAATACCCTTTCATCACATTGGGACCATACACGATAATTTCACCTTCATCAGGCCGTTCTGGATCGTCCCATGCATCCGTATCAATTTCTACTCTTACGCCATTTGCCACCTTTCCAACAGTGTTTAGTCTGCTGAGGCCTTTACCCATCCAACCGTTTGCTGAAACCAGCGGAGCGGTTTCTGTCAATCCATATCCTTCGTAACAATTGAAACCTACCGTCTGAATAAAGGATGCAACATCTGGTGATAATGCAGCAGCTCCTGACATACAGAATCTAATATTACCACCAAATCTGGCTCTTACTTTCTTCCAGATTATTTTNTCATAAAGTTTGTCAAAGAATCCACTTGGAGGGACTGCATCACATTCAACACCTGCTTTTTGAATGCGCTTTTGAGCCGACTTTTTTGCTTTTCCAGACAAAAATCGTTTGACACCAGAAGCGGCAAATTGTGAATTAACCCTGTCATAGAATTTATTCCATACACGTGGGACAGCGAGNAATGCTGCCGGTTTAATTTCAATACATTCATCTGCAATTCGTGTCAAGTCCGAAATCAAATTAATGTGNACACCCATTCGAATCATCCAATGTAAATCAAAGGTTGAACCAAATGAGTGAGCCCAAGGAAGGAAGGCTGCGTTCTTATCTCCAGGATATAATTCAAAAACACCTTGAACACAAAGTACGTTTGACAAGGTATTCCAATTGGTGAGCATGACACCTTTTGGATTTCCTGTTGTTCCTGAGGTGTAAATCAAAGTAGAGAGAGCAAACGGATCGTCTGCAATTTCAAAGTCATTTGAATCGCTCCTTCCTTCGCTGACCAATTGAGTCCACATGGTGACTTCAATTCCTTCTGGAGGAAGTTGATTTGGCTCCTCATCCCCAAGCAAGATAACGCCTGAGGAAGGCCAAGCGTCTGCATCAAGATTTTCACACAATTTGTCAAGAATCTCAGTATTTGCTACCGCAACTATTCTTGGATCTGCGTCTGCAAGAATATAGGCCCACTCTTTTCCGTGTTGATTGGTATACATGGCCGTGTATGCTGCACCTAAACCGTTGGCTGCATAAGCTAGTGCCGCCCATTCTACAGAATTGTCGAGAATGATTGCGACTCGGTCCTCAGCAACCACGCCTTTCGATTTCAATCCCTTTGCGACCGCTTCTGCTAAACTTCCAAATTCATTGTAAGAAAGATGAATTCGTGGCATTCCTGCTTGTTGNATNAAGCCNAAACACGGGCTGTCTCCAAACTTNCCAACGCTTGTTCTCAACATTTGATAAAGTGTTCGTGGATCATCACCCTCTGGGTTTTCCCATTGTCGGCTGTCAGATTGTCTATCCCATGCCATTGCTCTTTCGGACATAAGGTGAGGTAAACTACATTACGTTTCAAGTTATTCCATCTAGTGTTGAAAATTACACCGCCGTAATAAGGCGAAGAACACTTGATACATTCTCTCTCCAATCGGCTCCACCATTACGATTAGCGAGTGGCGAGGCAGGTGAGGGATGCCAGACAGTATGAATCTCTACATCATATTTTGATAGGGTCTTGAGTGCTCTTTGCTGAGCATATTTACCCACTCCAACCACGTGTTCAATTTCCATCGCTTCCACCACACGCATGAGGTGTTGATCACACACCTCTAACATCGATTTGACGGCAGAACCTGAGATTTTGTCAGGCGTTACATTTCTTGCTTTCTCATCAAGAATCAACAATGGACAATGATTGACAAGGTATACCTGCTTATGGATGGAGATAGCATCTCCATACAAGTCAGAAAGCAAGCCCCAGAGCCGCATCCCTGATGCTTCTTGTCTTTCCAGCGAGACACCGATGACAGGACGTTTAGGATGAGCCGTTGGTGGCTGGGCAACTGGATAATCAATCTTGAGAAGGTCTCGAACAGGNTTTGTTGCACCAAAGGGAACACCTGTCTGGGCCATTCCCCAAGGACCCGGATTCATTCCTAAGAGAAGCACCTTAGCGCCTAAANCGGCATACTGTTTGATGTATGATTCATGACATTGTCTGGCATANTNAATAGGATTTGTCACATGGGTGGCGATGGTTTGTTTGATGATTGAAGGAATCAATCGATTACAGGAATCTGAAAGATTACGGGCCGCATCCTGAACTGCCTCCATGAAGGCGGATAACTTTCAACTCATAAGACTCATTCATGTTGAGTTAGTGAATTATTTTTCTTTCTATAACCAATCGGACATGGTTTAAACAATCTATGAAATTTTTTGTGTNCACATTGCTATCTTTTCCTGCAATNATAGTTGCAAAATTTGCTCGGCTAATGGAGAACAATGCAAACTTGATTCAGCGAAGATCTCAGTGATGGTATCTGGTTCTGGTCGCTTCTTTGATTGGCGCTTTGCTCGGTCTGAAACAAGTCTCCAAGCCGCTTTCTCTCCNATACCGGGAATACTGCGAAGTTGAGCCATCGTTGCTGAGTTGAATGGAATTTGGGATTCAACAGCGGTGATTGAACGCTTTCCATGACCAACTACGACAACCTCGCTCTGGGATTCCAATGGAGCAAGATAAGACATCCCAACCAAAATGGGGTAGGCACCGATCTGTCTTCCAAAACTGACTCCGGCTTTCCCTCTTATCTCTTCGGCTCNATAAGACTCATCAAGGTGTCTTGGCAAACGTGTTCTTGAATCATGAGACTCCCACCACACCTTTCCTAACTTCTGTCCTATCGGAAGCATTTCTTCAAGCCATTTCGCATCAAAATCATCCCTTACCCTTTGCTTGAAACTGGAAAAGTCTGCTTCGTTAACCTCTTGAAAACCATGACCCTCAACTTGTCTTAAGTTGATTCTTCTCAACCAATAACCTTCGTCTTTNATCTCTTTGAGTAAGTTGAAATTCATCTGATAGGTTTGGGAAGTTTCACCGTTCAGACCAGCAATGAAATTCAACCCAGGAAGAAGTTTTGGCAAACCCCTCTCTCCTTTTTCTCGACCATATTTGTTAATGAGGCGAATGGCGGATTTGAGTTGGCTTGCATCACAGTTGAGCCAGTTATTTTCATGGACATTCGGGTCGGCACTTTCAAGACCAAAAGAGAGAACTGCACCATCAGATAGCGTTTCTACAAGCGTCTTTGTNATTTCCTCCGCTTCATCCAGATGTTCAGCAATGATTGAGGGGTTTGCGTTATCGGTATGCAGAATATCAAGCCTTTCATCCTCTCTTAATCCATGCAAAAGTTGAGCGATTGGTTCCGGATTTGGAATAGGATACTCCATCTCAACCACACCTTCTGCTTGATAGGTGTAGGTGTCGGTCATTCCTCCCAAGCGGACATGACTTACTCCAGCATCAAGAGCGTGCGTTACTTCGGCAATAATGTCCTCGGGTTGCCTCCAAATTGGTACTCCTTTTTTGGGTTCAATACAAAACTTGCAACCTCTTTTGTATCGAACACAACCTTGGTAGACTTCTACTTCTAATGTGAGAGGTCCCCCTAAGTCATCATGAGTGGTGACGGCCTTGCTGGCCGCTCCAGATTGCGCCCATTGAGACCATTGTTCGCCTGTTCGACGTAGGTGTTTCCATTCTTGATTTCCCAAAAAATAATGCAAACTCGCATCCGTATCTTGAACAGAGAGGAATAAGTTTGGTCTAAGTGGCTGCCATCCATTTTGTTTCCAACCTCGAATGGCCCAACCACCACACAATATCGGAGTGTCTTTTTCTATTTCTGAGATATATCTCTGTACTTCTTTGAGAGAGATAGGGGTGCCTCTGAGATACTTTCCCGGCACAACNGCTCCAGCGAAAATAACCACCCCTAAGCAACTTGAAAAATCGGGNGGTGACAATCGACATGCATCGATCGATTTCACTTCATACGCTACGTTCATCGATTCGAAAACACCACAGATATAGCGAATGTGAAATCCAACATAGGGGGGTACTCCAAAGGCTGCTGGTTCATCTTCGTAACCATCGATTACGAGCCAATATGGCTCGTGAACCTCGCTCATGGTTCAAGCCTCAGCGCTTATGTTGCTTCTTTGATGAAGCGTTCTCTTCACGAATTGCACGAAGTTCTCTTGCTGATTTTTTCGAGGATTGTTCGTTACTCCCTCGGTTTCGAGATCGTGTGCTAGATTGTGCCTTGTCGACTTTGATTTTACGNCCCATGAACTCTTTTTGATGCAATTCNGCAATGATTTTGTCACTGTCGACATCACCNTCCATGGTGACAAATGCGAAACCTTTGGCATGCCCGGATGGGTCCTTTGGATAATCTACACGAGAAACGGTTCCAAATGCTGAAAATAATGTTTTCAAATCTTCTTCTGTTGACTTAAAAGAAAGGTTTCCAGTGTAGAATCTAGGGCCTCTCGGACGTGAAGATGATTTGCTCTTTGAAGAGTCGTCCGCATCTCGAACACCGATTTTTCGACCTTCGAGTTTTGATTGATCAAGTGCTTTGATTGCTGCTTTGGCCTGTTCTTTCTTTTCATAAGTGACAAAACCAAATCCTTTCGAAACACCAGCAGGGTCAGTGATTACAATCGCATCAGTGATATCTCCATGAGGAGCAAATATTGATTGTAATTTTTCAGTATCGATGGTGCGAGGAAGTCCACCGATAAACAACCGGCATCCCTTTGGTGCTTGTTGTCTTTTTGAGCGACCTCCTTGGTCACCTTCAAANCTGAAAAACGTTCTTTCTCGGCCATCTTCTCTCACATCAGCTGCTATGATTGTTGATCGGCCAGATGGTCCTTTGGAGAAGAGGTTCTCGGCTTCTTTTCCCCACCTTTTCCCGGCATTATTGAGAGATGCAAGATTCTCACCATTACCGTAATCATCAGCAATCGCTCGGAACGAGGTTCGCTTGCAGCCAGGACAAAACATGTTCCAATCCTGACTCTTTTTGGTTTGAAGAGTCGTTCCGCAACTNGGACAAAGCGCCCATAAAACGCCTAATTCATCCGCTGATTTCATTTCCACCTTGATAACCAATGCATCTTCAGTTACTTTTGCTCGAACAATATCTCGAACTTTTACTCCATCTGCCATACTGTGAAAGTATTTCTCGCAAAGGTCGGTAATAAAAAACTGTGCATGTAAGTCCTGTGGAAGGAAATCTTGGCGAGATTTTCCTTGGACGCCGATGAGACGAATCTCTCCATTTTTCTCATTTAATTTGGTGACTTCACCGATAACGATGTCTCCAATTTTCGGGCGAGTGATGGGATTCATCGACAAAACGGAAACCAAAGTTTCAGATTCCTCGATCCGTCCTACTACGGTTGCGATTAAGCGGCCTTCGTGAACAGTTGCNCCCTCTCCAGCCTCTTTAGTATCACTAGGCCCNAAATCAAACCCAGGTATAGCCATCTGCTNTGTCAGAGTCTCAACTCCTCCGTGTAACGGATGGTCTATCGCAGAAGTTCTTCCTTTTGAATGCCACCTATGCTTCCCATCGGTAGCATGTGAAGGGGGTATCACTAGTTTGCGAGGTGTGATGTGTGTATTTTCCTGGTAACCGAAAGGTACCGTTCATCACTGACTGAAAAGATTTGAGATGTTGTGCGTGAGAACTATGCATGAAATGAACAATTTTNCCACTGGCTTTTGCCNCCTCTAAAAAAGCACGGTCTGCGCCTTTTCTTTGAACTCCCCACGGAGGATTCATGATCACNATATCGACTTTGGGCAACTTTACTTTNGTAACATCTCCGCATATTGTCTCTCCCAAACGTTCACACAATGATGCCGCCTCTTTGTCCACTTCAACAAAAANGACTTTTGCTCCCAGTAATTGAGCACCGTGCCCTAATATCCCATTTCCAGCTCCCAAATCGAGGACTGATTTACCGGATAAACCATCCAATCCTTGAATCAAATGCAGCCATTTTGCAGCTATGTTTCCTTCAGTTTGATATTGCTCAAGAAAAGCACTATTTTGTGGATGAACTGGAAGTTTTGACAAGGCAATAGCCAGTTGTTTGACTTTCAGAGCATCACCATTGGCGTTGCTGGCCATTATTTTGATAATTCATTGGTTGTTGTTGATTCATGTAACCTTGAGGCATTTGNTTCACATTTTGCCCCATGTTTTGTTGTTGCTGAAACATCATCGCTTGAATCTGCTGCGCCTCCATTTGCAACATGGCAATAACCTGTTCATTTGGTTGTTGAGAACCACAAAAACGACAGAAACGAGTTCCTTGCGCAAGGAATTGACCGCAACCAATGCAATAGGACATGATACTACCCCGCATTCATCATTTTTAAATTGACACCATTTCAAGGAATATTGGCCAAACTTCCAAATTTACTGCAAGTGCACGCTCATTGAGAATATCAAACCTTCCGTCTTCCATCATATTTGAAGGTTCAATACCTTCTTCAAGCATGGTAGAAATAAGCGCTCGAATCTCAGATTCTAGCCCACTGTTTTCTTTCGGCTCAATCTCATCATCACCCTCGCTCGATGAAGGACGTAAATGTTGTTCGAAGGATACGAGTTGTTCTGTTTGCTCATTTGGNGTAGGTGCCTCAGATGCAGGGAGAGGAATAGATATGACNGGCTCTTCAATATACTCAATGGTTTCAGTTTCCTTGGATTCCACCTCTGTGGTAAATTCGATTGATTCTGTAGTCATAGCCGGAGAGGGAGGTACAACTGAAACTTGTTCTGATTCCGTTGGATTTTCGACCACTGGTGCTTGAGGCTTCGTGGCTTTACCAACACCAAGAATTTCAGCCTGTTGTTTTGCAAGTTCGGCCGCTTTTTTATTTGGAAGNCTCACGAAGGCTTTACCAGATAAAGCATCGATTGGGAAGGGCATGTAATATCGTTCAATGACTTCCAAATCAGGATGCTGAAAACAAAGGATTGAATGAGGCTCGAAGGAACGTTGATTTGGAATGCCTAAAGAGATAGGAGTGGGAAATATTTCTATTGTTCGCCGCTTCCAACCTTCATTGTTTACGAGATATTGCAGCCAAGGCCCCATATCAGACGATGCTATATCGAGAAATTGGAAAGATGCATCTTTTGGGTTAAGTCCTTGTTCTTCAATCAAGTACGCTTCCGTTCTTGGGCGATGAAAAATACCCATTACAGGCTGTCCATGTTCAATCATATCNCCATGTAATTCCAAGAGTTTGCGTTCTTTTCTTTTGCAAATGATCATTATTTGCATTCGAGTAATATCTGATTCCCAGATATCTCCCCACCTTCCGGTCGCTTCATCATGAAGTTGACGAAATGTCATTCCTGGCAGCATGGCCGTGACGCCCATGGTTTGGACAGATGATGCAGGGTATTCAAGATTTGGAAATGAAACCTAATGACTTGGCATATTCTGCTAACAAAATCACGCCTCCTGCTGCGCCTCTCATCGTATTATGGCTTAGTGCAGAGAATGAAAATTTTCTTTCANCACATTTCTTTAGGTTGCCTACTGTGATACCCATGCCTAACATCTTTCCTGAGCCACCAAACCAAAGATCTACTTCTCGATTGGGAGGGCGATCGACCAGTTGAATAACATGTTTAGGAGAGGAAGGTAAATCCAAGCCATTTATGTNAAGGTAATTCCTCATTTGCTCAAGAGAACTTGGAATATCTANTTGGAATTCAACATGAACAATGTGACCAAAATCCTCGACAACTCTTTGACACTGAACATCAACATGTAGTTCTGAATTTCCCAGAAGATGCTGAAGTTCAGCAATTATTTTTTCTGCTTCCCCAGGAATTGAATNATCTGATAATCGGTTCAACTGATTTACTTCTTCCATAAGANTCCAACCTGCTCCAGAAAGAGATTGTTCTGTACGAATTGAAACCGAAGNGATTGATACATTTCGATTTATTGCATATAGTGGAAAAACCACAGGTATCACTGTACAATTGGTTGCACATGCATGGTTTTTGAAGCCTTTAAATCNAGAATCATCCATCTCGGGAATAATCATTGGAACACCAGTGACTCTTCGAAATGCGGAGGCATTGGAAAATACAGTCATACCTCTTTCTGCCAGCTTTTCTTCCCAGATGGCAGCAACATCTGAAGGTAAGGCACTGAATACTATTTCAACATCCTTTANCTCATCTAATGGTAAGATTGTGAAATTCTTTTGTGGCCTTTTATGTGGTAACCTCCAATCTAAATCAGAAGTATTCATGCCTACCTTTTTCTCACTACCCGCCACTTGAACGAGTTCGAACCATGGATGATTTTCTAGAAGATATTGGATTGTTTGGCTTACCAAGCCAGACGAACCGAGAATAGCGCATCTAATCATCTCCGCTCAACTCCTCGAATGGAACTGGAAATATCTTCCTCACCAAGAGTTTTCTTGCAATTGAACTACCATCTTTGACACTACCCAGTTTTGCCTCACCAATCCGAGGGTGATATGCAACATCTACCTCACCGATTGATAAATCACGAAAAACTGCTGAAGTATACATTTCAGCTTCAATTTCGAATCTCTTGCTGTTCAGTTGTAATTTCTCGATAGCATCTCTACTAAATGCCCAATACCCTGAACACAGATCACGAATGTCAATCCCATACAATGCCACTGCGAGCCATGTCAACAAGTAATTTCCAATCCAATTCAATCGNGTCATCGCCTTTGAATCAAGTCGGTGATTCAATCTGTTTCCAATCACTACATCATGATGATTCAATTTTTCTAACAAGTCTGGAATCTCTTTCGCATCGTAAGTGCCGTCTGCATCAAGCATCACCAAAAAATCTCCCTTCTCTTGCAGGAAATACTGAAAACCTTGTCTTATACCTGCNCCTTTTCCATCTCCAGATTGCTCAATGAGATGACATCCTAAATCCATTGCAAGTTCAATTGTCCCATCAATACTGCCCCCATCAATGACGACGATTTGGGTTTCAAAGCCTTGACTCTTTAATTTATTGAGAGGAATCCTCTTCACAACCGACTCCAATGCATGGAATTCATTGAGCGTGGGTAGCATCACCGTCAAGCGCTGCACGTTTGGGGCAGAACATGTCTTATGTCAACATTATCTGAAATTTTCCCCAGACTTATTCATTTAGTTCTCTACATCAGTTCGTAATTCAATCCAATGGAAACGCATTGAGGTTTCATCAATAAAATCGGAAGAGCGGCCAGAAAAATACCAAGGGTTCAGCCAAGAATTTGTAATAGGAGAGAACGAAATATTGAACGACAAGTGTTCATCTAGAGAGGCATCCCAGCACCATTGTTGCCAACCCTGTGCATGAGACTCCAGGATAATGGAATCGATTGAAAATAATCCTTTTCCGATGGTTTCACTCACTACACAAACTGAAACCATTTGTCCAACGAAGGTTTCTTCGATGGATGTGTTAATGGCTATTTGGCCGTTGTGTAATTCGATTCTTTCATCCCCTAGATNGAATGGATCTGAAAACCTTAATTGATTCCATGGATCCACAACCTNTTCACAATCACAATCCAGTGTCTCAATTTTCATGTAAGTCGAAACATTACTTTTCTCGAAATTTGGTTGAAATTCCCATAACCTTGAGCCATCGTAATCTGCAAGTATATGCCAATTTGGTGACTTGGACAGATGCCATCCAATCGTCCCCTTTGGTGAAGAAATCGCGTGGGTAATTCCCAAAGACGATATTCGTGAGATATTGTTAGACGTAATGGCTGATGTAGCATCATTTTGCAAGGATATATCGCCATTGAGAATTCCAAGATTAGGGAAAGAGGTCATGCCGATGTTTCGCTTCAATTGTGTTGAATACCCCCAATGNACATTTTCATTGTAAACAAGAGCTCCTTCCTCTAATTCATTGACTAATTCGTAGATACTCAAATCGCCTTCTGTTTGGGCCATCATTTCATCGTGATTGATCATGCTGATCATTGCCATTTGGGACACAATCAAAAGAGAACAAGCAACGACTGCAAACACAATTTTACCTNGNTTTTGCCAAAAAATACTCAACTTTGTGTCTTCAAATAATTCACTCGGTAATTTCGTGGTATCTCGCCGAGTGGTTTCATACAACCAAAACCCAGACAACAAAGCCAATGGTATGTGAAAAGCATAAATCCCCATTGAATATATTGACAAGGAAATGACACTGAAGATTGGTAAAACATTCCATCCCTCAAAAAATTGAATGAATGAAAGAAGCCATAACATAAGGACCCATTTGATTAAGATACTGGAGAAAACAAAATGAGTTCTCAATTGGACAATTGCAACGAAAGTAATTCCAACGAGGANTCCATTGTATAACAAAAATGGAATACCTCCCTGCCAACCGTATTCTGCGGTAATCATTGCTGACACGCCATACTGCCAAAGGACAACATTCACAATTAGAAAAATAATAAGTGAAAGAGATGTTACCTGAATAATTTGACGTTTTTCCCATTTCATAATATCCTTGAAAGTGAGGGATGCAAAACAAAGTAAGAGGTAGGATATNCCTCCACTAGGATGAAGAGAGAAGATTGCCAAACCGAAAATTGAAAAAACCAAAGCCTGTTTCCAAACAGAATACTGGTTCTTTCTTGGAATGAAGAAAAGCGCCAATATGATGCCGATTTGACTTGCAATAGTTGGCCATCCTGAGTCGAAGGTTTTTGCAAACAATCCTGCACTAAGGATTATACAAATCGAACCCTCGAAGCCAAATTTGTGATAATCACAGAGCGCGAGAAACGCAAGTAGCAAAAATAGCAGGCTTGTTTGACCAAGCAGAAAATTGGCCTGGACACTGGTTAGGTGCATCAATGTTTGATACCATGCCGCAGTTGCCACAAATGAGGGCGGATACAACCAAGAACCCTGATTTGGATGAGGGAATTGAAAACTCCCGTGTTGGTTGAGAGACTGAGATAAGCTACTGAAACCAATCCAATCGACACCCATTGGTATTTTGAAAATCAAAAGAGGAAGTAAGGCAATAAGGGCAAAGGAAATAATGACAAGAAAAAACCATAAATTTGAGGTACTTCGTAATGATTCAAGTCTGGTTTTTATCGATTTTTCCCACAATGCTGCTTTGAACATACGTAATTCAGTTCTCATTGAAATCATTGAAAATATGATCAGAAGAAATACAAAAAATGTCACCAGTTCAAATGACCATAACCCTATGAAAAACAGCAGTGCATTCAACAAAAAAATCGACATTAATCCCGATGCGGGAGCCAATAGGAACATCGCTTTCGCATCACNGTTTGGATGCAGATTTTTCGCTACTAACAAACCTGAAAAAAAACAGATTGCGAATAGTGTCAAGAACTCTAACACACACATCGCTTTATCCTTTCAGATTTTATTTTGTCTGAACATCTATGTAGTTTGAACGCCACCTAGTATCATGCACCCAGTCATCAAATTGCCGGATAAATATTGGGTCTTCGATTTCACGAAAGGTCCTGATGCCACATTTTCATGTCCCTATCCTTACTCGATTGGAAGATATGATGAAATAAGACCAGGTATGTATACGCACGAACTTTTTGAAGGTGAAAGAGACCTTCATGTTGGAATTGATATTGGGGCGCCAGTCAATGAACCTGTTTTCGCATTCAAAGACGGAGAAATTTTTGATATCGGACTCAATGACGAACCAGGCTCATATGGNCCTACCGTCATTACCGTACATGAGTGGGATGGAAAAACGCTCTGGGCATTACATGGCCACCTCTCCATGGAAAGTTTGCAACTTTTTGATCCAGGTCAGAAAATTAAATCNGGAGATTGTATTGGTTATGTCGGTTCAAAAGAAGTTAATGGAGGGTGGGAGCCACACCTTCACTTCCAATTGTCTTGGGTGAAACCTGAAAATTGTGATTTGCCCGGAGTTGTAAGAAGAGATGAAAGAATGGAATCCCTCACCATGTACCCGGACCCACGTTTAGTTCTGGGCGAATTATATTAGGTGACGTAAATCATTATTCAAACAGGCATGAAACCATGCTTAGAGATTAGGTATCGATCGATTGAAGATATTGCTTTAGAGAGATAATTGGTTCGATTGATGAAGGATCTTTGTCGTGTACCAGAGCCAATGCTATCGTCAACCAATCCATCGTCAAACAATGATGCAAGTAGGCCTCAACCAAGGTGCTGCCTTCTGCATGAACCCTCCAAACAGTCTTGGTTGGACAGTGAGCCACAAACCAATCAAATCGGTGTTGAACTTTAGCAGACATATGATCCCAAGTAAATAACAGGAGATTCTGTTGATCAGCATAAGGGTCTGAATCATTTCCGACACCTCCCCATGCCACAACCTCATTATGGTTCATTTCTGGAATCTCACCGATTCGTACAAATCTCGAAGCATTTTCATTGGCTTGATTCTTGAATCGTATCAAAACCGGTCCCATTTCNATCGGCCCGAGTGCTGCAATAGGCCCATCNGCCATAGAGAGAGCCAGAGATGGGATNGAACCATCTGGATTTGAGATAATGTCTGCCTCTTCATTAAATTCTTGAAGCCTGTTTAATCCNTCTTCATCTATTTGAGCCGGCAAAAAGCCCATGTATTCAAACAAACCTAACTGCCGAGAAAACAAATGACCAAAAGCCGTTCTTGGAGGCTGCCCNGAAGGTACTGTAAGCAGATGCACATGATCATTCATCTCTGCTAAACCCGATAATTCACCACCGCTTGAAATCACAATAATTGTGGCTTNTAAGCCAATCGCTTCTCTCACAGCAGTCACGGTTTCTTCTGTATTTCCNGAATATGATGTAGCGATTATCAGCCAATGTTCATTCCACCACTTTGGTAATTCATATCCCCTTGTGACTCGGACTGGGATACGCCCCTCCCTATCACAAAGTGATGAAAGGAAATCACCACCTGCTGCAGATCCTCCCATTCCAAGACACAAAACTCCTTTCCAGTGTTGATTTGAAACATCATCTAACCATGGAATAAGACCATTATTTAGTAATGAAAGACCAGATTTAATATCATCCACAAAAGACCGAGTTAAGCCAATCATATCTTCAGAGTCATGCATCAATGCAAGTTTTGTCAAGCCATCACTCATGATTTCACGTCCATAGGGTGTTGTGGTAGAGAAAACCATTCTCCTTCAATCCGTGCCAATCGGAGGCTGGTTTTTCCTGCATGATCGTAAGGTAACCGAACTGATTCCATATGCCATGTTTCTGGATTCAAAAATTCACCAACTGTCAAATCTTGAGTCACCAAATCAACAACATAGTGCTCGTTTAACGTAGCCATGACCACACCGCTCTCTAAATCTCGCCATGATGCCCCTGTTTTTTCTTTTCTCTCTATTTTTTGTAAAATAGCCCCATCTGAAGACCAAGACAATACTCTCCAAAGATGGTCTCTCCATCTAATCACATCTCCTAAATCGTAACCAGGCTTACGGTAAAGCACCGTTAATCTTGACAAATCTTGACCATCTTTTCGACCGACAACCGAAGCGGTGGTGGTACTTTGGCCTCCATAACGATTGATAAGAAATCTCGCCCATGATTTTGCGAGCCCTTTTGAGCCCAAGACCACGTCATACCCCCCAGTGACAGGCCCTTCTTTTGTGATGAAAAACATTGGATCATCACCTAAATTTTCTATGACCTCATCCAATGTTTCTCTCAATTGTTTAAACTCAGACTCAGAAAGTTTTCTCGCTGAAGAACGTAATTGAACCGTCGCCTCGAAATAATTACCATCTTTTCTTGAACAAGTCAAGCATACCTCATTTGACTTTCTTGCCCGCATTACATGCTCTTCCTCAAACAATAAATCTTCAATTTTCGCTGAAACTTGAACGTGGATCATCGTATTTCTCTCATCAACCTTCTGAGTATGTAAACCGATACTGATTTCTTGGGCGTCCTCATGAACTTGGAGATTTTGTTGCATCAATTCATCCCAAAGCCAATCATCATCCACCTTCACCCAAGACTTGTCAATTTTAGTGATCTGACATCGAGGGCATCTTGACCAGTTGATGTTTGTTGGAAACTTAACCAACTGAATGCGTTCCCTGAAACATGCTTCACAAATTCGCTGCCCGAAAAGCGGAGGTGGCGAACCGCACACAAGACAAAATTCACCCCCCAACTCCATAATCTCATCAACCTCCGAATCTCACTCACAGAAAAAGTTTGAGACAGAGAAACAACTATTCTTGTTCAAATGTAAGGCTTGACTCTAAAGCCGTAATTCTTTTTTCTATTTCATTTCCTCGTTTCATCATAAAAAAAGTCCAAACCGAGAGTCCAAAAATCATCCCCAAATATGAAACCACTAAAAAATTCATGCCATCCAAAATATTCACCTCTCATCGATTTTATCTTGTAACTCTGTTATTCGAGACTCTAATATTGTCATCCTCATACTTTCCATCGTATGGCCGATTACGAGCAATGTAAAGGAAAGCGCTCCAATGGCGAGAACAAGAGCCATCGAAGACTCCAAACTGCCATTATCGGTTGCAATTACAGGACCAGGATGTCGAATTTGCCAGATTCTAGTCGCAACATAAGTGAGCGGAACAAGAATAAATCCATACATTCCAAATGTTGCAAAGGTATCTCTGGTTTCGACGCCATCTGGTTGAGATTGTCTTCCCAAAACCAAAAAAAGAGCCAGTAATGTGAGTAGAGCGAATGTATTGAGGCGGACATCGGTCCAATCCCAAGGCACTCCCCACTCTGCTTGTCCCCAAATACAGCCTGACCACACAGCCATTAACCCAAAAACAAGCCCGCTCTCAGCACTTGCAACATGAAGATTCCATCCCCAATCCTTCCTTGAAAAAAACCAGGCTGTTGAACCGACAAATAACATGGTAAAGGCCAGCATAGCCGCCCATGCACTGGGCACATGCCAGTAAAATATTTTTTGAGCCAACGGTGATTTGAATGCCTCTGATGAAACAGAAGGGGCCCACAAGAAACCCAACAATAATGTGGCTGAGGCTCCAGCCAGCCCAGATAAAACGAGAAGTTGATTTATCCTGACCATAAACTCCCCTCAACCCGAGGCTTTTCAATCATGTTGTTAATCGTCCCACCATCAGTGCCCATGGCAAGATAAAGAACGGTGTTAGTAATCTCAAAGACAAAGCTTGAGGTCGTTCTAAACGACGTGAGATCATTGACAACATCAGCATAGAAAGGGCACATATCGCACAAAACAATGTTCCGCTCAATATCAAAATGATTGAGAAGTGTTGAACAAATATGAGCGAAGAAAGGCACGAATACATCAATCCCAATAGGATAGTAATAAACAAACCATTTGGAGGTAGAGCCTTCATTGCATACCACCAATCACTCGCCCTTGATTCTCGCAATTTTGCATAAACAGCATCTCCGCTTAAGCCACAAGCAAGGGAAGGAGCAAGAACCGCTGCGTGTAATAGCGACTTTGGCCAAGATTCTATTTGGAGAAGCGCCAATAGTGCACCAATAACAAGCAAACCAGAAATTCCATTGTTAGAAAGAGACGCCATCGTACGAAAATCTAGTCTCGTTCCGATAAATGAATATGATGAATCACTAGCTTCTGGCTTTAGTAAAACGCCCCCTTCCACCTTTTGTTTTTGGACAGTACCGTCGATACCGATGATTCGGTCTGCTCCCTTAAGCAATTCCGGATGATGAGTTGCCATCAAAATTCCATGATTAGAAGCCCTGAGATTTGCTAAAGTATCTGCTAATTTTTCAATACTTATAGCATCCAAGCCTGCATCTGGTTCATCCAAAAGAATCAAAGTTGGTTTATCTTGAACGATTGCAGGAACAATGCTTGACAAAAATGAAACTTTTCTCTTTTGGCCCTTAGAGAGCGTGGTCAATAAGTCGTTTGAACGGTGTCCAATATTCCATTCGTTTAACAAAGCCTGTGATTCAAATGTCTTTCCGTATAATTTGGCAACATCTTGTAATCGCTGAGAAAGAATTTCATCACCGGTGAATCCATCCGCTTGGAGGCATAATCCGAAGCGATGTTCAGGTCTTGAACGACGACCATGGCCATCTGATAACAAGTCACCATGGACATGAATACTTCCTGATTGAGGAGGAATAATTCCTGCCACGGTTTCAATAAGCGTCGATTTACCAGAACCATTTTCTCCGGATATGATTACCAATTCCCCAGGAGATATTTCCAAGTTAAAGCCCTTGAGCACTTCTTTTCGGCCTCGTTGAACGTCCAAACCAGAGACCTTCAACAACTCCCCCATGGACGGTCCAATAACCGCATTGGCTTCAAAGCCACGCCCCATCGGGTGGACATGGACGGGTGGATGTTCCTTCTCCTTTTGGCGTGGGTCGGAGCAACTTTTGGACCTATTTTGTGGGCTTGGAAAGAAAAAGCTCTTGTCTCACTCGGCCTTGTACTTGGATTGTTATTTGGTTATATCATTCAATTGGTTTGGTTATTCAGTGGGAATATCGTCATCATTGATTTACTTTGGATGAGACCAAACAACCTCTTTGATTTGAATATATTCACCTTATTCACAAGTGGATTTCTTCATTCAAGCCCGATGCATGTTCTCTCGAATATCGTCATCATCGCATTGGTTGGTATACCACTCGAGCAACGCTTGGGTCGCTCAAGGTGGTTGATAATTTACGTCATAGGTTTACTAGGAGGGTCTCTGTGTTGGTCAATCGCTAATTTGGGAACTAATACTCCTGCGCTTGGAGCCAGTGGTGCTGCGTTTGGCATTCTCGGAGCGTATTTGGCTGGCTGGCCAAAAGATGAAATTTACTTTCCACTGATTATCATTCGCCCTTGGCCTGTATCTCTCATCGCTTTGATTTATTTTGGCTTAGAAATCGTGAGGACATACCAGACACTCGGTTTATCCCAACCAAGTCATGTCGGACATCTAGCGCACTTGGGTGGATTTGCTTTTGCTTATGCTTGTCTAAACACAGTTGCAAAAGATGGACCAGTCCCCCCGGGGGAAACTTCAGAAAAATTTGGATCATTGAAAGAGTTACCTCCAGAGCATCCTTTTGAGAATGTATCACATATTATGGCGAAATTGTATGAAGAGGGTGATCAAAAGGAAACAAGACAGGCATGGATGGAGGAACTTACCGAACAAACAACCTGCCCAGTCTGTCAAGGGCCGCTTTTGGTCAAAAACTACAGAGTTCGTTGCCAAAACTCAACTTCCCATTTACATTGGCCATAAATCTGTACACAGAAACAGAACATTCATGACAATATTGGCCACCCATGATTTTGGGGGAAGTCATGAGATTACGAGCATTTGTCTTAATCGTCCTCCTCTTAATCGCAGATACATCTGCAGGCATCCATATCGGAACGGACGAAGGATCTGCTCCAAAAATTGTAGAAAGCGTACCACCGCTCGACTGTGGAGAACACTTGTGCTTTGTACCCGATAGAGATATTGATCGTGGAGAAAGACCGGCTTCGGAAGATTACGGTTGGTGGTACACATACGGACCTGACCGCGATTTTAATGGGATGGATGATCGTCTTCAATGGATTCTTCATGGAGAGGAGTCTATCTCACCATCCGCAATTATAGGTGCAGACGGAAGAAAAACAGTTGCTATTGTCGTTGATTTTGCATGGCACCCAACTGGAGAAGACATTGATGTTTTGAAATCTATTTTACGTAAACACGGATGGGCTGAAGAGGAGGCTTGGTTCTTTGCATATAACTCAACTGATGCAATATCAATTGACAAAGTTCCTGTTTCAGCATTGATTGAAATCTGGCAACTTCCGCAAGTTGTAGTTGTAGAGATGCAGAACGTGATGGTACCACTCATGGACGTTGCGGCAAGAGCAGCACGTGCAAGAGAATCAGAAGTTTACACAGGCACTCTTCACGATAGAGGATATACTGGAGAAGACATTGTCATTGCAGTACTGGATAGTGGAGTAGATAATGAACATCGATCTTTGAATGATTTTGATGACAAAGACGACGATCCAGATCTTGACCCTAACAGCTATGATGATCAAAAATGGTTAGGAGGTTTCGACGCTACCAGCACTGCTTCAGATCAAAGTGGCAATCAAGATCCCGATGATGGACAAAGTCATGGAACTCACGTTGCAGGTATTGCCTTGGGTACTGGTGATGCCTCTAGAGTGCATACTGGTGTTGCACCAGGCGCTTACTTAGTTGATGTAAAAGTACTCACCGACACTGGTGGCACCAATTCAGCCTATTCCGAAGCTGGAATTCAATGGGTTATCGAAAACCGAGATCGTGAGTGGGATGGAAGCGACAGTGCGAGAGGCATCCAGATTGCTCAGATGAGTTTTGGTTCCATAGGAAGTCCCATCGGTGGAGATGACACCGGAGATAACGGAACGAGCAATCAAGCAAGACTTGTGAATAATGCTACTGAAAATGGAGTAGTTTGTGTGATCGCTATCGGGAATGATGGAAGGCAGAGAGTTGGTTCACCCGCGAGTGCTGATGGCGCAATTACTGTTGGAGCTGTTACCGACCGAGATTCGATTAATAGAACAGATGATTCGATTGCCTCCTATTCAAATTGGGGGCCGAGGGATGATGATGGAGACGATGATGAGTGGGATGAACTCAAGCCAGATGTCGTCTCTTATGGCTCTGGAATCATGTCAGCAACCTACGCACCTGGGACTACCGGTTTCCCCGGACAACCAAGAGACATGGCTGATGATGAATACGATTCAAAAGATGGAACGTCGATGTCCACACCACTAGTTTCAGGAATTATTGCACTCATGCTCCAAGCCGATGATAGGTTAAGCCCTCAAGAAATAAAAGATATCCTCAGAAATTCCAGCGAGGTTCGAGAGGGGGTAGACGGGCAGGCATCAGAACCAGATGTTTCAAATCGATGGAACCAAAAATGGGGCTTTGGACTTGCGGACGCTTCTTGTGCAGTGGATACAGTACTTGATAGAAAATGTACACCACTGTATGGAGACGGGGACGGTGTTATCGTCGACCCCGACCCAGATAATGAAACAAAATACTTCACTGAAATATTATCACCTACAAATGCATCTTGGCTATTGGTCGATGAAACGATAAGAATCTCGGGAAAAATAATCGATGAGGCACCTAATGAATTCGATGACGTTTTCATTTCCATTGAACAAGTTGACGATGAAGGCGAGAGGATTTCGCTCATGGATTGGACGGTGGCAGGAGGAGAAAGAGATAACTGGTATTTGGATGTAAAAATCAAAGATGAGTGGAGAAATGCTCAGGAGGATTATACGCTCATTTATGCCATGGCTGTCGAGTCTAGCGAAAGCGGCGAGATTATCACTTCTTCGACACAAGGTTACGTTTTCACCTACATCGGGAGAATGCAAACCTCCATCTCAACACCTTCTTCTGGTTCATCAATTGATGGAACCGTTACGTTTTCAGGCACAGTAGAGGGAATCGAACACGATATTCTCCAATACAAGGTAGATAACGGCGACTGGAATCTCGCTGTCGAACTACCTGAGTTAGAATCTGGTGCTCAGGAATGGAGTTTTAATTGGGACTCGACGGGTGTCAATGATGGCACTCACAAGATGAGTGTTCGAATGATCAATAAAACAGGAATCAAATCCGAAGTAATGACGCGAACATATATCGTTGATAACCAACCTCCTGCACCCGCTCTCTCCTTCCAAGGAACGGTTGAAGTCATGGATGGAGCATTACCCGCTCTCGACGTTGTTGCAGGAACCATCTTGGAAATACGATTCAATGTTGCAAATACTGGAGACGCCACTGCAAGAGATGTGTTCGTGAAGATTGATGCCCCAGGAGAGACATCAGATACTTACCCCCAGGAAGGTATCATACCCTCAATAAAATCTGGAGAATCAACATCAATGAGTTTATGGTGGTGGGCAACGGAAAGTGGTAAGCAAACCGTAAGTATTCTCATCGACCCAAATAACGGAATAGAAGAGGAAATAGATACAACAGACAACACTTACGCTTTCGATATCACCATCAAAGAGAGGCCAATTACTCCAATGTTACAATTCCTAAGCGGCGCTGTTACTGTACAACCAGAGATTCCAACTCCAGAAACAGCATTCTCAATATCGGTTAGAATTGATAATCTTGGTCAAACAGCAGCCACTGATATTAGTATTCAACTGCAAAGATGGATTGATGGGAGTGGCTTTACGGCTATCGAAAATCAATCCATAAGCATCATCCCAGGTTCGAATACATCCAGCGGATATGCAAAGGTCACATTTAGCGATAAAACTGGCGACGTTGGAGGCATCGATTATCGAATTTTACTATCAGGAAATGGAGTTACCTCAGAACACTCTGAACTGAGATTTGGCATCATATGCGACCTCTACAACGTGGGTGCTGGCATTGAAACAACGTTATCTGATGATGAATATGTTGTAGATTTTGTTTCTCTTGATCGAGGCTCAATCCTGTTTACTACTCGAAATGGGGAACTTCATGCCCGTACAATTTCTGGAGCCTTGGCAATGCCATCTGATACACTGATTGAATCCGATTGGACCGGTGAATTTGCAGTCACTGATCGTGAAGATGGGCGGGCTCAAATGGTTTGGTCGAAGGGAATCACCGACGCAAGCGGATATATTCTTTCTGACATTGGAATTGCATCTATCGGAGTATCTGGAGATTTAAGTCCAATTCAATCACATTTACAAGCCATCAAGCTATCAGAAGGCAAATATTGGGGATTTTCTTTGGATGAAAAAGACGGAGAAGTTGTGATTGCAGCATACCACAGAGANATTGCAACCAGTGGTTCATGGCTTGATGTGACCAGCATTTTTCTTTACTCAAGCTCTAGTCCTGATATCGAAAATTCATGGGTGCTAACTGAAGATGTGGTTTCAAATATCGACATAAAACCACATGAAGGCAATGCACTAGCTGTGGGAATTGGAGTGAATTATATCCACATACTCTATCAAGAGATTCGNGATGATGTCACTGGATTGGATCGTACTGGAATGTTTTATGCACACGGTTATCTCGACTCCAATTCTTGGAATTTCCTCTATGCAGTCGGCGATAATGCTTCTGGCCAATCCATGAAAATAGGAACCATTGATGATGAAGATGTCATCATTGCTGCTTGGATTGAAGATTTTGGTAAAGAAAGTAAGGTGGTGACTGCTATAACGGACCAAGCATGGAGTCTAAAAAACCCGCAAAGAGTTAATTCACCTGGAGTCACAACTGTAACCTTAGTTGAAACTGATACTTCTGTTCAGTTATTTTATGATGAAGTAGGTGTGTACGGTCCTTTGACTAAATATGCATTATATGTCTTTAATCAAGATTCTGAATTTTCGTTTTCAAATGCNCTGGAGTATGGCTACTTGTTTTCTGCAGGAAAAACAAANACTGATGGCGTGATGGTACTCGTCTCTCCCGCTGGAGGAATAAGCCTAGTACCGATTGTTTCTCTCGAAAAAGAGACTANNATATCGGANAGAGACAATTTCTTTGATGAACTAATTAAATCCATGCCCGGTGATACCACCGAAGCAAANTTNGCGTTCTTGGGTGTTGCTTTCTTTTCAGTTCTAATCATTTTAGTCGGAGTAATTAGAACGCTGAGAAGATCACGAAAGGAAAATTTACCACTGANAGAAGACATTTCCATCAATACTTCAGATGATGANGACATTGAATTGCTCATCATGCCTGAGGAAGAGCNTCCAAATGAAGAAATTGAAGTCCAAATTGAGGAANNCACNNTGGATATTTCATCATCTGAAACAATAGANCTCGTAGAATCTTTGGAACAAAAATCNCAATCAGGNGAAGGNTCACTGCGCCTGGATCGAAGACTAAAGAGAAAAGAAGAAAGAGAACAAAAGGAAATGTTTGAATCATTTGTAGCATCAATGCCNCCTCCTCCTTTGCCTGGACAAATNATCCCTACGAGTATTGAGACAGAACAGGACGCTCCGCCCCTTCCCAATATGCCTCTACCATTGCCTCCCTTGCCCACTCCCGAGAGAAGTATCGTATGTCAAGAATGCTCTGCATCCTTTAAACTCAAGGACATGATGTTGGCGAAAATTGACTGCCCTGTTTGTCAAACTGAAATCAAATTACGGTGAAAGTATGTGCGGAATTTTNGGGTATATCGGTGAGAAACCGGCAAGACCAATTCTTATGGAGGGGTTAAGGAAACTTGAGTATNGAGGTTATGATTCTGCTGGAATTGTCATCAAAAATGGCAACCTACAAATTCATAAAAAAAAGGGTAAGGTTTCAAAACTGGAATCAATTTTGCCACGTGTTTTGAAAGGAGAAGTAGGTATTGCTCATACTCGATGGGCAACCCATGGAGAAGCGAATGACACCAATGCCCATCCACATCCCTCCGCAGATGAAAATATTGCGATTGTCCATAATGGTATTATTGAGAATGCAAAAAGATTGAGGAAACATCTTGAAAAGGCAGGATATAATTTNCTTTCTGAAACGGATTCTGAAGTTCTGGTGCATTTAATTGATGCAGAATATAAGAAAGGAGTGAAACCGCTTACTGCGGTGAAGCGTGCCCTGAAAAGGGCCAATGGAACTTGGGGCTTGTGTGTAATTTTCAAAGAAGAGGAAGAGATCATAGTAGCCAGAAACGGCTCTCCAATCGTCCTTGGTAAAGATCACAATCAGATGTTTATCTCTTCAGATCCTCATGCCTTAAGCAAGCATACAGATCGGGTGATCTTTCTTGAAGATGGAGAAATCGCTTCTGTGAATAAAAATGGCTTTGAAATTACAACACTTGATGGGAAAACATCCACTACAACGATTACCATTCTTGAAGACGAGTGGGGAGACGCAGAATTAGGAGATTACCCCCATTTCATGCTCAAAGAAATTCATGAACAACCAGAAGCATTGAGNCAATGTATCTCAGGAAGATGCCAATCAGGGAAATCAAATATCCGATTAGGCGGTATTGGACTCTCGCCTTCTCAATTGAGAAATATTCCTCATGTTCGGCTCATCGGTTGTGGCACATCTCTTCATGCGTGTGAAGTTGGCCAATTAGCAATCGAAACACTTGCAAGACTTCCNGCAGTTTCTCACGTTGCAAGTGAATTTCGTTATACAAATCCGGTCATAAACCCAAAAGCCATCCATCTAGCAGTTTCTCAATCTGGCGAAACTGCGGATACACTTTCTGCAGTCAAAGAAATCCAATTACAGGGAGCAAAAGCTTGGGGAATTGTCAATGTTGTGGCTTCTTCAATTGCAAGACAGTGTGGCCAGGGCGTCTACATTCATTCTGGCCCTGAACAATCAGTTGCTTCCACTAAAGCATTTACNAATATGGTCGCAGCATTATCAATGTTCGCCATACAGATTGCACGTTCACGCTCCCTTTCTTCTGAAATTGGTGAAACCCTNATTCAAGAATTACTTGATGTACCCAAAAAAATTAACAGATATTTGACAGCTCAAGGACCCATACATTCTGCGGTGGATCTCATTGAGAATGCAAAAAGTGTTCTTTTCCTTGGGAGGGGCTTCTCAGCCCCAGTAGCCAAAGAAGGCGCACTCAAGCTTATGGAAATCGCTTACATTCCATGTTTAGCGTACCCTGCAGGAGAAATGAAGCATGGACCAATCGCATTACTGGAAGAAGGTTCGCCTGTGATCATGGTTGCGCCAAATGACAAACACAAAAAGAAAAATTTGTCCAGNNTACATGAATGTCGAGCAAGNGGTGCAAAAATTATTCTGATTCATGAAAAGGGCGACCCTATCGCATCAGAGGGTGATGTNTCGATTCCTATCCCGAAATCACATGAAATCCTTTCACCGCTAATCTCAGTAGTTCCACTGCAACTTATTGCCTACCATACCGCCTTAAGACTAGGTAAAAACGTCGACAGACCAAGAAACCTCGCAAAATCGGTTACAGTCGAGTGAAATTATTCGATAACAAACTGCTGTTTATCTGAGTTCCATTCGAAAGGGATATATCCTAAACGATGATTCGTATGCCTCATTTTTACAACGCTTAATTTACGATTTACGTCGTCTCCATTCCTTTCCATGACCAAGTGAATCACGCCATCAGAAAGATAATCCTCGACACCATATTCTCCAAACTGCTTGTGGTCAACCCCAGTCATTTCACANATGAAGAATGACGTCAATTCTAATCTTCGTACTGCTTCAAATAACCTAAAGATTTCATCTCGAGGGTTTTCCATTTTGGTGAGAGTAAAGAAAGCGCCAAGAGAATCAAAAACAAGTATTTCAAATCCGATAGACTGCCTGTAAGAGGTGAGTTGTTTGATTAATTGGCCCATCCAATCAATTCTTTTAGACATGCCCTGTTCGTCTAATTGAACTCTGAGGTCAGCTAGGTCAATGATAGCAATTCGATTTCGAACACGAGCATCGTCCACATTCATACCCATATTTGACATGTGTGCTCTTAGGCTATCTTTACCCTGTTCAAGCGTAACGTAAATTCCACTTGTTTCTCCATATAACACTGCGTTATATAATTGGGAAAAGGTAACNGAAGATTTCATTGCACCCGAAGCGCCAGCGACAATCACAATGTGACCTTGAGGAATACCACCTTCCATACTCTCATCCAGTCCAAGTATGTTTGTTGGAATTCTTTCTATGTCACTCATGCCCTCGCCAGTTAGCCGATGGGCGATGAACTCTTCAAGATGACTGTTATGGCGGTTTTATGCGAGTATGGCTTGCTTCCGCATCTCAAAGGCGATGTCAGTGGTTAAATGAAAGATTAAGCCACGTTGAATGTTATGCATTGGAAGGAATTGATGAGAGCATTAGTCGACCAACAGTTAGTGAAACCGTTCTAGAAATATGTCAACTCAAAGCGGATACAGTTCCAATGAANCATGGTTTCGATCTTGTCATCGTAAGTGATACTTTGGTAGAAGATCCAGATGATGAGAGGAAGGCACTTGGGAAACCTATGGATAAAGAAAAAGCCTTGAAAATGCTTCTTCGAATCAGAGGAAGCACCCATAAAGTNTGGACTGCAACCGGTGCATTAGAGAATGGAATCTGGAAATTTAGCCTTGAACATGCTGTAGTAAAAATTGATTACTTTTCAGATGACGTTTTGGTTGATCTTATCGAAAGCGAGTCATGGAAAGGAAAGGCAGGTGGATATGACCTCGCTGGTCAAATGGGAACATATGCGAATCTCGTTAAAGGAAGCGAATCGGTAGTATTGGGTCTTTCAATTGAACCATTCAAGCATCATCTTCGGAAAATATGAAATGCAAGCGAACCCAAGCATTACCATGAATGATGCATCAAAGCCGGTAGTCTACTCGATGTGGGCGTTTGTTGGCATCGGATTGCTCCTCATGACCACAAGTTTGCTGAGCATGTTGATTTTTAATGCNGAAGCGAATGTGGTAGAAAGTTTGGAAGATGGCACGTTTTCCCCAGAAGTAGACAACGAAGGATATCGCATTTACACAACNGCAGAGTCATGTGAAGATGTAACTATTTCAATCACAACCAATCCTCCTCAAAAGTTCTATGCAGGATATGACACAGAATTCTATTCTGGATGTGAAAAAATAATGCGTGGATTGTTTTGGGATAGTGGCAACCAGATATTCATTGGAGAAATAAGTGGAACTCATGATGATTGTGAAGGAATGTGTGAACTGAAGTCAAGTATTGTTATCAACGCAAGCACAGAAATTTCTATCGTCTCCAGNGCACCAATTGAAAGTGCGAAAGATAATTTAAGCTTAGGATTCNTTTTTTCGATGATCGGTGCTGGAATTTTCATTTACACNTTGATTAATCAGAAAGAAAAAATCGTCTTGAATCCAAGTTTAGGTTTTTCTTTAGATGAACAAATGAAAAGTCACAACCTAACGGACGGACTGCGATGTTTATTCAAGTTAGAAGCTTATATGAAATCGAGTAATTTATCGGTTGAGAAAATATTCTCGGATTTTGATTTGAATGATGATGGNAATATTGACAAAGAAGAATTCAAAATGGGATTAAAAGAGATCGGCATCGAAGACCTCTCACAGAACGAAATAGATGAGGTTATGTCATTTCTTGACACCGATAATAATGGCACAGTTGATCTTGAAGAGTTCAAATTCTATTTCGCCAAATAGACAGATGTCTAGAGTAATACCGGAATTAACCCTAACTCATGTTTAGAGACATCTACGACAACATCAACCCCTGGAATTAATAGAAGTTGGTTTTCCAAATCCAGTGCAAAAACTGACACTCCTGATTCTTCACCTAAATGCCTCAATTGTCTCCGACAAGCATCTTTGTGTGCATCCATATGAATCAACGGCCTTAAATCAACAATCAGCGTATCACCTTGCTGAATNCTCTCATGCATCCCCTGGATTGGCAAGCGATGCATTGTGTCAGGGCGAACATAACGAAGGGCTGTTCTGACTTTTGCCCCTNTTGATTGGGGAGTATAAGCATCCATATCATGAAATGGTTCACCATCAGGCGTAAGTGGACCTGTCCACCCACGCGGGATGGCTGATGCTGCTAAATGAGGGTCGTCGGTAATTTCCTCAGGCGCTACCANCTCTGCTTCAATCGAGTTGGCTTCAGTGGAAGGTTCTNCGGGAAGTTGTGGCATCTTGTTTGCGTTACCTTCTGGATCTGGAAATCCAAAAAACTGCCACAATGTTGCCATATCAATCACAGATCTAGTCCATCTAATAGATCATTCAAATCATTCGAAGCCACAGTGTTCTGATTTACTGTTTGAGGAGCGGATGGTGCACTACCTGGTAATTGGCTCAAGGATAGACCTGAATTTGTTGGCTGAGGTGGATATGGTGTTTGAACAGAGGGCGCTGCTACTTGGGGAGTTGCGCTTGGCCATGCGGGTTGGGTTGTTTGAGGTTGGGTTTGATAACTCGTTGGTTGAGTTGGCGTAACTCCTGGCTGCTGGTATGCAGGTTGTGTTGGCGCTGCTTGCTGATACCCCATTTGGTTCTGTGAATATGCTGGAGATGCCAACTGAGATTGCTGATATTGTTGTGCTTGAGGTTGGGTTTGTTGATATTGAGGAGGGTATGGGTTTTGGTAAGCATTTTGTTGAGGGTAAACCGGCTGCTGTGTAGTTTGGCCCATGTACGNGGGAGCGGTTTGGCCTTGTACCGGTGAGGCTGGTGGCGGACCAGATGAAAACGTNGACTCACCAAATCCAGAGCCTAAACCAAGTATTTCTTCCTCAGATGAACGCCTTCTTGAAAACAGAAGGATTGCTAAAAGAATAGCAATGAAACCAATTAGTCCATANGCAGCCGTTTCGGTNGTCCCAGATGTACCAAATATGCCNTGTTCGATGGTTTCGGTCACAATGATCTTGATTTCATCGGTGTCTACTTCGCCATCATCATCACTCACGGTAAGAATAACNGTGTATGTCCCTGGTCTANCAAATGACAACTGATANTCCTCTCCCATACCGTCTTCGGTTCCAGGNATTGAAGGATTGTCCCATGTGAACCGAAGGCCGGGNCTGTCGCTCTCTGTATCGATTGAGTTTGCAGCCGACAGNGAAAATAATTCGTTTTGTGTTACNGTCAAGCCAAGTTGTGCATCTGTGATGATGGCTCTTGGGGGTTGATTTACGACGATGATGTCGAATGATTGATTGTCCCTTGCCATATCATCATCCCAGACATTTGCGGTGATGACCAGTGGTTGACCAAGCGGAGTAGACAAAGAACGGATGAAATCAAATTGAGCACCTTCTCTATCACAGTCATTTTCGAAAATACCGTCTTCATTTGAATCAAAAGTCGCATCGAGATCCCAACAATACATGAGGTCATCTCCATCATCGGCCTCAAATGANATGTTGACTATTTCATCTTCACCAATCGGAAGGCTTGGTACATTTGTGACCGTTATCNGTGGAGCTATGTTAGAGATATTTACAATACCGTATACAATTTCACTTGTTGCTCCATTATCATCAATGACTTTTGCTGTGATCTGATGTTGCCCAGAAGTATGCCACGACGCTTCAATTTCAGATTGGTCACCCAATGTTGAAAGAGTAGGCGTATTTGTAGAATATGAGGATTCATTTTCTTCGCTAAGCGACCAGCTTACTTGGAGACTATCCAAGTCATACGAGGTATCACTTCCTTGAACCTTTAGAGTGACTGTCTGATACTCGTCTAGATGCCACATTCCATCTAATTGCTCAAGATAGAGACCATCGACCCACATTTCAATCGGCTCAATGGTTGGNGCTTTNTTGACCACCTCAAAACTGGCATTANGNTCNGTAGTAGCACCATCATCATCGGTACCGATTACTGAAATTTGAAAAATGCCTTCTTCCTGAGGCTCCATCTCGCATTGTAAACCAGCAAANTTGGTCGTCACCTGACCATCACAAATGAACGGAGACGTCCAACTGAATGTTACAGGTGTAATGCTTTCAGTATCAATATCAGTGATGTTGTCTATCGAAAATGAAATTTGGTCTCCTGCATAGATGGCATCTACACCTGTTAACTCAAAATCTGGTGCTCGATTGAGNACCTCACTGGTGAATTCATGCAATACTTCATCCGACTCATCATCAGTAACGTACAACTGAACTTGCCAATCACCATCGTTTGACCAGTTCCATTCTGCCATGCAGTCGGTTGAAATGACGGTGTCAAAACCAGATACTGAATTCTCTGAGGCATTCTCAAAGGAAAATACACAGGAAACATCGCCACCATCTGGATCAATACTTCCAGTTGCATCATAGAATATNGGCTCAAAAGTATACACCCCATCAGTTTGCTGAACGGCTGGTTCNGGAAGACGTCCAACATTCAGAGAAATCGTACCTTGATTATTTGTCAAATCTGCATCCTGCGTTGCCTCATTGTTTGGGTCAACATTAACTACAAAGNTTTGCTGCGAAATCGCCATATCCACTGGAATCATCCAGTCTANGGTAATTCGCTCCTCTCCNAGTGCTTCTATTGTAGGAATCCTCTCCTGAATCACCGAAGCATCTGGATAAGTNATTNTCACATCAAACGCGGGTGAATCTGCAATTCCGTTATTTTGAACTGGTATCGATAATGANACNCTATCTCCTGGTATGACATTATAGCCTTGAGCGGCAGTGAATGTTTGCGTTTGACCATNNCNTGTNCTCTCCATGAAAGCNGAANTNATTTGAGCGACCAAATCCAAACCCACAATTTCGACTTGCATCACAATCGTTGCAACCCCGATAATTTTCGTCACTGGGTCCCAAATAATGAGGCCGCGGCTGGCATAATCACTTGTTGAAGGCGTGTCATCGGTTTCTGAGGAGGTATCGACNATGAATGTCGCAATACCAGCGTTATCTGTTACCTGNGTAGATGTAGAACCTGCAGTTTCATACCGCATGTACAAGTTACTTCCGGGGACCCCTGTTCCAGTACTGCTTTGATATGTCGCAGTAGCATCTTGTTCATAATCAAGTGGTGCTGCGATAAATTCAAGNGANACNTCNATGCTTTCTTGGCGAACCCCCGGGTCGCTTGAGGCAACTACATTGTTTGATGCCGCAGGATAATATTCCTTTAACAGCCAATCAATTTGAAAGCCTGCCTCATTGACAACCCTGCTCCATGCATAAGACCTTACAACAGGACAGAACCATTCCATTCCTTGGCTTTGGCCAGTAATATTTACTTCGGTAATTTTGAATGAATTACTACAACCTGCATATTGGATTGAGGTTCCATCTTCTAACGGTGTCCCTGTGTCCACAACTTGCCATGAACTATTCGCTTGTTCAGATGAGCCAAATGTNCTGACATCGAAATAGTCAGATTCCCCATCCACGGATGTATCTGACCAATGATTTTGATACCAAAAATCTCCAGATCGAATTGGAAAATCTCTCTTTTCTTTACCGGGCTGGTACTCAGTTGTTATCGTAATATCTGCGAGTTCACAGTTGGTAACCCAACAGACAAAACCGGCATTTGGATTGAAATCCACCACAAGGCGAAATGATGTTTGAATAACGGCTAAATCTCTGGCTCGTATAATATCAGTACCAGTGTACTGCACATCTAATGAACCTCCCCAGCCTTGTAATTCTGCCCCATTCGAACCGGAGGTGAATGANCCCGTTACACTCACAATGTATACAAGTGTCTGTGTGCCGTTATAAGCCAAGTCTGCTATGTCTGTCACTTCTACCTCAGTGTCTCCGGTAAGTGTATTCAGTGATGCATCTGTGCCTGAATTTGCAATTAAGTCTTGAACATCAAAGAGCGTTTCATAGACCCAACGATCACCAATTCTCCATGCATCTAAGTCTTCTCCAACAGCAGAGGAGTAAGATTTAGAGTTTTCATCATCGAGAAAATATTCTCCCTGCCACGGCATGAGCATCATTGACAACACGATAAATATCGCAATCAAAACCTGGCGCATGGACCGTGTAAGGCAAGGTATGATTTGATTGTATCTGTGTGCTGATAAAGTGCCATATCTTTTCAATTTCGAAAAAATGACGTATTACGCTGAGTTCATCAGAGTAAATCGGCAAGTTCGTCTTGGATAATTTGTACGGCTTCCAATATCTCGTCTTTGTGACGTGCTCCGGTTATTACCATTTTTCCTGAACCGAAAATGAGACATACAACCTTTGGATAGTCTAACCTGTAGATGAGACCTGGAAACTGTTCCGGCTCATATTCTACTTTGTCAAAAGGGAGATGGAAGGTGAGGTTGTTGAGGTTGAGTTTNCGAGGTTCTCCTGCAAGAGGCTCGTTTGTCCACTTGTCCAAGCCATCATAATCTTCGGGATAATGCAATGAGTAGGTTGCGACCATATTTTGGACTTCTATCTCGACATCTTTCAAATCCCAAGTTTTGATATCTGCTCCGCGCAAATCTTCAATCATTCGCTCGATTCCAGTTTGAATATTTTGTTCATCNTTACCGCCTGTACAAACTGCTCTTCCTGATCTGAACATAAGAATCGCCAATTTGGGGTCTTTGACTCTGTATACTACACCTGGAAATTGTTCCGGTTCATACTCGCAATTAAGCTGTATTGCAATATCTGGCAAATCTAATTCTTCGGCAACTCTGGTAGAGGCTACTACGTTCACAACAGTTAATCGATCTTCGTCGTTCATGCTTTGTCGTTTTATAACCCCTATATAAATGGCCGTCAAATNTCGTGAGGGTCCCAACTCGGAGAACCAACTTCATCCTCACATCGTAAACCATATCCTCCAAGTGATGAAATAAACGCCCTCCCACCTGCCAATTCGATGGCTCTTGATGTTTCGACAGGTTTTGAGGTGAGCGCAATCATACAACCGCCACCACCCGCACCTGTTAATTTCGCACCGAATGAAGTCAATTGCGCTGCTTCAACCAATGCATCAAGNTCCGGACAGGATACATTCAGNCCTTGAAGAAGATAGTGGTTTTCATTCATGCTTTGACCAAGGGTCACGAGATCTGCAGATAACAAGGCATCAATTCCTCTTTTTGTAATCTGACCAATTGCATCCATAACCTGAATCAGAGAAGGGTTCTGTTGGATTTCATTCCTGACCATCTCAACTTGTTTTGCTGTCGAACCATGAATACCAGTATGTCCGATAACCAATTTAGCGGAGTGGANTTTTTCCGGAATAACAAGGCGGTGTAACTCCCATTTCCTCTCCGCTTCTTCATGTTTGAGTTTCCGCGTGTAGAGCCAATCCAGTTCTGGGATTTTCTCCTTGAAAGCGACAATACATCCTCCGTGTGAGCATGTTGATGAATCGATTGGGGAAGCCATGCCGCCCTGTGCGAAGGCTTCGACTGCATGGGCGAGCAAAGCAGATTCGTCTTCGCTTACCGCATCCCATCCACGGAGTCTTTTTTCGCCGAAATTCTCTTCACTGTGACCTGAATAGACATTGTTTGGTTTTGTCGAGGACCAGCCTTCAGCCCAGTTGCCCTTTGCATCAACATAACGCCCCCTTAGCATTCGTAAACAACTTGCAGACGCTGCGCTTAACGAAGCAGATGATCCCAGGCCACTACCTGCGGGAATGTCGCCATAAATTGAAACACGGAGAGGTGGACCATGATCCCACATTCTTGATTTCAATGCCTCTACGTGAGGATGCTTTTGGGCATTGAGTGGCTTCCCATCGAGATCCCATTGTGAACTCAATTCTGCATTCACTGTCAAACGCTGGTCGATCGCCACCGCCACTGCCGGGTGTCCGTATACTACCGCATGTTCGCCAAACAAGATACACTTGCCCGGAGCAGAAACACGCACCATACAAGGACGTTAAAGTCAAGATTCTTAGCGGTTGGGTTTGATTTGCCGCTGGATTGAATACATTGGACTGTTTGGAGGTCTGCATGGAACATCCACTCGATGTAACATACGGCCTTATATCAGGTTGGATTTTCCTTGTTATACTTGGCTCTATTTCCGTAGGGTTCTTCATTTTTCAAGTGCAAAAGGCCACGAGATTGGTTCTACTTGGTTCTACAGACAATCGATTTGACTCCTGGAGTGCAAGGATAAAGGAAACTCTAGTTGTTTGGTTAGGTCAAAAGAAGGTTTTGGAGGATAAAATTGCAGGAACTATGCACGTTCTGATGTTTTGGGGTTTCCTAATGTTATCCTCAGATATGCTCGATCTTGCAACAGGGGATTATTTCTCTCAACACATTCTCCCTAGCGCCATCGTTGGGCCTTGGAACGGAATGGTAGAGTTAGGATATACTTGCGCACTGGTAGGGTGTGCTGCTGCACTGACAAGGAGAGTTGTATTCACTCCTGAGAAACTCAAAGGAAAAAGTCAGCTTGAAGGAAATGTGATATTGTTATTGATCATGACCATATGCACAACCTCGTACGTGGTTGAAACCTGGCACACTCCAAGCGCTACATGGGAGCCCATTGGCGCTTGGGTGGCGAGTACCTTTGCCCCTTCTCAATCAGCAGTAAATGCTGCATATTGGGCGCACATGCTGGCCATTTGTGCTTTCTTATTCTTGATACCTGTTTCAAAGCACATGCATCTTGTCATGGCTTTCCCCAACGTGTTCTTCTATGACACTAAGCCAATGGCTGTCATGACACCACTGGAGTTAAATGAAAGCGGAGGGGCGGTTTCCTTAGAAGAATTAACCATTGAAAGTTTTGGAGCCAGTACATACACTGATCTCTCATGGCGCTCGCTTATCGACGGTTGGGCTTGTACATCATGTGCAAGATGTCAAGATGTTTGCCCAGCCTATGCTAGCGGCAAGAGCCTAAATCCGATGCAAATCATTCATGACGTACGAAACTATGCAAATGAGCATCACACTGCTCTCATGGCTGGAGAAAAACCCGAAGAGGATATCATCGCTCGATTTGGAGAGTCATCAATTTGGGCATGTACCACTTGCCATGCTTGCGTTGACGTTTGTCCAGTCAACATAGAACATGTTCCGAAATTAACGGACGCAAGAAGACACCTCATGATGGAGAGAATGGAGTTTGACGAAGCCGTTGAAGAAGTGGTGCTNCCGCTGATGAGCACTATTGAAAATCTAGAGGGTGATTCAAATCC
This sequence comes from Methanobacteriota archaeon, assembly GCA_002699425.1. Taxonomy (GTDB): domain Archaea; phylum Thermoplasmatota; class Poseidoniia; order Poseidoniales; family Poseidoniaceae; genus MGIIa-K2. The sequence continues at coordinate 54,603 of PABV01000022.1, forward strand.
ATATGGAATCCCTGCTCATGAGCGTGGAGATTGGGCCTCAGACCTCAACGTCAAGGTCGGNGAACCNGCTGAATACATCTACTTTGCAGGTTGTGCAGCAAGTTTTGATGAAAGAAACAAAAAAGTGGCAAGAGAAACCATACAAATCATGCAAGAAGCTGGGCTCGACGTTGGTATTTTGGGTATGCAGGAAGGATGTAGTGGCGACCCAGCCAGAAGAGCAGGAAACGAATATTTATTCCAAATGTTAGCCGAAACAAATTTAGAAACCTTCCAAGAGTTNGGTGTAAAGAAAATTGTGGCATCATGTCCTCATTGCTTCCANACACTTGGAAANGAATACAAAGACTATGGTGGTGAAGAGCTAGAGGTCATGCACCATTCTCAGTTGATTCATGACTTACAAAAGTCTCAGCAACTTCCTGCTCCACAACATAATGGAAACATTACCTACCACGACCCGTGCTATCTTGGACGGATTGGTGGTGAATTCGATGCTCCAAGAAATGCTATCGGGGGCGTTGATACTGAAACTGAAAAGCACGGAAGAGATTCATTCTGCTGTGGAGCAGGAGGAGCGCAAATGTGGATGGAGGAAATTGCTCCAAAGGAGAGAGTGAATGTCATTCGGGCNAAAGAACTCGCTGAAACCGGAGCGGATACTGTTGCGGTTGGATGTCCTTTTTGTTCAACCATGGTGTCAGACGGNCTTTCTGCTATTGATGCTGAGATGGAAGTAAAGGATATCGCAGAAATTGTGTGGGAACAAATCAAAGCTAATGATGACATCATCCAAGCGAAAAAAGCGGAAAATGAGGCCGCTGCATGAGAAANGTTCTGATTGTAGATCTCCTTGCAGAACGTCAAGCCCTTGGAAANATGGGCGTCCGAAAAATGATAGAATATCTGCCCAATCACGAGGTTTTGCTATGGGCTCCGCATACCAATGAGCGATTAAACTACGGCTTTGGGAGGGTTGTGGAGCACCCTGAACCTGTTGATCTCATCGTAATTACAGGTAGTCGAAAAAATGTCACACAATGGGAAAAAGAATGGATGCATGAACTTACTTTACTCGTGCAATCTACCAACACTCCTCTTCTTGGGATATGTTTTGGTCANCAAATAATCTGTCATGCCTTGGGAGGAAAAGTAANTCGTGCAGAAAAACCAAGTGAGTTCATGAGNCATGTTTCCATCAATAATCAGACGCGNCTGGCTGTATTTTTGCATCAAGAATTTGTGACTGAACCGGGAGAAATGGAGGTTGTAGCCTCAAGTGAACATGCTCCCATCGCGGTCTGCCGCCACCCTACTAAACCAATTTTCACGGTACAATTTCACCCAGAGGCTGACCAAGAAGTCGTCGATTTAGGATTTGANTCAGGAGAGATGAATGGCCTGAATTCGTCTGACTTTGAGNGTGAAAAGGACAGGTGGAATTTTGGTCACATGCTAGANGNGATTGGCTATAATGTNGAATGAAATATCTCCTCATATGATTTCAGTGAGCCAATAATGGCAATTGCCCATAGATATTCCCCAATCGCTGCAACCGCCACATATGATTGGACATGAGAAAGATCCAAAGGAGTTTCAAGCCATTGTGGGTGATAAAGAGTCGCAGCAATCATTGAAACTGTCATCAACAACCAACCAATCCCCCCTAACCAAATGAAAAGTAATCTTTGNGAGGTTGCTTTCACATCTTTATCATTAGTGGCTTTGTNTGTTGTAAACATCCAAANACATCCTACACAAAATAAAGTCGANGCGAAAATCACATGTATCAGCGTGAATTCATACATGTCAAATAAGGCTAAACCACACAAACAGATACCTGACACTATACCTGATATCCTACTTATGTTCTCAACTGAATACTGTGNGATTGTTTCTTTGTCTGCCCACATCATCCAACTGGCCAGCGAAAGTGAGACGCCACTCAGCATAAAACCGNCCGTAAATATCNGGGAAGCGGGGCCAGAGCGGTCAGATTCAGANACAAAAAAGGGCCAATCTCGAAAATGCTCAGATTGAGAATAAAATAACATTGAAAGAACAATAGTAACCGCTGGAANTATCCACAACAAACGAGAAATAATCACCGCCCTGTTCAAAGAAAAGCCTCCACNGTATCTTTGACACATGTNTCAAAGTCAATCCAATCCATCCCCAATTCATTTTTTGCCTTCGANGAATCATAGGAAGCATCTCCNCGGAAAAAACCACGCACCATATTGCGTGTTAATCGACGACTTCTCTTTGAGATCTTACTACCAATCCAATCTTGGAAGACGGCTAATGGAAGCAATGCATTGGGGAGGGCTTTTTGTGGAGCCTTCGTTTCGGGGAAAATTTGCTTNATTTTTTTGAACAAATCTGCAAGAGTCATATTGATGTGAGGAGCACAGATATATCTGCCATTTGCTTCTTCAATTTCAGCAGCTTTTCTGTGTGCTTCTGCAACGTCTTTGACATGAACAAAGGACATCGGAATTTTTAGGGAGACTGGGATTTTTCCCTTGATTGCATCTTCAATAAAATCAACACTAGGTGTTGGACGATCGAAGCCTCCACCTAAAATCGCTGTCGGGTTAATTACACGCAAATCAAGTTCCGACTTCTCCGCAATTTCCCAAGCCAATTTCTCAGATTGAGTTTTGGCTTGTGTGTATGGTAAAAGCGCGTTTTGATTCCAATCGCTTTCTGTTTTTTCTCTGCCTTTGGGCGTCGAGCCAACAGCAGCAGTTGAAGAGGTGTAAACCACTCTGGGTACTTTCATTCTCGCAGCGGATTCCAATAAATTTCTTGTACCATCCAAAGCCGTTGAAAGGATGATCTCTTTTTTTGAAATCGTTGAATATACTGTGGCGACATGGAATAATATATCTGCAGTACTCAAAATCTCATCCCAAGGTTCAGGATTGAGAACATCAGCAATACGTATTGATAATTTTTCTGCATTTTTCAATGAAAGAATCCGTGATGCTTTCTCTTGAGTCCGTACAGTTGCGATGACATTGTAACCATGATTGAGAAGATTCTCCACCAAATGACTGCCAACATGGCCATTTCCACCGGTGACTACTGCTATTTTCCCGGTCATGCCAATGCTAGGTTACCGGACAAATCAAATCTTGCTTTTGAGTGCATGTGGCATGAGCGGGGAAAAGTGGATCATTGATTCGAACGCTTTTATCCATCTTGGGCAAAAAGCAACTGCAAGTGAAATCAGATCGATGATGGGCGTAATCCGAACCATGAATCAAAGGTTACGAATCACACCTGGCGTGAGGGGAGAAGTAGCAAGAGTTCGCTGCCAACTTCTAGACAAGAAACCGCTGCTTCTCACGAAATTGAATGCCGTAATTGACGAGACGGAAATCGAAGACCATCAAATCCAGGGATTGGCTGAAAATCTTGGAGAAAAAGCAGCCCCTCAAGACGTAGACATCTCTCTCATGGTTCTTGCTGCAGATTTAGGACGAAGTGGACAAGATACCATTTTAGTTTCTGATGATTTTAAGATGGCAAAGGGTGCAAAAACGTTAGCATTACCCTATCGCACCTGCCCTCCTTCGACATTCATACAAAAGTTGTCAAGGCAAGCGGGCAAAGATGCAAAAAAAGACTTGGATAATCTAGCACGTTCAATTCGCTCCGCAGAGATGAGATATACAATTCAGAGAGCTGGAACTTACAATGCGGATGCGAAGTTAAGTTGGATGATCAATTCTTTACTAGAAGATGATGAGCCCCCGGAGACGACTACAAAAGAACAAGCACCCTCTGAACGGAAATTAGTGAGGGCTCTTTCACATTTCATTGAAGGAAAGAAGGTAAAAGCAAGTCACATGGAACGGATTCAAGACCTCTCTTCAATTGTTTCGCCACTGAAGACGCCTTACCAATTAGCAAAATCTGAACCAGAATATGATTCTCTTGATGAGGCACTTACCGAGGCCAGGATTGAAGTTGGCATGGCTCTCGCACCCCTTAGCGAGGAAAAAGGAGATATGATTCGTAAAGCAACTTCGTCAGTTCTCTGGCGACTTGAAGCAGCATTAGGAATTCTGGCATTGGAAGCAAAAGAAGCAAAATGGGCACGGAGGCATCTTGCTAAAGCCCTCGAGACAGCCGCCATAGCAGATGATGATGATGGTGAACACCACGCATTGATGCACTTGGCTTTAATCGAATTGGGAGAGGAAAACCCCAGTCGAGCGATGACATTATTCATGGCTGGTGAACAAGAAGCAAAGCAAGATGGAAGTAAGATCCAGGCATCACTTGGGGCCGCAATGGCCGCATGGATGAGTGATAATGAGGAAAAAGCAGAAGAATGTATAGAAAAGGTCCGAGCAATAATCGAAAATAATGAGGGGGAGGCCGTCGAACCGTTAATGACTCTAGGAAGATCGCTTCGTGCGGTAGGATTTGGCGTGCTTGCGCTCGAAGTTTATGACGAAGCGTTGGAATGTGCTGTTGAATCGAATAGGATGAAAATGGCTAATTCAATCGTATCAAGGATGTCAGAGATCGATACTTCAGTAAGCGATGCTCATCAAGATCGATTGAAAATGATGATCGATCGGATAAATTCTATCGATGGGGACCAAGCCAGACTGTTTGAAGAAAAGCTGGCTCAATTGAGTTAACATTGATAATCATAATCAACTGGGCCGACTAATGGGCTTGAGAGTGTATGACACCAAGCGTCGTGAGAAGGTAGACTTCTCTACGATTGAGCCTGGAAAGGTTTCCATGTATGTTTGCGGAGTTACCGTGTATGATTATTGTCACCTGGGTCATGCAAGATGTTACCTCTCCTTTGATTTGATTCACCGTTGGTTGGAATCTTCTGGTTATGATGTAAACTACATACAGAATTTCACAGACATAGAGGATAAAATTATCAAAAGATCAATTGAGATTGACGAAGATTGGAGAGCACTCGTAGGCCGATTTATTGATGCATATTTTGAAGATATGGATGCACTCAATATCCTCAGAGCTGATTCCTATCCTCGATGCACAGATTATGTCGAGGAAATGATTGAAATCATTGAAGATTTGATTCAAAAAAACCATGCATATATTGCCAATGATGGCGTCTATTTCGACGTTCATTCCGCACCTGAAAAATACGGTATATTGACCGGACAAAGTATCGATGCTGTACTGGAAGGGGCTGGAGGAAGAGTTGGTTCAACAGGTTCAGGAAAAAGAGACCACAAGGATTTCGCACTATGGAAAGAAGGAAAAGAGGGTGAACCTTCATGGTCATCACCTTGGGGTGATGGAAGGCCAGGATGGCATATTGAGTGTACTGCCATGAGTTTAGCAACACTTGGAGACCAGTTCGATATCCATGGAGGTGGGCATGATTTACGATTCCCCCATCATGAAGCTGAAATTTTCCAAACAGAATGTCACACAGGTAAACATCCAATGGTTCATCATTGGCTTCACAATGGTTTCGTGAATATTGATGGTGAAAAAATGTCAAAAAGTTTGGGCAATTTTTGGACTATTCGCGATATTTTGGAAAAGGTACCTGCATTAACGCTTAGAATGGCTTTGATCAACGCCCATTATCGCTCTCCAATCGACATGAATGAGCAAATCATCAATGATGCGATAAAAAATATTGGTCGCATCCACGACACATACAAATTATTGTTGGAAAACCTCTCTGAAGATCCTATTCAACTTCCCAGAGGTGACTTAAGTTCAATGTTACCGTTACCAAAAAGTATCGGATTGTTAGAAAAAATTGCAGAAGATTTTGCAAGAGCAATGGACGATGATTTCAATTCAAGAGAAGCAGTCTCAAAATTAATCGCTGGAAGTAAAGAATTAACAAAAGTGGTCAACCAAATATCGGGAGATGACCAAAAAGCATACGCAACGATGGGGGTGCTATGGATGGAAGAATTAGCAGGTGAGGTCTTGGGATTGTTACCAACCCGAGAAGAAGCATTACTCAAGCCTGAAACAGACCCTCGGCGGGAAGCGATTTCTCAAGAAGTTGAGGAACTCCTCCGGCAAAGAACAATCGCAAGAGATGGGAAAAATTGGGCGGAGGCAGATGCAATTCGCGATAAACTATCTCAGATTGGAGTGACTGTGACCGATACTGCAGACGGACCTGTCTGGGAATTAGCGTGAAATCGTCAAATTCCAGTGGAAATAGACCTAGGATGAATTGATAAGGAGATGACTCCAGCAAATCCTACATGCCACCGATGGGAAGAGACAGGGCATTGTCAAAAGTTCGCAAACTAGCGAGCCGATTATCCAGACAAATTGAGGATATGAAAGACCAGCTTGAAGATTTTGAAATTGAACTCGACCTCATGCAGCAAGTTATTGACAGGGCTGACGGAACTCATGAAAAGAAAAAGAAAACCCGAAAAAAGAATACAAACACGAAAGTCAAAATTCTTGAAAGGGAACTAGATGATGCAGAAGATGCCGATGAAGAACCATCAAGTGAGGAATCAATAGTTGAAATCGAAGCAGAAAACTCAACAACACTACGAACAAGTAGGAAATTTTGATTTGGTTTTTTGACTATTTTTGTTCACAACGCCTAAAAGTTTGAAACATGCAGGTTGCTGAGAGATACCATGGGCTTTGAGAATCGGCTGATTGCCCTATCTTTGGTGACTATCATCGTCCTCACGACAGTTGTCGTTGATTTATTTAATGAAGAGACTGATACAACAACTGAATATGTTTACATCGAAAAAGTAGTTGACGAAAGAAATCAATTGGAGAATGTGAGTGAAAATGAAACCGAACCTCTGAATCGTTCACAAGTTGCAAGAGTTGCGACATTTAACATCAAAGTATTTGGTAAAACCAAAATCTCAAAACCAGAAATTGTCGAAGAACTTGTTACTATTTTTGAACGCTATGACTTGGTTGCTGTTCAAGAAATAAAAGACATAGATGAAGAGGTACCTTACCAATTTCTCGATGAATTGAACAACAATTCCTCCATAGAATGGAAATTGGTTTTATCTCCAAGAACAGGGTTGCAAGTTGACGACCAAAACTCCCAAGAACAGTATGCGTACTATTATCGAAGCGATGTCTTCTCATCTCTGGGTAATGGGACACTATATGACGATTCGATCAATGACTCTTTTCAGCGAGAACCCCTAGTAAGTCAATTTCAATTAATGGATTTATTTGGTAATGAGACCGGCCTAAATTTGACACTGATCAATATCCACACAAAACCAACAGAGGCAGTTGCCGAAATGGAAGCGCTTCAAGATGTTCTCAATTGGTCTTCAATCGAATTTGAAAATCCGCATCAAATTATTCTTGGTGATTTTAATGCGGATTGCTCATATGCATCCTACCAGGATTTGATCTCACTACCCATCTCTTCCTCAAATTACACATGGATTGTTCCTGACAATGCAGACACAACTTTGAGCGATTCTCGCTGTGCTTACGACCGAGTGGTCACAACCACAAATCTTGATGGCCGACTCACTGGAACTTGGGGTGTGGATATGGATATCAGCAGCAGCAATGTATCGGATCATCGTCCCGTTTGGTTTGACATTTCAAGAGTTTGAAATAAACGAGAGAAGTTGTCGAGTGCCTCAACCGTACGAGAACCAAACCATGTGAGGTCCTCCCCATTGATCAGCCTGTAGTGTGAAATTATGTTTTCATGTTTCATCGATTCAATCAATGATTCCCCTTCATCCATAGTGAATTTATGTGGTTCAGAGGTGAGTAGTAATAATTCAATTCCTTTTGCTGCCATTAAATTGGGGCTCACCTCAGGATAACCATTTCCATCTGGCTCAAAATCGATGACTTCAAATCCAACATGAGATAATAACGCCCCTGAATATCTATTTGGACCAACAGCCATCAGTGGTTCATGCCATATGAGCGGGGCTGTTCTCCACATTTTCTGGGCATTCAGCGTTCTTTCAAGGGCTGACCGACATGTCTGTGCTAAGGTTTCTGCTTGCACTATTAGGTTCAGTTCTCGACCCAGTGATTCGAGCATTTCAGGAACATGTGTTGGACAGGTAACTTCACTGACAAATACATGAATATCGTTTTGTTTGAGCAAGTCATATACTTCTTTCGGATTTTCTTCTTTATCCATCAATACAATATCTGGATTTAGAGACATGATTTTACCAAGATTTGGCGTCTTTGTACCACCAACAACCATTGCATGATTTACTTTCTCTGCAGGATGAATGCACCAAGGTGTTTTACCGACCAATTGCTTAGGCTCTAAACCTAAATCGAAAGCAGTCATCGTCAAAGATGGTACGAGGCTGATTACCTTCACTGGTTATGCTAGAGTGTTCTTTGATTTAAGTGATTGATTTTCACGTAGCAAATATTAAGCCTCAATCCAGATCATATCGTAACATATTACACAATTAATTTGAACTAAACCCTTCAGAAGAACATATGGACCAAATTGAGAGACGTAAATTAGCCATCAAATTATTTGGTGTAATCACATTTTCTTGGATCATCCTGTGTTACCTAGCTTGGATATTGAGTGGTTGTAAAGCCTACATGCCATTTATTTCTGATTTTGATCTCTACCAGCCAGGAGATGCCATTTTTTCAATTGGTACAGCACTTTCTGCTACAACTGTCATTTGGGTTATGTTTGAGTTACAATTATTCAATAGAATGAAACTTACTGAAAAAAATCATCACCTTGGATGGCATTTGCTGAATCATGCAGCATTGGTCCCAGGAATTATTGCTGCCTATTCCTGTTACATGGTTGGGCAAACACCATGGGATGAAGATGGATACATGCATGGAAATTATGCCTTTGAGATTTTTTTCAAAGGCGTATATTGGTGTCTGATGATGACCTTGCTCAGCGTAAGGATGCATTGGGGAACCAGTCGATTTCAAAGAATCATGAGATGGCGTACCGGTGGAGCTGTCGCTGCTGCGATTGGTTTGTGGCAAATGATTGCAAATCAAGCCACAGTCTGGACCGAGGATTTTGACTGGGATGCATGGAATGCTGCACCTGCAAATAAGATGGAATTCTGCACTTCAAAAACGTATCCAGCATTACATATCGCTGCTGTATGGGAATATGTTCTCGTCATCGGCATTGTAATTACTGTTTGTTCATTTCTCATTGATTTAACAGCATCTTCAGACCATGATAGTGATGAATGATTGAAATCACGGAAAGCGGGTAGTTCAAAGAAAACTTTTCGAGTGCCTAATCTATTGTCAAGAAAACTTCTGGTTCTCGCCGACTAAGACCCCGGTGCTCGAAATCTAGAATGATATCAAACATCAATTAACTCGAACACATCATATTTTGATTTTGACCCTTTTTCAACAAGCCTGATGTATTTCTTTTTTCTTAACCATTTCATTGCATCATCGATAACATCGCCTAAAGCATGTCTGTCATCATGTTCAAACAAATCCAACTTTGAAATTAGACCTCTAGGAAACCTTCGGGAACAGAGATATCCGTGATTTTTCTGAATTATTTTATGGATTGGACTGCGCAAAAACATATCGATTTGATCCCATAA
>PABV01000023.1 GCA_002699425.1 Methanobacteriota archaeon
GGAACCCGGACCCATAACATCGGTCCATTTTTCCCCCTCTATTTCCAATCGCGCGAAAGATATTGTCCCATCTGATGTTTGAAGAACATTCGCTGATTTATTCCAACGATGAGAAAAAGAGCCATCGCTCAAAATGAATTCGAGTTCCCCTGACGTTGCTGTATCTGTGATTTGAAAAATCAATTGGAATTCATTATTTCCACTCCAAGGCAGGGAAAAGGGTGAGACTGAAGTGGTAACCTCCCAGCCGAGAGGAGTGATAATCTGGGGGCTTAAGTTGAGGTCGATATTACCCGTATTTTCCACCAAAAAGTTCAATGAAAGAACCGAATCTTTCGATAAATCCCCGTAATTTGTGCTCGAAATTATATCGATTCGAGGAACTTCCTCTACCTTCATTGAAATTGGAATCTCAATTTCTTCAGCATCTTCTGACTGCGTAACAATTGTAAGTAAAAATGTCAGTTCAGTTCCACCAACTAACGTTACTTGGGGAGGAATTACAGTGATGTTTATTGGTATTTTTTCTCCTTTTGCCATCATTCCAGTAGAGGCGGAATTCGCACCTCCTTGTGACGATAAATCATCAAAACCAACCATCCAGCCCAAAGCGGGTGTCAAAAACAGATCATAGCCCGCTTGGCCATTAGCAGCGTTGTGAAATAAGAAATTCACAGACGTAGGCTCAAATGGACTTACAGGGAACCAATCATAATATGTTTCCAAATCCGGGTTAGTCAGAAGTGGAACAACGAATTCCAATGAAAAAGGATAATCGATATTGTTATCCAAATCTTGACCAAGTAATTGAATAATGTAGGTTCCAGGATCGGGACTTTTAGGGTGAACGAGAGTAACTGACAGAGGTACTGTTGCTGAACCATTCAACTCATATACCGTTCGATCGATTCCAATAAACCAATCCATGACCAAATTATCTTCATTACGAATGACGCCTAACTCGTCAAGCGTACCGTTTGTAGGAATTAATGCAGTATTTGTCAATGTAATATTCCATGAAGTTACCGTTTCATCAGAATCTCTTAACGTAATCGAGGGAACCAGAGATTCTATTTTAATCCCCGGAGTCGTGACATTAATCAAGGTGTTGAAACGATTGTTCGATTCAGATATCTCCTCTATCAAATTATCTGGGTCGACTACAAAAGAAACAGGTATACTCCCATCTGTAAGTGGAGTCCAGTCCCATTCTAGTACTTTCGAAGCCCCAGGGTTTAGATCCACTGATTGACTTGAAACCTCGCTGCCTTCAACCTCAAAGCTGATCGCAACATTTTGGGCTTCAACATTCCCAAAATTTTGCACAGTTGTCTGAATGCTTATCGTATCACCTAGTTGAGGGATATCAACATTAATGGTATAATCTTCCAAAACAACAGGGTCTGGTCTCAAATCATTAACTCCCATTCCCGAAACAGCGAGGGCGTATGGTTGAGCATACGAACCTCCATGACCGCCATCTTTGACACGAATGGTCCAAATTCCGCTTTCAGCATTATCGATTAACACGACTTCTAGGTTGTTTACCGCATCATAATCGCCACCCTGGATTGAGCGACCTTGTGAAAAGTAGTTTCCTTTGTATAATGTTCCATCCGGTTTTTCAACCTCTAAATTTAGGTTATTTACCAATTGATTTGTGGAAAATCGTGAACCTCTTTCATCCGACCAAGCAAGTACTGCTTTCAGAGGTTGGCCTGAATCGGTCACATTGAATGTGTAACTTTTCAGATGACCAGTGTGCGACATAATCGAGCGATCATCAACCCAGATTCCTCTTCCATTTCCAGGAGCGAGGGATTCTTTGAGGTCTACTCTGCCCCAGCCTTCATTATTATTCGGAATATCTCTAGTACCAACATCTCTTGCTCCCAAAACAAGCAATGCCTTGACCAAAGATCCTTGAGGAGCGGGCCGTTCTGCAATTTCAAGAATATATTCCCTGATCAAGGCAGCCGCACCAGCCGCATTTGGGGTGGCCATGGACGTACCTGAATACTCCACATAGTACGTATCCTCCCATGTCCCAACCACATCGTTCGCTTCTTGAGCTTTGCATGAACGGACGTAAGCACCGGGAGCAACGATGTCGGGTTTAATCCGTTGATCATCGGTTGGGCCTCTGCTTGAACTATCCCATATGAGATTTGGTGCAGAACCCCCTCGGTTGAGGTGACTGCCCACAGTGATGGCATTTTTGGCTGTTCCAGGAGAGTTAACTGTTCCTGAACCAGAACCATCATTTCCTGATGCGAATAAAATGCTTAGCCCCTCTACATTATTGTAAAATCGATCGTAATAATTCGCCCTATCATCTACATCTTCTGATTCAGAGGTGTATTTCCCTTGGTCTGAATCCTGAGATGATCCCCATGAATTTGTATGAATTCTTGCACCTTTTCCATAAGCATCATTGAACAAATAATTCAGTGATGGTGAAACAAAATTTCCAGTATTATCATTCTCCATCGCTTGGAAATATAATTCTGAGGCTGGGGCGACTCCTGCATATGGGCCTCTGGTTCCGTCTCCCAAAACCGTACAAGCTACGTGTGTGCCATGACCAGACCATGTATCCGCAGTTGAACCATCACCAATGACATCTTTTGATTCAATTATTCTTGTTCCAAAATCGCCATGATCTTCATCCAACCCTGAGTCCGCTACAGCAACAATTTGCCCAGACCCATCCAAATCCGTCGTAAAGTGCGAGCGAACGCTGTAAGAGCCTGTGATTGCCATATGACTTCTTGCATAATTATTGTCAATAGTAAACATTGGTTCTGCTCGAACCCATGAAACGCTGGGCTCCAACGCAATTTCGAATACCGATTGCGAATGAACAACACCTGAAATGCGTCCAGTATCGATGATATTGATCTCTTTTAGAAACTGTTTTGAGACATGGGAAAGGGACTGTTGTAATACATGCCCTTCACTGTCGACTAAGCCAACTCCGGAATGAAGTTCATCTCCTCTCCATGATTCTAATCTAATTTTTTCTGGAGATTCAAACCACAAAGATTCATCGACCATCATCGCAACCGGAACCGGCAACATCGCTTCAATTCCAGCTTCTTCAGAACCCTGTTCAAGAGAATGTTTTGTGCCTTGAACCAATAGGCCTGATGGAGAGATGAAGGCTCTGACTTCAAGTCCATGTATTTGTTCAAGAGATGAACGTACATCTTGAATTCGAAGTGAATTATCAACTAAAAACATGGCTAAGTCTGGACGAGGGATTAATCCTTCATCGGGAATATCCTGCTTCAGCAATAGACCTGCTGCGTCATAGACGCCTATTCTTGAATTTGCAAGTAAAGGTCTATTCTCGTTTTCGAAAGCGTCATCTAAAACCCCAAAAAGTTCGTGCATCACGGCACTCTTTAATTCAATTTTTTCAACCAAAGTGACATGGCTTTCTTCATCACTAACACTCCAATCAGAGGAATTAGAAAGAAGCGGGAGCATCAACATCAATGCGGAAATAAATAGGGCCTTGTAAAGTGTCTGATTTTTCACAACTTCACCTCGAATCAAGAAGAATCTCTAAACGATTCATAGGCCCATTCGCCAATCTCATGACTCCAACTTCGAGAATGTTGAACTCCCGAATAATCTACCCAATCCAAATCAATTCGAATGGAGTTTTCGTCCCAAATAGAATAACCAAGCATAACAAGTTCTAGATCATCTCCAGAAACACTCGTATGTGCAGGGATAGCGTCAATGTTCACTACAATCGACTTGAGTATGTCGCTTTCATTATCCAAAAACTGCAACGATAATTCAACGTTTGTAATCGAACGACTGCCCTCATTATGAACCTCTACAAGCATTACATGCCCGGAACGCTGTAAATAGATAGTCTCAACGGTCACAGAATCTCGAGGTATAACCCAATTCCATGTTGCGAAAATACCTCCAATAAACAATATCACTAACAGTCCAGATAATGCAATTCTCCAAGGGTGAACGCTTTCAGTGAAATCCTGGAATCTATCTCCATATTCTTTTACAGTTTGCGAGACCTCTTCTTGAAGTGTTTCATCAGATATCATGACATCACCGTCGCTAAGAGTGTCGCAATCGCAGAAGATACGGGCTCTCCAGCCATGATATGAGTTGTTTTCACCGTCCCGCCAGTTAAACTACCAATAAGAGATAAATCCGTCACGACGCCATTTACTCCCATACTTGAAGATGTGGGGATAATTCCAGTAAATTGAGCATCCATCAAAACTCCTCGGCCTTCAATTCCAACCCCAGCAAACTCAACATCCACATCAGCGGTGGCCACAATTCTACCAGAGGTGATGTCATCAAGAATCACGACAGGTACGCCCAAAACAGTGGGCATGTGAATGGTTACACCCTTCAGGTTTTCACCAATCATTTCTGCAGATTTCATATTTACTCCAGGAACAGCAGGAGCGTTTGTTCGTTTGATGTAAATTCGCTCTACGCCCTTTCCAGATGCAGAAATAGTAGCCCCCCAATCATCAGTGGTGTCCAAAAGGAATCTATCTGGAAGGTTTTCAGCAATCATCAAATTATCTCCTTGTACGTTTTGCGATTTACCTTTGCTCTCTAGGAACAAATCCATACGATCGCTGTTGGAGGAGTAATCAAGAGTAAACATGCCTTGGAAACTAGTGATTTCATTAATGTTGAATTCAGTTGAAGGTTCTGCTGCTAGATGCATTTCAGAGGGTAGATCTCTCATGAATACTGTGGAAGGCCACCATCGGTCTTCGACATATCGTAATTGTTGCAAGAATAAAGAGTCGATAGAATTAGATGATAATCTGTATTCAATTGGTACAAAAAGATCAACGATGAGGACGTCTCCAATCGATGATGAAATTTCAGCTGAGCGTGGGACGCCAAACATAACGATGTCTGTCCTTATCTTTTCTACATGACTCACTTGCTTTATGTCAATCAATTCAACAGANTCTCCCAAATCATAGACCATNTCAATCGAAAATCNCGGAATAATACCATCTGTGGAAGTNTTGTATACTGCATTAAGGCTAACATCACGGGCTTGACTTGTATCAAGACCTTGAACAATCATCGACAAATCTGATCTTTGCAAGCCATTCATTTCGATAGTAAACATAGGACGCGCAGGGACATAATTTTCGAGAAATACTGCAATTTCAAATTCGGGAACTTCGTTAATTACTCTAAAATCATAATCCAACTGGATTTGACCTGCTGGTAAGTTGGGCAACCAGATTTTGCCCCACCAAGATCGACGATCNTTAAAACTTACACCATTTTCTTCTAGCAATGCCAAATTAATACCTACCTTCTCTGATTCGGTGATGAACCCATCTCGCAGACAATCAACTANGAGTTCTGATTGGTTAAGGCCTGCCATTTTCATGGCTGCAAGGGCGTCATCTAGTTCAGCGTCTGTAATGAGAGCATCTGCGATGATATCATCCCAATCTGCTCGAGCGGAGCCTGTGAACGTTGGCATCCTTGAATAATTGAANGACAACTGAGTTGCTTCAAAGAACTCACCACTGAGACCATGTACCCACCTTGGCTCATTCAGGATGTTGTTTCCTTTTTGCATGTCAAGNGTGAGATTGAATGATTCATCAGTCACCATATTTAGGCCAAGGGTCATGTTTTCCTGATCGTTGCTTACATCACCTAAGTCGACCATGAGATTAAGNGCGAAATCATTGATTGAACCGCCAAAATTTATCAGTTCACCAAGAAAAAATGAAAGAGCAAGTATGCCGCTATCTTGGCCGAAATCAGGGACTTTGAGTATCTCNGATTCATTTGTATTGGGTACTGAGAAGCTTAAATTTGCNGGAAGTGGATCAATCGAGCCAATTCCGGATAGGCCTCGGAATGGGTCTTCTCGAAGTGTTTGATCATCAATGATGATTCCAAAAGGCTTCGAACCNCTTCTTTTCATTTCGATGCGGTTATTTCCTAACAATCCATCTGCTCCTTCTTGAAGTGGAGGGTATTGGTGAATTTCAGTAATGTTTGAGATTCTTGCACTCAAACTTGCTTCTTGTAATGATTCATTTACCCAAAAACGAACATGGTCGCCATCCATGGTGACCGGCGTAGTTGCATTGGAAATTTGAACCTCAATCGCGGAAACGGGTTCGGTTGAAACAAAAGATAGTGTATCTCCCAAATCAATAGAAAATTGCTCTCCTAAATCAATCAGCCTCAAAGCATTAAATTGTCCATCTCCTTCTCCAGAATAGGTTATTGAATTGATTTTGTTGCTCGAGAGATACTCGATCGAAGTCCCGGATTGAATAATCTCTAAGCTGGCCGGACGATTGGAAATAATGGCAAATTGCTTGAGGCTTCCCTCCAAAGTTCCGGTTTCATGAAGCAAATGACCTATTGTCAAGATCCCAGCAGCGCTTCCTGTGAGCGAAATAGACCTTACATCATCAAACTGATCATAAGAATAACCAGCTCCTGAAATATTACTTATTCGGATGCTCATAGAAATAGGAACCAAAGGTTCAGCAGGTCCATACCGACCTTGAACCTGTAACTGTTCCTCGTTTTGAGCAAGAATAATGTGGTCTTCTAAAAGTAAAATTGGATGGTCACTGCTCGATAACGCCGCAGAAACGGTNCCGATTTCAGTCGCCGTCCGTGTACTNCCGCTAGGCAATGATTGCTTCACTTGATTGTAACATTGAACGATGATTTCACCTCCAGAATTACCTGCCGTTCCGACAATGGCATCCGGTAATCCATTGATTATTGTACCAATATCAAGAATTATTTCGACCAAGGTTAGTATGATATTATCAAAAAATTCACTGATTAAATCTGGAGCAGTNCCGAAGTTTACTCGACTTCTTGTNGTGCTAGGTAACTCAAATGTTCCATAAATGACCAATACTTCTGGTATGTCTAAGAATTCCAANGACATGGATGAACGGTCAAGTTCGTACCCATATCTCTGAAATGAGGATGTGAACACAATAGAATCAACTCTTGAAGTTCCTGCTATCAAGATAAGACTATTCCAGCGTTCATCGGTTGGATTGACGGGTAAGGACGAGTCGTTGANGTTTGGTGTCTCATCAGATGAATAATTTTTGATGGCAATAATCAATGATAATCTTTGAGGGAATTGTCCCGGGAAATTTGCATCATTGGGTGCACTTCCAATCATAGTGAAAATCGCGTCAATTTCNTCAGANTCNAGAGTNCCNGCAGGCATGCCTCTGATCCAACCACTTGAATCCGTGATGTTTCCTACTCTGTTTTCGGACACAGCATAATTAGAGCGATCTTCAAAATAATGGAACCAAACATCAGCTTCTCTATTCGAAAAAAGTTCTACCGTGTCATAGGAATTTTCTCCAGAAATTTGGTTACCATCATTCCTCAAAACTACATCAAGTTCATTTGGCAACCGGTAACTCCCTTCAATTGGATGAATACCAACGTCCATGTAGCCTAATTCAAGAACGTTCCTTTCGTTTGTTTGCGGGTCTNTCGGACTAAAATGAACGTAACCAACACCTNCACCGAAATAACATCGGTGCNCCCTACTTTCTTGTTTGTGATGCACAGATGGTACATAATGAGAAGTACCGTCATCACAATCTGTTTGTCTATTCTGAGAATCAAAGTCCGGATTTCTGATGAAGATTGAATAGGGAGCTGAAACCGATAGAATTTCGAGATCTGATTCATCCAATCCGTCTACAATTCCTGTTGCACTCAATGCCAAATTGAGAATTTGATTTACTGTGAGAGTTACTGTGCCGGTTACACTAAGTTCCATTTCATCTAATCCTACTCTCACTTCAAATTCGTCAGGAGGTTGACTAAATCGCGTATCTACGACCAATGCGTAAGATTCCCCTTGCGTATTTCCCGGTAAACCCAGGTTGTAAGCGAATCCTTTCATCATCGTCACTTCCATCGATTCCATTGTATCCCACAATGGAGCAGATGGATTCAGGGCGTCAACACGCCATTGAAAAGTAGGGCGAATCCATATTGATTCTAGCAGTGGCCCATTTAACTCAAGGCCGAAACCTTCTCCAAACTCCCCGATACCAAGGATTGTCAATCCGACTTCAACATCAAAGCTACCATCCTCATCAATATCGATGCGATTCATGAGGGGGGAGGGGTTANTGCTGAGCAATTCCCCAGTGAANGTACCATAGGACCAGTGTTCAGATGAGGGGCCATCATTTCTCGATGAAAAATTTAGATAAAGTGCGTAAGTGTTTGCACCGATAGCAAGAGGATCATCGAAAGAGGGAGGAGGTGAAAACAAAGTATCCAATAAATCATCAGGCCAATCAGGTGGTTGGGTTGATGTGTTTGTCAACATCTCATAAGGGCGAGGGTGGTTGGTTTCGGGCGCTTGTGAATCCCTCACAGCCATTTTCCCCATGACACCATCAGTTGCAAGGATTGCATCTCCACCTGATATTTCTCGCCCTTTGGCTCGGATGGTATCAAGTACGCTCTCTGCTTGTTGGCTAGCGATCAAATCCTCTTCTGAATCAGTACGCTGTTGGTTTGCCTCTACCATGGCATCAAGAATGCCAAAATCATCTTTAGATGCTGATAAATCAGCATCTACAGGTTGAAAAATCGGAACAAGCATCAATAAAAATAACGCTAAAGCGGTTCGATAACCCGGGGTTTTTGTCATCACTCCGGGATGAAGAAGTCGAACCGTTGACTCAGCCATCAAAAGGACTCAATGATTCCGTCTTCAAGAAACCATCCCTAACATGCTACAAAAAAACACCCTTCAACGGCGAAAATGGTTCTCTTCACCGCAATGGGGGCAATCAACGAGCGCCTCATTCAATTGACTTGGTAAATTGATTTGATACGATTCACCACAAAGTGTGCATGTCCCTTGTACTGAAACATCGTCGGAGTTTGTAGCCATTTCAGTCTGTTTTTGTTGAAAATCAGGCACTGATATGCCACCACTCTGAACATGCTGATTGGCTTTTGAGGTTGATGATTTTGATGAATTAATCTCGCCTAAAAGAGTTGAAAACTCATCACTTTTCGGTGCAACTTCTTTTTTGACCGGTTTAGATTCTCCCATTAAATCTTCCAAAGCTTCCCCAGACACCAATGATGATTGCGCTCTGGTTACTTGAGGGCGAAAACCTGCATGTGGGTCCTGTGTGGAAACACCATCGCTTCCATAAATTGCTTGCAATTCCTTTTCTTTGGTTTCGATCATTAATTGTGCATCTGTTTTTACATTACCCAAGTCAAATCCTGCCAAAACATCCGCCTTTGCCCAGAGAGGTAAAGATCTCGCAGCAATATTCTTTTTAATGCGATTGGCTGCTTCATCCGGCGTAAAGCCATGGTCCAAAAGTAACTGTATGGCTTGTTTACGCTGGGCTGCACGATTACCAAACAAACCAATTCCTGCCGTCAAAACGGATACAAGAACAATAACAAATACAATCCCTACGCCAAAACCAAACCCTGAATCTTCCGAAACTACGATTTCAAAGGCATAAGAATCACTTAACCCAGAGGGGTCTGAGACCGTTAAAACGACATCATATCTACCGGGGTTAACAAACTCATAAGTTACTGATTTACCTACCAGATCACCATCATTTTCCGCATTTCCATCTCCGTTAGTGTCGACAGATACTGACAAATCCCAAGAATAAATGAGAGCGCTATCATCATCAAAAACATCAGATGCTTGTGCGTTGAATGAGACCATATCACCTTGAAGTACTTCTCGAACTTTTGTCATCAATGATTCGTCAATAATCGGTGCGTTAGTATCCAATACGCTCAACATGGTCATGGTTGAACCAACGTTACCCGATTGATCTGTTACGTTCAATGCGATAACATGCGCACCAATATTATCCCATGAAAGGGTGATACTTGGCGCATTTGCATATGGTTGTCCGTCAACGGTCCACGCATAAGATTGAATTTGGTCATTATCCTGGGATGCTGAAGCATTGAAAGTTATACTCTTCGAAGGCGATAGTAACCACGATAAATCGGTAAGTTGGGCACCGTTACCTTGAATCACAGCAACGGGATTTTCCTGGTCGATAACCGTCAATTGAATAGTACGAGAATCAACTGAACCAATTTGTGAAACAACCGTTAATGTAACATCAAAGACACCAGTGTCTTGAAATGAAAAATCATATTTCATTCCAGTTGCGTCTATAGTTCCATCATCAAACACATCCCAACGATATTCACTAATTTGGCCATTTCCGTTTGGTGACAAGGAGGCATCGAATGTAATCGTTTGACCAATGTTTACATTCGAAGATTGTGAAATTGTAAAATCTGCACTTACAACCGGGGTGGCCTTCAACTCAATTGTTCCTCTGAAAACCGTGTTTTCATCACCATTGTCCGCTATCAGATAAAGGGTTTCTTGAGCATATTGTTGGCTTACGTCCCAATTTACCACACTACTTTCTGCATCAAAAATTCGAGTATTTGAGATGAATTCTTGAGTTCCAACTTGAGTGGAGGTTTGAAGATAAAGATCGGATTCTCCTTGTATGGCATCCATTGAAATTTGGAGTATACTCCCTTCATCTAAACTCATGGAAGCAAGAGTTTCACTTTCCCCACTGTTTAATTTTATCACGTCTCGAAATAAAGTAAGATAATCAAGTGAATCACCTGAAATCTCTACAGCCGCTCTTGCATCTGCTCCACCCTGTCCTCCAAATCCAAAATCGTTGTTGTGTTCTAAATTATCAAGCACGAGAAACCAATTCTTTGGCTGCCCTGAGAAAGGCACCATCCAATCAAATTCATATTCGCCAAATGCTTCCTCAAATGAAGCATTCTCTTCGAATGCATTTCGGTACCCATCGCCATTCTCATAAGGGATTATGGATTGCGAATTAAAGAGTAAAGCATCGAGATTTCCTTGCGATACAACCACATCGAAACTCAAAATACTCCCTGGACTTCGAGTCCCTAGATCAATCTTTAAGCAATCACCATCAAGAATTAATTCCTGAGATGAAATTTCAGCAAGGTCTTTTTGGTTACATGAGGGGATTGCTCGCGATTCGGTTTCTGCAAAAGTGCCCAGAGGAATCGCACAGATGAGAAGCAAAAACGCAATCAACACCCTGCCTCGCATGCTACGCCACTCCTTTCTTGATTCTTCAATCTCGCCCCTTCCGGCATTACTCTTGGTTCACCAAGGCAGGTATATGCTTAAGCTCGCCCTCCCCATCTAATATCAAACGGTCTCCATCTTGACATGCAATCGTTCCTTCTTGAATCTGATTTGCTTCATGAACTAATGCTTCAACAACATCGATTCTGGCTGAATAGTGCGTTAATGCGAGATGCTTGGCTCCGATTTTTTTTGCAGTTCTCGCAGCACCTGCTGCGGTTGAATGGAGGTGCTGATCGGCAAGTGATTGGTGAGATGAGAGATATGTTGCTTCATGAACCAACAGATCACAAGATGCGTTAATCGATTGTTCTGCTGTATCTCCTGAAATAATGACAGAAACACCTTTTCGAACAGGTCCTCTGAAATCTGAGGCGAGAAATTTCACATCGTCATAGGTCACGTCCTCTCCCGAAGAAAGTACTTTTTTTGTTTCCTCGGGGAGATTTTTCGCCTTTTCTCGGTCGAAAACACCTAGTCTGTCTGGTGTAGAAATCTTCCAAGCGCATGAAGGAACTGAATGAGACGTTAGTATGGGTTGAATCTGCATTTTAGAAATTGGACCCGGTATTTCTGAAAAAAGATGAGTCTGCTTTGATGTGTAGGAAACCCAGCGTTCACCATCGGTCAAGTACCAATCGACATCAAAGCCCAGTTCTTCTTTAATTGCACCAAAAGACCAACACATTTGATATTGATTCACCAAATCAACTGAAGATAATTCTGTTTTGATCAAGTTGTCATCTAAAAGCGCATCTATTATTTGTGGAGAAGTAGGGCCTGCGATGAAAAGTGATTTTTGACGTCCTCCTAATGCGAGAGATTTCAGCCATGGTAGCAATCCCCAAGTGTGATCCAAGTGGCCATGTGTGAGCAAAATACCTGAGATTTTTGACGATTTAATTTTTTTATTTTGCGCCTTCAGTGATTTTCGATGTTTAGCAAGTCGAGACTGAAAACCCTCTCCACAATCAATGACAACGATTCCATTGGGTGTTTCAAGAATGGAACCTGAGACCTCCCTCGATTGCGCTGGGAGTGAAGAGGAAGTGCCAAGAATATGTAATTCCAACATAATGAATTACCTCAAGCCAAGGGTATCGGAGTTTGTGGAAACCACCGTAATAAAACGATGTCATCA
>PABV01000024.1 GCA_002699425.1 Methanobacteriota archaeon
CATCCCGATACCCCACGGCACCCATGGCCCCAGGTAGGGCTGCTCCGTTCCCGGCCTGACCTGATCCCCCGGTTATTCGCTTGTCGTAACCTTCCGGCTACAACTTGTGACACCCGGGTCACGTGGGGGCGAGACATCTACGTCCGCCAGTGGGAATCCACGAACCGGCTGAGCCGCTCCAAGGCTTTCGGACCGCCATTTGCGATTTGCGGTAGAGGGCACGCAAACTCCCCTCCTATCCCACGGAGCCGTGAGAGAAGTTTCTATTCAATGTTGCTTTTACTCAGACTCATACTTTGAGGGACAACTGGTTTTGATAACATCAGCATGAAATACCCAGTTATCTCCTTCTTCGACAAGAGTACCTTCTGCGTATACCATTCTACCATCATCGAGGCCATTGCTCACCGATGCAATGCTAAAATCAATAACCAATTCATGGATTTCACCCTTGATTGTCATCATCTGTGTTTGGTTGTCAATCGTTCCGTTAACAACTTGGCCACGAATAGAAATCGTATCTCCTGATTTTGCGCTTGGGTTGTCCATCAAATCGTCAACAGCCATTGTTGGCTCCGGTGCTTCTAACAATAATGTCGCCGAAAGTAATACCACCATAACAGCACCTGTTAACAAGAGTCTGACACGTCTTGTGAACACTCAATCACCTCAAGGCAAGCCCAATCGCTTGGTTCAAGGAAGTAAGGCCTTCCTCTTTCAATCTTCGTTGAAGACCGGTATTGATCTTTTTGATAACGGAAGGTCCATGAAATACCATAGCACTGTATATTTGAACAAGCCACGCACCGTGAGTGATTTTTTCCCAAGCATCATCTGCTGTCGAGATACCGCCCACCCCAATGATTGGCCATTCGCAATGAGTATGCTCAGCAATTAATCGGATGACTTCAGTTGATCTTTTTCTAAGTGGTTTTCCAGATAATCCGCCACTCTCATTGAAGGGTTTATCCTCATTGGGCCTTGTTAATGTGGTGTTGGTCGCAATAATTCCTGCACAACCGCATTCACGTGCTGTATCAACGATCTCAACAATAGAATCATCTGCTAAATCTGGTGAAATCTTTACCAACATTGGAACATTGTTCTGATTAGCAATTTGGCTTGCCTCAATTACTTTCTTCAATTGTTCTGGAGATTGCAGAGATCTTAATCCAGGAGTATTTGGACTGCTGACATTAATGACAAAAGCATCAGCAAATTCATGTAATGAAGAAACTGTTTGGGCATAATCTTCATGCGCTTTCTCGATAGGGGTTGCCTTGGATTTTCCCAAATTAATAAACAGAGGAACCTGAATTGGTTTCTTGCTTTGGAATAATTTAGCCAGTCTTCCTGCTGTTGCTTCCCGGCCAGGATTGTTAAATCCCATTCGGTTTACTAAGGCATGATTACGATGAGAGCGGAACATTCTCGGCTTAGGATTTCCCGGTTGTGCATCTGAGGTAATACCACCCATCTCTATGAAACCAAAACCAAGAGATTCCCAACCAGAAAGGGCTTCACCTTTTTTATCCATACCTGCAGCAAGGCCTAGTGGATTGGGAAAGTCCATGTCAAAGTAATGTACTGGTAATCCCTTTGGCTTGTAGATAAAAGAAATAATGGCTTTAGAAAAAGGAACGTACGTGATTAATTTGAGAGATTTAAGAGCGAAATTATGACTTCTTTCACTGCCTAGGATTGCATATACTGGCCGGCTAAAATACCGAAATAACAACCCCATGGGTGGCTGCATGAAAACACATCATTCAAGGCTTGCCCTCACTTAGATGGCACATGGACCAATCTGATGCCCGATGGGGATCACTGCGAGAAGCAGCACGTAGATTTCTCAGAACAGAAGGTGTTCGTCTTGGTGTCCCCGTACATGATCGGTTTTCTGCATTGAAATTGGTCGAACGTATCGCAGAGAAAATTCCAGAAAGACATCAATTACCGCAAATTGGTGATGGATTCCACAATGCAGAAGGATTGTTTCAATTAGGAGGTGAGGCCCCACCCGAAGACATTTGTTGGGTACCTGGAACTCACTTATGGAATGAGTTTGTTTCAACCTGTAATGAATTATTGGATGCAGGCTATCCAGGTTGTCAAGGTTGCGGAGGTACTGCCGCTTTACAAAGCTGGGACGAGGTCGGGAAGAGGAAAATGATTCTGGAGAAAGGTTGGTAAAATTCACAGGTACTTACGTACCTGATTAATTGTAACTAAGCAAAGGCTTGAAGTAATGCCTCCAAGGCCCACGATGATATGACCAAGGTTGTCATCGCTGAGAAACCAAGCGTTGCTAATGACCTTGCAAAAATATTGGGTGCTACAAAAAATAACGAGACCTATTGGGAAGGCAATGACCTCATCATCACTTGGGCAGTCGGTCATCTTTTGGAATTGAAAACCCCTGAACAATACGATGACGAATTAAAGAATTGGTGGAAATCTGTTGACAAATTGCCATTCATCCCAACCGAATTTGAGGTTCAACCTGTTAAGGGAAGGGGACAAAGTAAGAAACAACTCCAAGCTATCAAAAAAATATTGAAAGATAAATCGGTTAAGGAAGTTATCAATGCATGTGATGCGGCTAGGGAAGGTGAACTCATCTTTCGCCGAATCATACAATGGGCTGGCGTGAATGCACCCGTTACACGACTATGGCTACAATCAATGACAGAAGGTGCCATCAGAGAAGCCTGGGAGCGACGTGAATCATCAGCCAATTTTGATCCGCTAAGTGATGCAGCATACTCCCGTTCCGAGGCTGATTGGATAATAGGAATGAATGGATCAAGAATCGCTTCAATTTCCATTCCCAAAACCAAAAGAGATGGTGCTTCATTTTCTATTGGACGGGTCCAAACAGCAACGCTTGCAATGATTGTCGACCATGAATTAGACATTCTTGCACACGTACCCAAACCCTTCTGGGAACTAAACGTTGATGTTTCATGCAAAGATGCAAAGTGGAAAGCAAAATGGACAAGGAAAAATCACAAGGATCAAGAGGGACGTCCGGAATACAAAGCCACCAGGATTGTTGAAAGTGATGAAAAGTCTCGTCTTGAGGTGATTCTCAATTCCGATTCACCTGTTAGGATTGAAGTAAGTAAAAGAGAGAGTATCGAAAAATCTCCACTTCACTTTGATCTTACTTCCCTCCAAAGAGAAGCCAACAATCTATTTTCGTGGTCAGCCAGAAGAACTTTATCCGTTGCTCAAGACCTCTATGACCGTTTCAAGTTGACCACATATCCAAGAACTGACTCCAGACACCTACCCGAGGACATGGTTTCTGAAGTGAATAAGATTTTCAATGACTTAGCCCAACAAAAATCATATTCACCTTTCTCTAATCATCTATTGGAACAGGGCATACTCAATCAAAAATCTATTTTCAATGATAAAAAAGTAAGTGACCACTATGCGATTATCCCGACTGGAAATAAACCACCCTCTGGGATGGATAACGATCACAAAAAACTGTATGACCTGATCACCCGTCAGTTCTATTCTGCGTTTTATCCAAATGCAGTGTGGGAAATTGAAAAAAGGATTACGATCAAACAAGACGAACAATTTTTGCGCGAAACTCGCGAGTTAAAGGTCCCTGGGTGGCGAGAAGTTAGGACAAAAAAGGGAACATCACCTGAAGGATGGGGTGTCATTCAACAGTCACCTGCTGAAGGAGAGATTAAGAATCACACTTTCAACGAAGAACAGACAAAACCACCCAACAGGATAAAAGAAGCTGGATTACTCAAATTGATGGAAAATGCAGGTAGACGAGTAGAGGATGAAGATTTTGCCCAAGCCATGAAAGGAAAGGGATTGGGTACACCCGCAACAAGGGCTGAGACAATTGAAAAATTATTGGCTAGAAATTATATTCAGAGAATGAAATCTGGAGGCATTTATGCCACTGGACAAGGCATTCGCCTCATCGAGTTCCTAAGACTCGTTCCTGTAGACTGGATCACATCCCCTGCCCTCACTGGAGAAATGGAATCAGTGCTCAGTGATGTGCAACGTGGTGACTCTTCGAGGGGACAATACATGCAACACATCAATGATCTTGTGCATGAGATGGTTGAAAAAATAAAAAATCATCAAAGAAGTGTTCTCTATCAAGAGATTGAGAGCGTCGGAAAATGCCCTTCATGTTCCTCACCAATTGAAGAAACTGCTCTCAGTTACAGGTGCGAAGAGAATCAAGGAAAAGATAGTCATTGTAAATTCATTATATGGAAGGACTCATCTGGTCGCTGGTTCGATCGACAAACAGTAAGTCGGCTTCTCCAAGAGAAGAAGATTGAGAATCTGCACGGTTTTTTCTCCCAAAGCGGTGATGCATACAATAGAACAGTGGAAATCAATGATCGGGGTATGACAACACTGGGTTCTAACTCTGAAACGACCTCAAAAGATGACGTTTCCATCGGTGATTGTCCAAGTTGCGACGACGGGAACATCCGAATCGGTGAAACTGCTTATGCCTGTGATAATGAATCATGTAAATTCAGGGGTATCAATAAGGAAATGTGTAAGCGAGAAATCACTGTTGATGAGGCCAAATCAATTATCGAAAATGGTCGTAGCGATTTGCTAGAAGACTTCATCTCAAAAAGAGGTTCGACTTTTTCCGCATATCTAGTGGTCAAAGGCCAATCTATTCGGTATGAATTCCCACCAAGGGGTGCCGATCCGAGTGCCAAGAAATTTCCTGTGGTTGAAGGAGTCGTCGGCGTNTGCTCAAAGACTGGCGTCAACGTCATTGAATCTGAAACGCATTATATCGCTGAGGNAAATGACAAAAATTGTAATTTNCAAATACCACGGGAGATTTCTAAGAGAGAAATCACNAGGGAAGAAGCAAAAGAATTGGTGGAAAAAAGAAAAATCGGTCCATTTGAAGATCTGCTTTCGAAAAAGACGGGAAAACCATTCACTGCAATATTGTATCTCAAGGCTAACCAACAGATTGGATATCGGTTCGCAAAGCGTTCTTGAGCAAAAAACTTGACAACATGTCTCGTCGACGCCATCTCGTGGAGGAAACTGATGTTGTCATCGTCGGGGCTGGCCCCGTCGGAGGAAGAATGGCTACTCTTCTAGCAGAAAAAGGAGTAGATGTTCTCCTATTAGAGGAACATGGGGAAATAGGTCGTCCATTCCAGTGTGCTGGTTTAGTCAATCCGCCGTCCATGAAGGCAGTGAATCTGCAAGAAACCATTCTTCAGAACATCGATGGTGCAAAAATCCACGCTCCAAACGGAACGATGGTACCTGTTGGAACTGCAGGAAAAGTAAGGACGCATGTTGTTTGCCGAAAAATGTTTGACCAGGGCGTCGTAATTCAGGCACAAAAAGCAGGTGCTAAACTATCCCTGCTGAGCAGGCCTATCGATGCGAAAACCTACGATGATTGCATCATTACAAAAATAGATCGTAATGGCACGATTCAAGAAGTCAAATCTAAACTCTTGATTGGAGCAGATGGTGCTCATTCTTGGACACGGCGATTTTTCAAACTTGGACGCCCTAAAGAAATGATGGTCGGTTTTCAGGTCGAAGTAAATGGGCTTGTCAGCGAGAACAATTGGCTTGAGATGTATTCAGGTGACGATGTCGCTCCTGGTTTATTCGCTTGGGTCATTCCATCCGGACATGGAACGCATCGAATCGGTATTTGGATCAGAGGACAAGACCTTGAAGAACAAAGTGTAGAACACTATTATCACAATCTAATCAATCATCCATTATGGAAAGAGAAATTTCGAGACATACAAGAAATTGGAAGATATTGCGGACCTGTGCCCTGTGGCATCATCAAAAGGCCATTTACTAATCGAGTACTTCTCATTGGAGACGCTGCTGGTTCAGCAAAACCTACAACCGGAGGAGGGATTGGTCCTGGATTCAAACAAGCCGCTGATCTGACCCCAAAACTCCTTCCTCTTCTGGAAACGAATCGGTTGGAAGAAAGACAATTGAAAAAGATATCACAGATTTTTAAATCAATAAAGAAAGAGCAAGATAAAGCAAGAGCACTTCGGGATTTATTGGTCACCATACCTAACGATGAAGAGTTAAACAAACACTTTGAAATGTTCAACAGGAAAGAAGTTCTTGATCTCATTAACAGAGAAGGAGATATCGAGCATCCGGTCAGATTGGGACTTTCGTTGCTGAGAACAGTACCAGAATTTAGAAGGTTGGCACTCAAAGCTGGAACAAAACTCATCTTTTCTTGAGTTGAGCAAAAATGGTAAAAAAAAGTATCACTCAATCAATTCGGTTTCCTCCATTCGATTCATCGAATTGGATTGCAGAGGCCTTGCCAATTACAAAAAAAGAAGTTACATCTTCTGATTATGCACCTAATTTCACTATTGAAACCAAAGACGGCTGGCACATTCAACAAAGTTCCCCAGACAAAAAAGGAATGTATAAGGGTGATTTTCCAGAAGTTGTTCATAATCGAAGAGTTGGGTGGCATCTGGTGCCAAACAAAATTCATCAAAGAGCAAGAAAACTCATTCGATACTCTGTTGCAGTTCTGCTCATTTCACTGCTCTATTTGGCATTCACACCGCTGATGGAATGGGTTGGTATTCCTACTTTTGGAACCCGTAGTGTAAGGTTAGGATTGTTAGATTATCCTCTACTTGCTACCATTGTCGTGCCGATGATGCTGATACCTATCCTGATGAGAATTGGGGCTAATTTCCATGATCTGAGAAGACAGAATTCGTTTTTGAAGCAGTCGCCTCCTGCTCCTGAAATTGAGATAGAGCCTGCTTCATCCGATCAGAATTTAGTAGGAAAAATTTCCTTTCAAGAAATACCTGAGGAGTGGGGTCGTATGACCGTTTCTTGGCGTGTTGGGATTCTCAGCCCAGTAAGAGAAGCAATCATGGAGGCCCAAGGTAGAATACTCACAAGTCAACCATCTCCTGGTCTATCAACCGCCTTACCATTCAATACCAATCTTGGACTTGATGATGGTACTGGAGTGGGAGAAGATACACCCATGGAAGCAAAAAACACCCAAGGAGGTATGTTCCTAAGGCCCATGAGAATTATGGCGCTTGGTGGGCAATCTGATTTTTCATCGGGTCAAAATTTTGAGTTAACACCACCAAATGAAATTTGGCCGGGAACCTGCTACAGCAAACTTGTACGCGTACACTGGGAACTTGTGATTAAGATAAGACGGGCGGAGAAAGGTCCAATTCTATGGGTTCATCCACTTATTGTAGGTCAAAATGTAGAGAAGGCTCACGTCAAACATGCTCATTTGGTTGATGGTAGAACCGAAATTTTGGTCTATATCCCCAACTAATTTATTTTGCTGACCTTCATCGGAAGTCATGGGCAAGAAAATGGCGTTTTGTCTCGTTGCCTCTATGTTACTTGCAGGGTGTGTCAATCCATTAGCTGAAATTGAAACAATACCTTACTTTGAAGAATCTGAGTCAGCAACATTTGAATTTGGAGAAGTTACAACGCATAACTACACAGTATTTAGTGAACAAATTGCAACAATTATGTATTCAACTAATTTCCTGGAAATGAACGAAATTGAATTTGATATTGAGATTCTATTTGAAGGCGACATACAAGAAATCTCTGTAGATTTCGAAATATTGAATGGAAGTATCTCACTCAAATGGTTAGCCGATGAGGTCGGAATTTGGATTGTAAAAATAGTCACTCGTGCAAATAACATAACCCTAGGAGACATATCATACATGCATGATGTTTCCGCACCCAGTGAATCGGAAGCCATGCTCATTGTCAGTTCTAGTTTTGAAATTCCATTAGAGGGGCCAGTTATTATCCACGGTTCTGCAATACATGATTATCCAGCCAGTTGCACCGTTTCATCGCCATCTAGACAAACCGACGTGGAGGCAAATGGTTCTTGGTCTATGTCTCTTGGTTACCTCGAGTATGATCAAGCCATCCCCCTAAAACTCAGTTGTGGACAATGGACCACCTCCGAGGATTCAAGCAACATCCAGATTTTGAACGTAGCAAATATCGACAGCGATAATGACGGAATTTTGGATGACCTTGATTTATGTCCAGAGGGCTATGGTACCGAGACAAATTGGTATTCGACAGAGTTTACAGACTTTGATGGAGATGGTTGCCACGATGAACAAGAGGATAACGACGATGATAATGATGGTATTTTAGATTCCGATGATCAATGCCTGAATGCGTCAGGGTGGTTCAGTAATTTCGAAGAAGACGGAGACCAAGATGGATGCTTGGATGCCAGTGAAGACATGGACGACGATAATGATGGAGTTTTTGATGAAAAAGATTTATGCAATAATGGGTTAAAAAATTGGGAATCCTACTCCACAACTGATTGGGACAGCGATGGATGCTTTGATGATACAGAGGATAGTGATGATGATAATGATGGTATGGCTGATGAGATTGATCAATGTCCTCGAGGCTACCAAAATTGGAATGCTCAAGATGTGTTTGATTATGATGAAGATGGTTGTCATGATGAAGAGGAAGACATGGATGATGATGCTGACGGTGTCGCAGATTACAACGAAACTGGTTCTCAACTCGATAATTGTACAAGAACACCTCTCAATGCTACAGAGGTAAATGAAGAGGGATGTTCTTCGATTGAAAGAGATACTGACGAGGATGGAGTGGTTGATTACTACGATGCTTGTGAAGGTACTCCCAGTGACTTACTTGTGAACGAAGTTGGTTGCTCAGATAATGACGGAGACGGTGTCTTTTCCAACGTTGATGATTGTCCAGATAGCCCCCAAAGATGGACTGCGAATGAAAATGGTTGTACGGTACTAGAAATACCAATTGCTTGGTCAAATTCTGGTTATGGAAATGGGAGAATGGACAAAGTAAGTGACTTTTCTTTTTCAACACTTGATGGATCTTTCTCATTTCAAACAGATTGGACTGGTCATGATGTTTACATGTTTTTGTTCAAATATACAGATAGTAACGGGAATACAAACGCCAACCTATTATCATCAAATCCTGCTGCCATGATCAGGAAATTGCCTGCGAACACTCATCTTTTCTATGGCTCATTCGACAGTACTTATCACAGCGATGTGGTAAATTTAAGAGACGATGTTCTTCTTGGACTCTCGGGTCCAGAGGAAGCGGAATGGATGCCAAGAATTCATTTCATTGACCAACAAGGAGGATCAATTGGTGGTGGATTGGGTGACCTCATCGGTAATTGGGGTAATTTGTACTACGGTATTGATCGGTTTCAGAGGTCACGTGAGCTAGGATTGATCAATGATTGGATTCAATCTGGCTCGGATCCTACGCATTGGGCTTATGAACCAATGACTTGGAATTATGAATTTGAGCAGGAAATTCGTATTGAAGACCCCGGAGTCTATGCCGTTCCAGTCATACAAAATAACTGGCATAGCGGAGGATGGGGTGCAGGAATGAACTCTTATTACAACGCAACAATAGACCTTCCCGAAAATATTTCGCAATATGATACCTTGGAAGTATTTCATGAACATGCATGCGAAGACCACAGGAATATCTACCAAGATGCCAATGGAAATAAAAAGGGATGCCATGAATGGGATTATTTATCATACTTGTACATCTGTAATGCTGATAATAACAGTAAATGTCCTACTGAATTTGTAAGATGGATTACCACCTATGGTCGAGAAGGACGATGGATTACCGATGTAAGCCCCTATCTATTTATGCTCCAAGATGACCAAGACAGACGATTCAGATATAATGGTGCAAATAAAGGAGAACTCACTGTCACTTTGTTGTTTAGTAACTGGTCAAAAGGATATCGTGCTATTGAGGGCGAATATTTGTTCAGTGGTGGGGAGTTCGATGGCAGTTATAATGATGAAACTAAATATGTTCGACAAGCAAACTTCACTGTCCCTCAAGAAAGTCAAATCGTTGAAATTGTTGCTACTATTACCGGACATGGGTTCGATCAAGACGCTGAGAACTGTGCTGAATTTTGTGACCATGAACATCATTACACCATCGGAGAAAATACGGCATACGAATGGCATCCAATTGTACATGATACCCGAGGCTGTGAAAATGAAGTAAGTAACGGAGTTATCGCCAATCAATTTGGAACATGGCCTTATGGTAGAGCAGGATGGTGTGCCGGCCAAGATGTAAAGCAATGGAGGTATGACATCACATCGTGGGTAGACACAACCCAATCGAATCACATTGTTTACCAAGGCTTGTTTGATGGTCAAGAATACGTGCCTCAAAACACCAATGGTGGTTCAAGAAATATCCGAGCCGTAGTCTGGGTCATCTCATATTCGACATACTAACTCAATGCTATAATTGATTTAATTAGGATAAACAGTTCTTTATAATCTATTAGAGAACACCCCGTTCCATGAGAAATAAAGTATTTCCCAATAGAATAAGCCTGCTTTTGATTGGAACTGTTTCGTTGCTAAGTTTAGGAACGGTATCTGCACAAGGGACCGTACTGAACACCGATGATATGGTCGGTGTTTCGTTTTGGCTCGCAACTGCGATGATGCTTGCATCAACTGTGTTCTTCATATTGGAAAGAAATAATGTCGCTGCAAAATGGAAGACCTCAATGACCGTGGCTGCACTAGTTACAGGTGTTGCATGGTACCATTACACATACATGCGCGAGCATTGGGCAGCATCTTATGCTGCAGGTGCGGGTGAATCGCCGCTTGTGCTACGTTATATTGATTGGTTGATCACTGTTCCTTTGCAAGTTTCTGAATTCTATCTTATCCTTGCTGCAGTCGGTGTCGCTACAGCGGCTCTGTTTTGGAGACTCTTGGCTGCGTCGCTTATCATGCTAATTACTGGATTCTTAGCAGAGTCTGGAAAAATGGCTGACAGTTTGACATGGCCTCTATTTATTGTCGGTATGCTTGCATGGATTTACATCATGTACGAAATATGGGCTGGAGAAGCGAAGGAAAAAGTTGGACAAACCAGCGAAGGTACACAATTTGCATTCAAAGCAATGGCATTGATTTTGACTGTCGGATGGGCGATTTATCCAATTGGATTTGTCCTTGGACAAGGTGATGGTGGAACTGATGGATTGAACATTCTCTACAACATCGCTGACGTTGTCAACAAGACAGCCTTTGGTTTGATGGTTTGGTATGCTGCAACAATGGATACTAAAGCATCTGCTGCCTCGGAAGAGTAAGATTTCCTACCATAGGTAGAACCGAGCGGGGGTGGGCTTCGGCCCGTCCTCGCTCTTTTTTTATTTTCATTGCAGTGGTATTTTGCAAGGCAATGAAGAGTCTTCGATTACTGTAGTTTTAATGAGTTCATACCTGGAATTTCGTTTTCTTGGTTTAAATCCTGCTCGAATAATGGCCTTTTGTAACTCATCTTCAGTTGATTGTGTTTTGTCTGTACCACTTGCACTGACTACGTTTTCTTCCATCATGGTTGAGCCAATATCATCAGCTCCAGCAAGAAGAGCCATCTGAGCCACATCAAGACCCATAGTAGGCCATGATGCCTGAATGTGTGGAATATTGTGAAGATAGAGTCTTGCTATCGCTATGTGGCGCAAATATTCTGTTGCACCTGCACCAAGTTCAATCCTATTACGTCCTTTGTTTCTTTTGCCATAGGTATTCGTTTCCAATTGAACTGGCCAAGCGATAAAAGATGTGAAACCAATTCGGTAGTTTTCAAGACTAGATGCTTGTAGTTCACGAATTCGCCTCATATGTTCGATTCGATCTTCAAGGGACTCACCAAATCCAAAAACATTGGTAGCGCTGGTAATCAAACCTAAAGATTGAGCCTCTTCCATGACCCTTAACCAATTATCAGGATGACCTTTTTTGGGTGATATGTCCATTCGAACACCGTCCACCAACATTTCAGCACCGCCACCAGGCAATCCATGCATTCCTGCTTGCTGTAACGCTTTCAACACTTCAAGGGTTGAACGTGAAGTAACTTCTGCGATGCCTTCAATTTCTATTGGACTAAAACAATCTAAGTCGATAGAAGGGTGCTTTTCGCGTAATTGTTTGAGAAGATCAAGATAATAATCAAGTCCCAAAGAGGGATTAACACCACCCTGCATGAGAATTCGTGAACCACCGATTTGTTCTAACTCTGATACTCTATTCGAAATTTCATTGATTTCTTGTGTGTAATTCTCCTCATGACCAGGTGGTCGATAAAATGAACAAAATTGGCAATTGATTGTACATACATTAGTGTAATTGATATTACGGTCAACAAGATACGTAACTTCTGAGTTAGGATTTATTTTCAAACGATAAGTGTGAGCTGCTTGAAGGAGTTGGTGCAGTGGTGCCTCTTCATAGAGTATCAGCGCATTCTCTTCGCTAAGAGGAATACCCTCATGCACCTCATCAATGATGGCTCTCATCAAAAAACCCCTTCCTTATGCAGTGCCTACTATGGCTTCTATTTCTTGAATTGTTTTTGGACAATCTTTCGACAAGACATCCGGCTCTCCATCTGTGATCAAAACATCATCTTCAATTCTGATCCCTAGATTTGCATATTCTACCGGACAATCGACATCCGGCCGCCATGCACCAAAGTATAGACCAGGCTCTACGGTAATGACCATACCCGGTTCAAAGGACCTTGGTTGCATATTCGGTCTGTAAACTCCCACATCGTGAACATCTAAACCAAGCCAGTGTCCAGTGTTGTGCATATACCAATACCGTAATTCACCATTCACGGGGTCCAGTGCCTCTTCAAGAGATTGAGATATGACGCCAATTTCAATCAATCCTTGAGCCAAGGCAGAACGGGCTGCTTTGTGAGGTGCATCGAAAGGATTCCCCGCTTTACATTCGGCGATGGCAGCCTCTTGTGCTTTTAACACAATATCGTAAATTTTAGCCTGAGCAGAAGAGAAAGCACCAGAAATCGGCCAAGAACGAGTGATATCAGCAGCATAACCTTGGTATTCTGATCCTGCATCGATTAATATGACATCTCCTTCCTTACACGGATCTCGATTCACGGTATAGTGGAGAATCGTGGCATTTTCTCCTGAGCCAACAATACAAGGGTATGCATTACCTTCGGCCCCCGCATACTTAAATGCACATTCAATGATTGATTCCAATTGCCATTCACCTACATTTGGCGAGGTGTGGCGCATCGCCATGACGTGTGCTTGGGCACTGATTTGTGCAGAGTGACGCATCAATGCAATTTCAGCGGGGGATTTAATCAGACGTAATTCCGCAATACGAGAACTAGGGTCTTCAACTGCGACAGGTCCTAAATCAAATTGTTGTCGTGAACGATCCCTGCGCATTACTGCGTCTTGAATAGTGGCATCAAGTTCTGAATCTAATCCTTGTCTGAGATAAACGCGTTTTACTCTCTCCAATTTCTCGTCAATTACTGTTGATATTCGATCAATTGCGAAGGCTTCGTCAACCGGCCAATCCTTTACAGCCCCTTCGATGCCAGGCCTACGTCCTTCCCATATTTCTTTCAAAATATCCTTTGGCTGAACAAATAATGCGGTCTTCCAACTTCCATTTTCGAAGTAGGCCATGAATAGAGATTCAGGATCTTCCCACCCACACATATACAACATATCGCTGTGATTCCTGTATGGAAAATGCACATCGTTAGAGCGAATCGATTCAGGCCGTGATGGTATCAGTAACAGATCATGCTCTTCTAATTGAGAAAGAAGATTCATCTGTCTAGCTTTATATTCTTCTGTGCTGATCGCAGCAGGTGCTGGTCCAATGGCCTCCCGCAACTGTTCAAACATAATCTTTCCAAAGACTGGTACTTATTTTGCCTTTGCCTTTTNCCATCACAAAATAGCATCATCTATCTTTTCTGGAATCCTCATTCCATTTAACCAATGAAGAATCNTTTTTTCGTCTCCTCATACGCCAAGTAAATATGCCAAACATGAGAATNATTGAAGATATCAACAAAAANGCATAGGTCGTATTCTTGGAGGATTCTATTGATGGTGCCGATTGAATTTCAATCGTTAGATTAATGCTATGTTGATCNCCATCGTCATCAGTAATAACTAGTTGAAGTTGGTGAACTCCAGATGAAAAATTAGAACTGTTCAACACATAGACCTGATCTTTACTTTCCACTTNCTCATTTACGTACCACGTGACCTCAATCAATGACAAATCAGATGAACTATCGACCAAATCTGCAGCCGTAAATGTCCAAATATCATCATGCTGCATGACNTGTATACTTTGGTCTGGTATGATGCCATTAACCGTCATACTCCCNGANGGGGGNGTATTTGAAACATTGANGGATACNACTTCACTTTCCCGNTTTCCCATAGCATCAATCACTTCTACAGTGATTTGCCAAATGCCTGAAGTGGAGACATTNTTGGCGAATACTAGACCCTCATAATCATCTGTTGAAGCCCCNACAAGTTGCGTTGANTGAGGCGATAATATGTACCAATTAACTTGTAAATCATGTTGCCAAAAGCCATCACTACTGCCAGAGGCATCGATAACAATCATCTCATCTTCTTCCAAATCCCCATCGTAATCCATGATTATCACTGGTGAGTTCATATCAATCGAAACTTCTAGTGACACAGAAGGAGATGAACGTAAGGCGGCATCAATGATTGAGATCATGAAGAGATATATTCCATCACTCAATCCTAAATCCACTGCATCAATGACGAAACTGAATTCAGCACCTCCTATGTAACTCATATTCGCATAAGATCCGGTCATATTTTCTGAACATGCACCCGTAGGGGCCTCNCACCAATTCAATGAAATCACTGACTCATTGGTGTCAAATTCATGTACGATTGGATAAGAAGAGATTTCGATGCTCGTTGNCATACGGATTTCTGGGTCTGAATCAAGAACGAGAGCCGGAACTTTCGCTCCNGGTCCAGAAAAAAACGCCAGTTGCTCTATCTGTTCATTACCTTGATGTTCGGCTGTAATNTTCAAGAGNCAGGTGCATGAAATATTCAAGTTAACTAACTCAATCATCCATGTCCATTGTTCTGAAGNAAGTGGAATAACGGTAGAAAATAAGTTTCCTGACTCGAATTCTTCCCAAGTGTCACCACTCGAGCTTGGTTGGTAAATCGACCAAGTGATGTTCATTACTGCTGGTCTGACAAAAGCATNACCCTCGATGAGAATTGATTCGTTAAAATGAACTCCATGACTGGTTTCAATAGAAATCAAATCAGTGTTTGAGTTTGCTTGTGAATGGTCAACACTTACATGCATGAAAAGGAACATCAACACGAGCAAATACGCTCGCTTGGCCTTTACCATGACTATTCCTCATTTTCAATTATAGACGTCACACAATTGGTTCTGAGAGGGGAAACTTGTAGGATCGAGTGGATTTGTGTCCCACTTATACTCACAATAGTTTACGTGACCATCCTGGTCTTTATCGATGAGACGGTCAGCTGGATCAAACGGATCGAATCCGAAGTAGTATTCCCACCCTGTAGCCATACCATCATCATCGTGATCTTGATAATACACTTCAGGTCCATCTTCGAGTTTGTCACCATCTGTGTCGTTTGTAATTGGATACGTCCCATTTTCCCATTCTTCGTAGTTGGTGTAGTTTTCGAGGTTNTCATAAAACGATTTACCATCAGGAGTATCCGGGTTGATATGACAATTCGAACTAGATGTACCGTATCCAGGACAATACTTATTGATTAAACCAGAACGATTNAGTCCATCATTATCAAGGTCTTCAAAACCATCTTCGATTCCATCCAAGTCGCTATCGATCATTGATGGATCCATAATACCACGTGCAGAGCCTACTTCACTTGTACCATTTTGGTAAAGACCAAATTCGACGGCCATTAAACTGAAACGTACTTCCCATCCGTCGGGAAGTTGGTCACCATCTGAGTCAAAATCAATGGGATTGGTATTCCATGCAGAAGGTAGTTCGGCATCATTTGGTAGCGAATCGTTATCTATATCGTAACCAGTATCGGTCAAGAGACTATTTGGGTCTAGTGCCCAACGTCCATAACAATTACACAGTGAATTTTCTGGAACGTTAAAGTTGGTCAAATTCATCTCATTNAGCTCATACATCTTGATNGGATAAAACATTCCAACCCAATTAAGCCAAAGCCAACCACCTGGCTCTTTTCCACATTCAATGAGNGATTCACAATTTGGAGGTAACCACACATCGGTGGCAACCCAGAGGCTATGAGAGCGNGAATTATCTTCTGCTGAAAGAACTTGCATCTCCCANCCATCCATCATGCCATCATTGTCAGTATCATTGACGGTTGGNTTGGTTGGTCTTTGCCAAGGCCGGGGAATATTGATCATCTCATCTCCATCCTGCAAGCCATCATCATCCGTATCGGAATCATTTGCATGCGTGTAGAAATTATCGACACCCAAGGATACTTCTTCTCCGTCTTCGAGACCGTCATTATCGGTATCAAACATGCACGGGTCGGTAAAATATCGTAAATTGTCTTTGTAATTGGGAGGGGCTTGGTGTCCATCAAGTGCTTCAACACGGTCTTTCAGGCCATCACCGTCGGTATCTGAGTTAGATGCATTGGATCCTTGAGCACACACTTGACCATACTCATAATAATCACTTAAACCATCTAAATCAGTATCGATTTGGCCGGGGTTCGAAGTTACCCAAGTTCGTACAACACCACGATTTACGACCAATATTTCCCATCCCATGACTTCAATACCATCTATTAGCCCATCATTATCTGTATCAGAATCCATTGGATCCGTTGAACGACCAATGACTGGATTAGGCTGATTTTGAGAATTTACTGGAACTCCATTCTCGTATTTGGCCCAATATTCCTCTAAATTTGTGAATCGCTCATCACCATTGATTGGGTCGTTGTCTTCAACAATAACCATCATCACGTCAGTATTTACTGAAATAACCGAACCAACAAGAATTGAAATGTTGTTGACATATCCTCGTATTGGTGCAACAATTGGAACTATCTTCTGGTTACCACCTGACAGGACCACTTGCCCGCGTGCAACGGTCTGATTAGCAGAGACCAGTTCTCCTAGGTCTACGTCGATGGAAATGATGGTTAAATCAACCTCAAGTTGAGGGTAGGTAACCGAACCATCTCCATCAATATCATATCCATCCATATCAGGATCTAAATCCGCATTGAATCGGAAGGTGGGGTCAAGACCCATGCTGGCCTCCCACCCGTCAGGCATCTGATCATTGTCCGAATCCACTTGCCAAGGATTTGTAAAATTAAAATTGAATGAAACCTCATATTCTTCAACATTGTTCATTCCATCATTATCCCAATCGCCAAATGCATCGGATAGATTGACTGGACTAAGCAACTCCTCGAATGCTTTGCCAGGATTAGATTGATACTCAGGATGATTCTCATGTTTCGAAAAACAGTACTCAAACCCATCAGGCATGCCATCTCCATCGGTATCAAAATCCGAAGGACCATTCTTGTAACCATCGCCATCCATGTCTTCAAGGAACCATGAGATACCAATGTTGATTGCTTGATCTAAGAAGGGAGGAGATTTAACAACGGGGATGGTTAACTCGGTAGTGAGGCATTCACTAGACCCGAGAGGATATTTGAATGACTGTGAAACCGATGAAATTTCAAAAACATCATCGAGTTTGTCTCCATCTGAATCCTTGGCTTTTGGATTAGTGCCGTATGCTTCTTCCTCAAAATTATAGAGAGAATCAAGGTCAGAGTCAAGAATCATGTCACATGAATATTCATCCAATGCACTTTTCATATCCTCTGCATCCGGCCTTCCTTCTTTACCATCAAACCGAGATTCAAATTCTGTAATTATGCTTGGTGTTAACTTCTCACAATCCCAATTTCCGGAAAGTGGGTCAAACATGGTTAAACCTGAATCATCATCGAAGTACGTGTGTTCTGATTCCCATTTGTCACTCAGGCCATCGCCATCTGTATCAGCTCTCCTAGGGTCAGTTCCCAACTCTTGCTCGAGAGAATTGATTAATCCATCTCTGTCTGGGTCCCCACCAGGTCCGTCATCGGGATCGGGGAGTGCATTTGTTTCTTCTTCGATTTCTGCCTCTTCGGTATCTGCTTGACTCGGATCATTGGTTTCTTCATCTGAGAGGCCATTATCATTAGGATTGAGCCCATTTGCAATTTCCCAACCATCACTCATACCATCTCCATCCGTATCCGGATTATTTGGTAGCGTTCCGTATTGAGATGTTTCCAAAGTGTCTGGTATTCCGTCTTTGTCAGTATCCAATGCGTCTTGAGCGTTGGTTCCGCCACCAGTTATATCGTCATCTGCTGCTGATTCAAAATCACCGAAATCTTCGCTTGTTTGAAAAAACCCTGATGCCCCCACAAATAGAGAACCAAAGATAAGTGTTGAAACAATTGCAGCATATGCCATTTGGTTATGAGATAGGACCATTTTTGCACGCTCCAGATATGGGACACTTCCTCCAAAACGATTTGGGTTAAGAACCTTAACGGTCTATGAGTCCATTTTCGATGTTCATCAAGCCAGTTCATGAAATGATTCAAGGGTGATGAAAAATTTACCATCAACTCCTTTGCACGACGTTTTAACAGGCCTTCCCTCTGCCCTTTGCCATGCTCCTGCTAAGACTCCAAGACAGATGAATAAAAAGGGACATGATTCAAAGATGATTTCAACACCTCCATGAGCATCTATACCCGTAACGCTATGGGGCATAGAATAGCCTTTTGAAGCGAGNATTTGTTGACAAACACCCATCCAATCTTCCGGATTCATAACAAGAATGTGTTGCTCAGTNTCCAAAAATTGCGCCTTAGAGGCTTCAGCAAGAGCTACTAAACCGGCTGAATTTTCAAATGATTCGATATCAATATGCCAAAGATTTTCGTCGATTTCNATTTCAATCCCTGNGCTTGAATCTAAAAGACGNTCAAAAAGGCCTGACGGNAATAGNCATAACCTTTCACCATCAACAACAAATCCCTTCTCAACTTCCAAATTCAGTGGTGAAGAAGTAGCATTCATTTTTGAGNTCCAAGCAAATGATGGCGGAGCAACTGGCTCCTGGTACGGATAATTAGTTTCATCGAGCATTAATTTACACGCATGTGAACCACGGTCCTCCCACCGAAGTCTAAATCTNGTTTGATTCATCAACTCAAAAATAGCATGTAAANANCCTGCGCTTAATGAAGATAGAAGTTTATTTTGGAGACTCAAATCCTTGATATTTGGTTTACCCCATCCCAAAGTATCCCACCGATTTTCCAACCATCTTTGCTGCTTTTTAGAGCGGAATAATCCTTTGATGGAACTAAAATTTGTGTGATTCAATTGCCAAGATTCTTGTTCAACTGCTGCATTAGCAAGCTTTCTTCCCATTGGGCTATCCACTTTTTCACCATACAAACGCCACCAATGCTGAAGTTGACCTGTGTGCCAGATGCACCAATGATCCCCATTTTGATCGAAAATCAATCCATCACTCATCGAAAAAAATGCGGCAATGCCTTGCATAAGTGATTGATCTAATTGGATTGTGGGAGTATCAACAAGCGGCATGATTTGTGCTACATGTTGGGTTTGAAAAAAGATTCTCAAGAATATGCACGCATATCTGAATGCGAAAAGCAGTATTGAACCGATTGATGTCGGGCCTTTAATTCGTAGACATCTTGTTTTACAGAGAGGGGGTCCTCATTATCGAGCAAAACTCTTTGGAAGCACTCTGCAACTACTTTCATCTCATGAGGTTTCATACCGACCCGTGTCAACTCCTGAACACCTAGACGTAACCCGCTTGGATTCATGGCTTTCGTATCGCCAGGAAGCATGTTCATATTTGTAATAATTCCAGCATCCTCCAGTAATTTGGCGGCGATTTTTCCCGAACCATCATCAGNTTCTCCATGTTTGGTCAAGACCTGATGACTTTGTGTAAAGCCTCGTTCCTTTGCCATCACCTCAAAGCCAGATTTGTCCAGATGTTGAGCCAATGCTTGAGCATTGGCAACGATGTCACAGGCATATGAGGAACCGTACGCTAAAAATTCAGCCAAAGCCACTGCTTTTCCTGCAACATGATGCAAATGATAAGATGAGCAAGTTCCGGGAAATACAGCATTATTCAATCGCTTTTGGAAACTTGCATCCTCATTTGATGAGATAATTACCCCGCCCTGAGGTCCGGGGAAAGTTTTGTGACTACTCCCTGTCATGACATCTGCACCTTCACGGAGTGGATCTTGAAAGACACCACCCGCTATGAGTCCGAGGACATGAGCTGCATCATAAACAACTGTCGCACCAACATCATGAGCGGTTTGGGCAATATCTTCCAAGGGTGTTGGAAATAAATAAACAGATTGACCAATCAAAACTATTTTTGGCTTCACGTCTTGAATCAATGCACACGCACCTTCAATATCCGGTTCCATTCTCTCTTCGACCCATGGATAAGTNTGNAAATGCAAATCTCTGAGACCAACAGCCCCCATACGGGCATGGGAAATATGCCCACCATCTGCTGTTGATACNGCAGTAATATCGTCACCTGGCTTCGCCAAAGCCTTGAGTGTGGCAATATTCGAAACCGTACCACTTGTTGATTGAATATTCACAAAAGGTGCNTTGAAAACGTCCTTTGCCATCGAAATTCCAAGATCCTCAATCGTATCGAAGTCATCACACCCTTGATAATAGCGATTGAAAGGTAATCCTTCCGCATATCTACCATGCAGATCACTGTTNACAGCTTGCTTAACCATCGGAGAAAGTATGTTTTCACTAGCGATCATACCAAGACCCTGACGATAATGTTCACCGCTATCTTTGGTCGCTGAAAGTACCTGCTGAGCCATCAATTCGAAATCTTGGCTGGAATGTTTGGATTGCACATTCTCACGACGAAGATGAAGGTTATTCAATGTTGAGCGTCACAACCCTTGCGGACGGCGGGAGGGAGGGCCTCCACCACGACGCTGGTTCCCTTTTCTTTCACTGACAATTGTGTTAGATGGTACTTGTCGCTTTGGAGATGAGGTTCGTATCTTTTTCCCGGTCTTTCGTTGAATCATTTGCTGCCTTCCTCGATAAGCGACAGGCCCAACAAGCCTTTCCATAGCAGGTATGTTAGAACCCTCTTCTTTTGGCCGTTTGAGCCACCAACCATTGACAAGGTTCTTTTTCCTTGAATCTTTTTCACGANTCAANTTGTTTGCTCGGCGTGAAAGTCTTGGTTTCAGACCCTTCTCTGAAGACTTAGGTACTCTTTCTGACATCCAAGANGGGAAGCCGACATCGTAGACGATTCCATTAATTGTAACCAAGAAACCTGACATAAGNAAATGNGTTCCGACTGGCAAATCATCTCTTCGAAGTCGAATCTTGTGCCTCTTGATACGTTTCGCATAAGCGATNGTGGANTTTTGATCNCGATGTCTGATNACTTTAGTTTGCTGTTTTCTCAGTCTTCTGTAGCCATGGTGGAAAAAGGTAAGACCGACTGCGATTGCTGCACCTTGGAATAGACCTAACTCAGAGCTAGAAAATATACCCAACATAATCCATATAGGAGTTAAAACGAGCCAATTAAGAATCAATACAATCCAACTTGCAGAGTAAATAGGCGTCATCTTATTTTGAACGGCCTTATTTGCGATAATCATCACATTGGCATTGATTGCTTCATCGGTTCCACCTTTGGTCATCAGACCTGCAACAGGGTTAACCGGAGCCTCATCAATCCACTTTTTGCTACGCTTTTCCTCTGGATTGGTAAGCGCAATTTCAAGTTCATCTTCCTTGACTTCCTTACCCATAATATTCGCAAGAGCTTTGACACGAGGGTCATTAGGATCTGATTCTTCCAGTTCATTCAAAACTGACATNGCACTATGCCACTCGCCTATGTCAATCAAGCANAGAGCCACGGCAATTCTAGAACGAGCACTCAACGGATTCTCCTTCACTGTATCAATCGCCAGACCAAGAGCCTCTTCGTGTCGGTTTTGGGCTCGAAGCAG
Organism: Methanobacteriota archaeon; assembly: GCA_002699425.1. Lineage (GTDB taxonomy): Archaea > Thermoplasmatota > Poseidoniia > Poseidoniales > Poseidoniaceae > MGIIa-K2. Next base: position 22,127 of record PABV01000024.1, read on the forward strand.
GGCTACTTGGGACCACATTGCATGAAGGGTAAGGCTATCGTGATGAATGTTCAAATCGGGTGGTACTGGTGACCAATCTCTTAACATTCTCATCATATTGTAAAGATGATCGATGCAAGGATTATTTTCCCAATCCCACAAATCGTCTTCTTCGATATTTCCATTCCATGGGTCTAACCATTCGAGAACGAATGCCAAGAGTTCGGGTTCATCGTAACCTTCAGGCTGTTGTAGGTTGTGAAGAGCCTCACGGGCAGCATCTAAACGACGGCTGGCGATGTGACCTGTTGCCATAATCATTCTTGCTTCATCATCGTCACCNCCTGCTTGGGCTAGCACCTTTCTTGCTTCTTCAATGGCTTTTGGCCACAGGCCTCTCATGGCGCACTCAAGCATCTTTGCACGGGATTTTTCTAACCTGACNACGGCNGGGTCACCTTCAAAATCCCGCATTTGAAATCGGACTAAACTATCTAAATCATCGTTGAGAGCAGCCTGGTCTACGATATCTCTCATCCAATCTCCACCACCGGTCATGACCGCACCTTCACGGCGCTCATCTGGATTCAAGTCGAAATTCAGTTTTCTCAGATGATTGAAACGTACGATTGACAATAACCATGTAAGTAGGAAAATCCCCTGACCGACACCGATAAACATCCATGTAGCCAACAGTCGTTGATACTCTTCGAAGCCATTTGCCTCTAGTACACTCGTGTAAGGCATCAAATCTCCGAATTCTTTGTAGCACACAAGGAAGAGAAGCAGGGCTGTGTATCCACTGAATCCTGCGAATGCGAAATACAATACCTTGGACTGAGCTNTNTCTTCAGTTCGGATTTCTCTTGGCGTTGCAAGTAACACACCACCGAGACCTCCAAAAGTTTGACCTCCAAGATACAAGTTTCTCAATAACTCAAAAATAAACGCTAGCCCAACAATTGCGATGTTCACAGAAAGATAAACTGACAGAACTTGAGGAAGAGATTTTAGATACTCAATATCTGCAAAAATAGGGTTATTTTCCACTTGCAGATATAGTTGGTGTCCAATTATTCCTCCATAATTTAGGATTTCTGTTGCATTATCAGGACTGTTCACCATCACGTGGAAAACGGTCACAAGACCATTGACTGCTGCAAATGGCATAGTAAGTAGGAAAAACCACAACAAAATCGAAAATATACGGCNAACAAATCCTAGACGCTTGGGGTCGATTGGATTTGGACGACCGAGAATTGATCGCCATTTCCCGATAACCAGCATGTTCCATGAAGCTCCCATTATTCGGCCATAAGCAAGAATGGTTGGACCCATGAAAACGAGCATTCCAACGGCATACCAAATTGGCATATCACCCTCAACACCACGCTGTTGACCGAAAAGAATGACACCTCCTGTTGCAGCAAGCAGAATTAGAAGAGTGATCAAACGCTTTATAATTCCAGAAAATTTGAAACGCTTAGCAGAAATTTTCTTGCCACTAATCTGTGTATTGAGTGATTCCCAAGGAGATATGACCACGGGAATAATGAACAGCACTCCCATTAAGACAACATTGTAGTAAAAGTATTGTGTTGGTTTGAACATTAACTCCGTTATCAGGAGCAANACAGATAGCATAGCCATCATGTAGAGCATTAACGAAATTTTTATTCCCGGCATCCCAAGTAATTCTTTAGCATCTTGCCGGTCTTCTGTCAATCGATGAACTTCATACAAATTATCATCGATCTCAAAACCAACTTGCAGACTGGATAATTGATTAGGCACCATCCATGCTCTAAGAAAGATTGCCGCAATGATCGCAACGATGAGCGGCGTGAACAAATCAAAAGTCATCTCTGAGGGCTGAANGATACCAGTTTCNGCAGAAACTGATGGGATNAATGCCAACCCCAGAATCAACCCCCACCATCGGCTCATGAACATCTGAGAACCTAAACACACATCAAGCAATCGCTNGTTAGGAATTGTTGAGNAATCGTTCNATTCGGTCAAATGCCTCATGTAATGCCTCTTCACTAGCCAAATAGACCAAGCGTACATGACCGGACCCGAATTCTGGTGAGAAACCGCTACCGTGGACCAAAAGGACATGTTCTTGATGAAGTAAATCCAAGACAAATGATTTGTCATCATGCATCCATTTTGGATGNGTCAATTTGATGAACATNTAAAANGCACCTCCTGGGTNNTGAACNTCAAGACCTTCGATTTGATTGATTCTTTCAATACATAAATTTCGACGAGAAAGTACCTTTTTTGTATGCTCATGCATCCATGAACGATCCCCTTCTAATCCTGCCAAATACCCAAGTTGAGCAGGAGTTGAAGCACAAAGNCGTGAACGTAANATNCGCTCAATACCATCTCTCACATTGGTCATNGTATTGATTGGGTCATGAAGAGCCATATATCCAATTCTCCAACCAGGTGCATAGTATACTTTTGATACTCCATTGAGTGTGAATACGGGAACATTTGACGAGCGAGATGCGACTGATACTTGCTTACCTGTAAAATCAAGGCCATCATAAATTTCGTCTGCAATCACCATGCAATTTGGATAATTTGCTGCAATAGAAAGCAGGCGATCAATATCTTCANCGGATGCAACATTTCCGGTTGGATTATTTGGATTAATTAAGACNAATAATCGAACATCGTCATCCATTTTTGCTTCAATATCGTCAAAATCTAGAGACCACCCTTGGTCATTTTTCAAGCGATATTCAATGGTTTTAGCACCATACATCTGTGGATAAGCAAGATATGGAGGATAGTGAGGACCTGGTGCCAAAACCTTCGTGTCAGGCTCAAGTGTTGCTGCAAAAATAATTTGTAATGCTTCAGTCACCCCATGACAGACATAAATATCATCGGATTGACAGTTCCATCCTTTTGAGATTTCATCTTTTGCAATAGCAGTTCTTAGTTCAGGTAAACCGTATGAGGGAGAATAACCATTTCTGCCATCCTTCACCGCTTTCGCAAATGCATCAACCATATGTGACGGAGTTGGCAAACCGGGATATGCNATCGGATCTCCAATATTCAACTTAATGATTTCATGACCTTCTTGTTCCAGCTTTGTAGCGGGTACAACCACGTCACGAATAGCATACTCGATACCAGAGGCTCTCGCTGATACAGGAATCAAAGCAAGCCCTCCACTCCGCCTAATCTACAAACTTCCATGAAATGTTCTTTGTCAACTGGCTGAACGCTCAAACGTTGACCTCTAGCGAGTAAAGCCATACCATCAAGAGCAGGATTTTCCCTCATATCAGGTAAATCAACCGTTTGATTCATGGCTGCAACAGGCTCAAGATCGACCATAAACCATCGAGGATTTTCAGGATTAGATTTCCCATCATAGTATTTGCTGGATACATCAAAAGCGGTAAAATCGGGATAGCCTTCTTTGCATACTCTTGCCAATCCAGCAACATGAGGAGGTTTGGTATTGGAATGATAGAACAATACCATATCACCTATCTTCATTTTGTCTCTCATGAAATTACGAGCCTGATAATTACGAACGCCGTCCCAGTGCGTTGAACCATCAGCAACCAGTTGCTCATATGGATAGACGTGAGGTTCTGATTTCATCAACCAGTATTGGGTCATGGTGAGCCCAATAAGTAGCGTCTCTTTAGTTTCACCATGCTTCGCCTTGGTCCGTAGATAGGGCTGAAATCGCAATCACATCTGCCTCTGCATCTTTTGGTTTTCCAACTAAACCGAGACGTTTTGCCATCGCTGAGGCACCACCAACCGACCCAACACCCATATGCTCGAGCGTCACAAATATCGCTGGAAGTAATATCAAAGCACTTGCTGCAGCAATCCAAAGCAAAATGATGATGACAGTAACGAAGGGTTTGATCTCAGGAATCGGAATTTGGTAAGCCGTAATCATCCCCAATGTCGTTACTGTAGCGGCTTCAAACAGAGACATACCGGTGGATACAGTCGCTTCTCGAATGGCATTGATACCACCACCCATCTCCTTGATACGGTTCGCGATGTGAATGGAAAAGTCAACACCCACGCCAACCAAAATCGAGCCTATCATAACGGTAACCAGAGACAGAGGAACATCCATTTGCCACATGACAAGCCATTGCATCGCTACTGTTGCAATCACGGGCGACGTAGTCCATATCGAGAATCGAATGTCTCTGAAAACCAAAGCGAGTGTAATCAGTGTCAGCGCAATAGCGAAGAAGAGAGATGACCATTGCGATGATACGATCAACTCATTCACGGCGATAGCTACTGCCCCAACTCCAGTAAGTTCCCCTACCTCGATTTTCCCCTCATAAGCCAGGCTGGTGTATTCATTGATTTGGTCTACTGCAACAGCCGTTTCAGCAACTGGAATAAATGGCATATCTACATACACAAGATTTCTTTGGAAGTCAGAGGAAACGAACAAACCTCTGGTCTCAGCAGTTAGACTAGCATAAAATACGTCCAAAAGGAAAATTTGAGATTGCCTTGAACCGGGTAGACCATACATTTCAGGTGAAATCAACAAATCCCAGAAACTGGCGTCTTGATTGATCTCTTGATCGAGTAGGACCTGAGCCGTATCTTTGATATCTTCGGGTACAAATGATTGGTTAATCAATTCAAATAACGGTGTTCCACTAGCATTGAATCCAACGCCCACTGATTTCATCAAGAACACGATACTTACGGCAGTGGTTTGATCAACAGTATTGAGGTTCTTTTCCAGTACTTCAATCTGCTGTAACCGCCCCGCAGGGTCATCATTGGTGGGATCACCATCATCAATATCTCCCGAAATATTTCCTTGAACTAATACCATGCCAATTTGCCCAGCATTAAATTCTGTAGAATACTGTTTCATTTTGATGACTGGTTCTTCCCCTTCTGGAGCCATTCCAAGTAAATCGATGTTTTCTTTCACATTTTGTTGACCCCAATATGCTGAAATGAAGATCAATGCGAAGAATACAGCGATGACTGCTTTTGAGTAATTGATGGGAATCTTTACAGCAGCCTCAAAAACTGGCAGAGGAGGATGTTTGGTTTTACGTAAATCAAGCAATAACGTGAGATTTGGAACCATGGCCATGGTGAGTATATACACCACGATAATTCCACCTGATAAAGCAAATCCAACCGTCGCAATCGGGGCCATCGGTGTAAATGTAAGCGAAATAAAACCAATCACGGTCGTTACCGCAGATAAAAATACGGCCCTTCCAGTTGAACTGAGTGATTGACGGATTTTCTCGTCCTTAGTCCCTTCTTCCTCAGCATATCGATTGGTAATGTGAAGACCATAAGATACACCCAAAGCAAGTAGGATAGGCCCGACAATAATCACTGTCATCGTGACCTCATAGTCAAGCCAACCAATGATACCCAGTGTCCAAAACACAGAACAAAGCGTTGGAAGTCCTGCGATAGTGACAACTTTGAATCCTTGAATGGGGCGCCAAGAACCGGTTTGAAGGATATCAGAGTGAAAGATGAATAATCCTGCTGCTACAAGTACGATGGCAAGGGGAAAGATTTGCCAAAATAGTTTGAATGAAAACTCAGTCACAGCATTTGTAATAGGCACAGGTCCGGTCAATGTCATGGTCAAATCAAGGTCTTCCCAATCACACGTACCCTCCGCTTCGTCATCAAAATTACATGGTTTCTGTTCTTTGGAAATATCATTGAGTAAACCTTGAGTTTGCTCAATGATTTCCTTGGTTTCTTTTTTATCATCGACCGCTACAATGAGCACAGCTCGGTCGAGAGTACCATCACCATCTGCATCTCTCGCCATTTTGTCAAGACCAGGAGTTGGACTTCCATCGTCTTCATACATTTCAGCAACAATTGTATTGATGGTGGTTTGAGTTGGAATAGCATAAGTGCCAAGAAGGCTATCTGTATTTTCCAAGACGTCATTGGTTTGTTGAGCAACTTGTGCTGAAAAACAGTCATCTGTTTGGCCGGATGGACATCCCAATTCTCCTAATTGCGTGACGAAGGCTTCTCTGACTCTAGGTGCACTAGAATTCACTTCTTTGACAACCGTTGAAAGAGATAGAACGTAAATCACATCATCAGAAGGGTCAGAAAGAACAGGGTTTAATCGTGATTCGACATAGGCCATTTCTTGAAGAATCCTCTGACTCGTAATGTTATCTGAAGGAGATTCTATGTAGATAATCATGACATTGGTGGACCAATCATTTTCCACTGTTCGAATATTTTCAAGCACCGTCGACCCTTCTGGAAGGTAAACTTCCAAATCACCATTCACCTTGAGAGAGGGTTCAGGGTCGCTTCGGAATTGTGAATCATCCAAAAAACCACTGTGGTAAACGAAGAAAAGTGTGAGCATCAAAAACACAAGAACAGTCGCGAGTGGAAATTTTGTAAGTACACCAGTAGCGCCGTGTTTTTCCCATTCTCGTTGAAGTTGCTTAGGCGCATCCAATACGGCATCAACCGTACGCTTGGCATCAAAATCCTTGACAGATTGCACCACGCGTTGTTGACCAGAATGCATCAAGGAACGGAATCTTTGCTGTAGAGTAGGACCTTTAGGGGGTTCGATAGCCGAGCCATCACTTTCCTTACCCATTACTCCACCCAGACATTCGTAGAAGGAGAGGCATTTGAAATCATGCCTCAGTTTCTTCTCTATGCGTGGTATCCGGCGAATTGAAGAACAAAAGCATACACCCCCGTATCAAGTGGATAGATATGCCTGAGTCGAAGATTCCAGATAAACGATGGTCTATCGATCTTGAAAAGCGCATACAGCAAGAACACTATGCCGATGAAAACCAGTACAATAAGCGGTATGGATTTAATCCCGATAGTGGCAAAGAAATTTTCGTTATTGATACACCACCTCCCTATCCAAGTGGTACTTGGCACATTGGTGCGGTAGCTCAATACAGCATGATCGATGTCATCGCTCGGTCTCAGCGATTGCTTGGCAAAGAGGTCTCATTCCCCTGGGGTGTTGATAGAAATGGCATCAACGTTGAGTTCACAGTAGAAAAAAACACCAAGCGCAAAATGAAAACCTATGACAGAGCAGAATTCCTTGAGTTGTGTAGAGATACCATCGAAACATTCACGCAATCCATGAGAGATACAGCCCGACGCGTTGGTCTATCCATGGACTTTGCCAACGAATATTTGACCGATGCACCAAATTACCGTGCCGTTACGCAAGCCATTTTCACCGACCTCTTCAAGAAAGGAGAAATCATCGAAGATCTACGTCCAAATATCTACGACCCTGTCGAAGGAACAACCATCGCCGATGCTGAAGTCGAACGCCTTACTCGCAAGACAAAATTAGTTGACGTCATCTGGGAGACCTCCGAAGGTGAAAAGGTGATTATTTCAACTACGAGGCCCGAATTGATTTGCGCATGCGGGATTGTGGTTGTTCATCCTGATGATAAGAGATATACACATTTGGTAGGGCAAGAAATATCTCTCCCACTTGAAGTAAGCGACCGTTCAACAACCGTGAAAATAGCCACTCATCCTTCCGTTAAATCAGAATTTGGTTCGGGGGTTTTGATGGTTTGTTCATTTGGAGACCAAAACGACGTTTCGGTTTTCAGGGAATTGGGATTGAATCCATTTCAGGCTATTGATTTAGATGGAAAGATGACAAAAATTGCGGGGCCGCTTGCAGGAATGTCGGTAATGGAGGCTCGAGCATCTGCTATTGAGCAACTCGAACAGACCGGTCGTTTGCACCAAATCGTGGAAAAGGACCAAGAAGTTCCCGTTTCAGAGCGAGGGAAAAACCCCGTTGAGATTATTTTACTCAAAGAATGGTATGTACGTCAAACCCACATGCAAGACAAAATCCGTGAGTTGGCAAAGGAAATTGAATTCCATCCACCAAGGAATAAGCAGTTCTTACTCGATTGGATGGACAATATCAGCATTGATTGGCCCATTTCTCGTAGAAGATGGTATCATACAGAAATCCCAATTTGGTATTCCCAAGATGACAGCATGGTTGTGGTTCCACCTGCTGGAGTGTATGTGCAACCATGGAAGGATGCACCTCCTGAGGGAAGTGAAGTACTTGACCGAGAAACAAGAGAATCTCGAGGTTTATACGCAGACATAAAAGCACAACTTGGTGTACTACGAGGTGAGGAAAAAGTGTTTGATACATGGATGGATTCCTCAAATTCCAATCTTTTTGTATCTGGTTATCTCAATAAGCCAGATGTTTTTGAGCGAGCTTTCCCAACAGCCATTCGACCACAAGGAAAAGAAATTGTTCGCACATGGTTGTATTATACGCTGCTCAAGAGCGCACTTCTTCTCGATAAACCAGGCTTCAAACACGTTTGGATCGATGGACTTGGCATGGACCCATGGGGTCGAAAAATGAGTAAATCGCTAGGAAATGGTATCGATGCTGATTCCGTTCTCGAATGTGGCGCTGGTGGAAAAACAGGCTCGTGGCAAGTCAGAGGACCTGAAAAGTCGGTCAAATTGCGAGCAAATAAAATCGGTTCAGAATGTTTCAGATTGTGGAAAGCCTGTGATGCTCAAGTTGGTGATGATTTTCATATCAACCCTGAAGAAATTGAATCAAAATATTTTGGTGTATTGACTAAATTATTCAACGTTGCCCGCTTTGCAAGTCAATTTGAAGTCCCAAATCAACTTGATTCTCAACCAGAGGATCTACCGATTGAAGACGAGTGGATTCTCGCTGAATTCCATCAAACCATGCATAAAGTTCAGCAAGGATGGCAGAACCTTGATATTTACACAGCCACACAATCTTTGAAGACCTTTGGAACTGGAATCCTGCCATCTCATTGGCTAGAAATGAGTAAATCAAGACTCTATGACGGTGATGAAAAAGCCGCATGGACCATCCACCGAATTGTTCGAGATTTGATGAGCGCCTTGAGTCCAGTTTGTCCATTTTTCACGCATTATATCTCTTCAACATTGTATGGAACAAGTGCAGTAGATGTTCGATCTTTCCCCAATCTGACACCAGAAAATCCGGATTTGTGTACACTAACCTCTGATATTGAATCATTCAACTCTGAGACTTGGAAAACCAAGAAAAGCCAGGGAATTTCACTCAATGCACCGATTTCTGACATAAGCATTCCCGAAAACCTTCAACGCTTCCAAGAAGTATTCACAAGAATGCACAAATTAGAGTAAACTGAAGTATCTTCTCAAGATGCAGAAAGTGGTTCTCCGTAGTAGTGAATCACCACGACACCTACGATGATAAGACCGATGCCCATGAGCGACGCCGTATCGAGTGTTTGTCCCAAAAAAATGTATGATACTAACACAAGCAGAGCCATACCTAAACCAGACCAAATAGCATAAACAACGGCTACAGGAATCACATCAAGGGTCAAGGATACAAAGTAAAATGCTCCAGTATATCCCGCTACCACCAATAACGATGGCCAAAGTTTCGTGAATCCTTCTGTCGATTTCAATGAGGCTGTAGCAGTTACTTCGAATAGTATGGCAAGACTAAGACTAATCCATTCCTTCATACACCTAAGAGAAAAATGATGTTTATAGTAATTCTATAACAAAATCATAAGCGTTGTATCTACTTGATACAAAATTGTGGAACAGGTAGGTGATCTTCAAAAATCACCGGATTAATCATGGTGGAGTTTTCTGATTATTTTTTCTTATTGGATGATTTTTTCTTGGTTTGCTTAGATTTATTCGTTGATTTTGTTTCTGATTCTTTCTCCGTATCGGGGGATTCCTCATCTTCAGATTCTGAATCTTCTTCGGGTTTCTTCTCTGATGATTCTTCACTTTCTTCTTCTACCTCTTCATTAGAGTCTTCCTCTGAATCTTGCTGTTTTTCCGTCTCGACCTTCCAAATGAGATGAGTATCATCATCAAGAATTATTTCGGCATGGTATTCTGCACCCTCTGATTCAGGATTAATTGAGGCATCAAAGATTAATTTGATCGACATAACACCATATTCATTCGACTTAAGTTTTGATTCTCCTGCTTGTGGTCCGCCAGAAATGATTGCAGCGAAGCGGCCTCCATTAACATCTTCCTGCTTATCGATGAACTTTACATCAGCATTTGGTGTGATGCCTGCGCATCGAATTACTTCTATTGATTCAGCACTGGTATCATATGGCACCACTGTATCTTCTAATTTGTAAGGTGAAAATACGGTTCCATCTCCCTCTTCAAACGCAGGCCTCGCCGTAACATGTTCTGGCCTCACTCCGATTTTCTCCTTCTTTTGCCTGAGGATGAATGAAACGATAGCGATTGAGGAAAGTAAGAGAGTTATGAAGAAGATGCTTCCAAATTGAGACTGATTTGGATCATTTTTTTGTGTTTCTTCGAGAGTTTCAGAAGTGAGGCAATTTCCGCTATCATCCAGTTTAGGGAAAGAGAATCGGTCATACGGATTTGATTTACAATCTAACTCAACAGTATCCTCAAATCCATCATTATCATCATCAGCATCTACTTCGAAAAGCCCCAGGATAGTGTCATTATCTGACTTACCATCCAAATCAAAGTCTCCAACTACAGAGAAATTGATTGTTGTGATCACTTGAGAATTTGTGAGTGAATTAAAAGCAGTCACCGTGTAGGTACCGTTTTGAGAAATGAAATAAGGAATGCCAAAGATGGTGCCATTTGCACTGGATGAGTCGTTTCCAAACAACATTCCTTCTGGTAGAACAGGTGAGATTTCCCATCTGTCGACACTCATGCCCGAGATGACTGGAATAAGTGATATGTTGGTCTGACCTTGAATGAATTCAAATACATCATTTGGATAACTGATTACCAGCTCCTCAATGAAGTCACAAATACCATCCTCATCGGTATCGACCGGTATACTTGAGGCATCTTTTGAATCGGTAGGACCGCACATTAATTCTTCTTCATCAGTCCATTGATCATTATCATCGTCTAAATCTTCGATGAGTCCTTGCAGAGGATTCACGATACTTGGAACTTCATCTGGCATCCCATCTAGGTCTGTATCTTCCAACACCTCAATGTATATCACAAATGTATCATCAAAAGAACTCGAATTTGCATAGATTGTATATTTTGTAAGGACAAAGACTTCCATTGGCGTCCCCCATATGGTCCCGTTATCTGAACCGATGAACAATCCTTGAGGAAGCATAGGATGAATCCCATATTCTGCATCATCGGGACCCAATTGAGGACCATAAGGCATCATATTTATTGCGCGTATCAAATATTTGCCACCAAGAGACGTATCATAGAATAGTTCTCTGACGGTTATATTAAGATAAAACATAGTTGTACCAATATCATTAGTTGCACTAATGACATACATGGTCTGATTTTTGACTTGGGTTGGAACCCCATACAAAGAACCATTATCTAAATCGAAAAATAAGCCTGGAGATATCTGAGGAGATATGCTCCAAGATGCTATCTGTCCACCAATCGATATCGGATTCAAATCTAATGTTGAGACATTATTTTGCAATGTTATGTTCACTTCGAGATAAGAAAAGGCAGGAATTTGATCAAATACAGTAATCGACAGCGTGGTTGATGAAGAACCACCGCTATTATTAGCCCAAATAATGTACACTGTCTCTGGCCAAAGTTCTGTCGAAATCCCCCAAATGGTTCCGTTGGAATAACCAAAGTTCAATCCAGCTGGTAATTCCCCGCTGATCGACCATGAGGTGATTTCACCAAACCCAGTTAACTCAGGGACTAGAGGCATATCATCATGGCCTGAGTCATTGGTAAGTTGAATGCTATCAAGAGCGTAGGTTAACAACGGTAATTGGTCAATAACAACAAACGTGATCGTGGTGGAAGTAGAACCACCGCTATTATTAGCCCAAACAGTATAATTTGTCTCTTGCCATAATTTGGTCGCTATACCCCAGAAAGTACCGTTATCAGTACCAAATTGAATCCCATCGGGCAAAGTAGTATTGATTGCCCATGACGTAATTTCCCCGGGCCCGCTGAGGATAGGTAGAAGTGGGAAACTCATATTGAGTGTATTATTGACCAATTCAAATTTATTCGGTGAATAATTCAGAGATGGGACTTGATCGACGACCGAAATTGTCACTAATGTAGAAGTAGAACCGCCGCTATTATTAGCCCAAATCAAATATGAAAACTGGGGCCACAACTCAGTCGGTGTACCCCAAATCGTACCGTTACCAGTACCAAATTGAATCCCATCCGGTAAAGTAGCATTGATTCCCCATGATGTAATCTCGCCCGAGCCGGTAATGATTGGCGCCAAAGGAAGGTCAGTACTTTCAGTATTATTTACCACATTGAGTATATTTGGAGTATAAGAAATAGTTGGCAATTCATCTACAACGGTAATGTTGAGATAGGCTACTGTTGAACCACCGCTATTATTAGCCCAAACGGTGTACGTGACTGCGGTGGTTTGTAAGACAGTTGGAATACCCCAAATCGTTCCGTTGCTCGTGCCGAAGGACAAACCGTTTGGCAAATCGGGTGCGATGGCCCACGAAGTGATCTCTCCAGGACCGGTCAGCGTGGCGTTCAACGGCAAATCACTGCTGGCCGTGTTGTTATAGAGCGTGAGGTTGGCAGGAGAATACGAAAGCGTTGGCATTTGATCGTTGACCGTGATGTTGATGCTGACGTTGAATGAACCACCGGTGTTGTTTCCGTAAACTGTGTAATTTGTGGTCGTCCACAGCTCGGTTGGCGTACCCCAAATGGTTCCGTTGTTGGTGCCAAAGTTGAGACCTACGGGTAATGTTCCAATCAAGACCCAATTTGTTGGAACGTCTCCTGAATAGTGGAAGGTTGGTGCAAGCGGTAGATCACTGCTGGCCGTGTTGTTGGTCAGGGTGAGGTTTTCTGGGTTGTAGGTGAACGAAGGCATGCGATCGTTGACAGTGATGTTGAGG
>PABV01000025.1 GCA_002699425.1 Methanobacteriota archaeon
GTATCATTGAGGTTATACGCAGTCCATTGAAATTGACCAGATGGTTGGGAACTTCCTGACATTGCGTATGTAAGGTACATGGTTTGGTTGAGTAAATTACATGTTGTAGTCAAATTTACAGTAAGGGTATCACCTTCTTGTAGATAAGATGGATGTGTGACATTTAGCTGAGTCAAATTATGGTCATATCCACATCCTGTGTTTACCGGTCCACCCGATCCTCCTCCTCCAGATGACGGTGTATGTGTTCTCACATATTTCAGGTCCTTACCAGTATCAGAGTCATGGTATGCGATGTGCACGTCATCATTGTTATCTACGGTAATTGCAACGTATCTCCCAACGTACCCAGGGCTATCAAGGACAGAGATATTCCAACTCCCTCCATAATTTGTGACATATTTCAGATCCTTATTCGTAGCATCATGATAGGCTATGTGAAGGTTATCATTGGAATCAATTGTCATTCTCGTGAATTGACCAACGCTTCCCGAGTCAATAACAGACTTTGTCCACGGTTGAGATGAGGTTCCATTTACAGTTGTCTGATACCACAACTGTCCGGCAAAACCTGCAAAATAAGCGATGTGTAACTCGTTGTATGAATCAACGACAATTGAGGAATAAGAAGTAGTGTAACATGGGAAATCTCCAGTGTTATCAACGGTAGAAATTGTCCATGAATTTGAGTTTGCAATATTATTGATATTTGCAATCGTTGCATACTTCAAGTTGCTGTTGGATTCATCACAATAGGCGACGTGTACTGTATTATTGTTGATAGTTATTGAGGATTGTTTTCCAACGGAACCCGATGAATCAACAGTCTTTGTCTGCCATCCGTTTGTAGATTGGTAAGAAGCTACTTTCAAATCTGCACTTGTGCTATCATAATAAGAGGCGACAATCAAATCATTTGAATTAATGGTTAAGGATATTTCAGTCCCAACGCTTGAAGAAGAACCGTCGATAAGACTGTTGACCCATGAACCTGAAGAATTTGTTGCATATCTTAGATCGTCATTACTATCATCAAAGTATACAATGTGTATATGGTCGTTGGAATCAACTACGATGTCGCTGTATTTTCCGATAAGGCCAGAACTGTGAATATTTGTTGAAACCCATGAACCAGACGCATTCGTAATGTACAGCAAATCTTTGGATTGTTTATCCCAATATGAAATATGAATAAATCCATTTGAGTCGGATGCAATTCCTTTTCCAAATTCTCCGACATTGTTAGTAGTAGCAATCACAGATGGGCTACCCCAGTAGGTTTGGGTATTTACGAAATTAATTTCTTTGTCTTCATCAAGAACATCAATCTCGGTCTCTGGTGCATGATATGCAAAAGCGGAGAACAAAGAAAAGAGAAGAATTCCAATTAGAAAGATAGAATTAATTTGCGGTTGGCGTGAATTTTGGCCCATATTATCGTGCTGGGCAAAATTATTTGGTTTATAAAAAAAGCGGCAATAGTAATAACTTTCTAAATAGCAGTAGGGGCGACATGTCCATCCTTTTTGTCATCAGGTTTGCGAACCCTTGACCAGACGCCGGTCATAAGTTGTTCATGATGGTCAGCACAGTAGTGAAATCTTCGATATGCCTCTCGAAATGAGTAGGCCTTTTTGCCGGTAGCAACTAAATACCCTTCAGGAGATAATCGACTGATAATTTCTCCATGATTTTCACAACCAAGGTAATCACAGATTGTACTCTCACTCATCTTGATTTCCTCCATCTTCATCTGGTTGTATAATCACCAAGGGCACATTCGCCTCAATTGATTGTCCTTCCTCGCATTGGATTGATGTGATTGTTCCACTTATAGGTGCTTGTATTTCATTTTGCATTTTCATCGCCTCGAGGATTAGAATCACATCTCCCTCGTTAATTTGGTCTCCAACATTTACTTCAACCGTTACAATTTTTCCAGGAATATTTGCCGATACTGTTCCATTTTTCTTTGAACGACCTGAACTTCGTTTTTTCTTGACTCCTCCTCCTCCATCGGGAAATTTAATCACGAATGTTCTTCCCTCGACCGTGGCCTTCCAGCCTTGTTCATCAGCCTCTAATTCGACATCAAATGTAACTCCATCAACCTCAACTTTCTTGCTTTCAGTCATCTCATTCATCTCCATGCGGTATTACCTGTTCGATGTCTTAGTAAAGAAGATCGTCCAACAGCCATTCTACGATGATCTTGGGCCCAAGCTTCCCCATATTCTCTACCAACATCAGCTTCATTCTCTCCGTCGCTTACGATTTGTAGGACGGCCATGATTGCTGCGATTCGTAAAATCTCGGTATCAGTCATTTTTTCTCCTCACAATGGTATGTTCCCATGCTTTCTTTCTGGCCGGAGTTCTTCTTTATCCATGAGCATATGAAGCGCTTTTGCTAGTTTTTCTCTTGTCTTGGATGGCTCGATCACGTCATCGAGATAACCAAGGCTTGCGGCTTTGTATGGATTAGCAAATTTTTCTTGATAATCTTTAACCAATCTCGCTCTTTCACCTTCAGCATCTCTTGCACCCTTGATTCGGTTTCGATGAATAATCTGGACAGCACCCTCTGCTCCCATCACTGCTAATTCAGCACCTGGCCAAGCGACGTTATAGTCCCCGCGAATGTGTTTACTACTCATCACGTCGTATGCTCCTCCGTAGGCCTTTCGAAGAATAACAGTTAATTTAGGTACGGTGGCTTCTGAATAAGCATACAATAACTTTGCACCATGTCTGATAATGCCCCCCCATTCTTGACTTGTTCCGGGAAGGAATCCAGGGACGTCTTCAAAGGTGATGATTGGAATATTAAAGGCATCACAGAACCTAACAAACCTTGCTGCTTTGTCGCTCGCATCGATGTCTAAACAACCTGCGAGAATTTTTGGTTGATTGGCTACGATTCCAACAGTATGGCCGCCAAGATGGCCAAATCCACAAACAATATTCATTGCCCATTCTCTTTGAACTTCCAAAAAACCTCCGTCATCAAGAACTTCTGAAATCACGTCCTTTACATCATATGGTTTACTTGGATCACTTGGGACAATTTCACCAATTTTTTCACTCGGACGATCGATAGAATCAGATGTACGTTTCAGGGGTGGTTTTTCAAGATTATTTGAGGGTAACAAATCCACAAGATTTCGAGCAAGTTCCAGTGCCTCTTCATCATCCCCTGCAGTGAAATGAGATACTCCAGAACGCGAACCGTGAGTGGATGCGCCACCCAACTCTTCAAAGGTTACTTCTTCATTCGTGACCGTTTTGATAACTTCAGGACCTGTGATAAACATGTGAGCGGTTTTGTCAACCATAATCACAAAATCGGTGATGGCAGGTGAATATACAGCGCCACCTGCGCAAGGGCCCATAATAACTGATATTTGGGGTATTACTCCACTAGCCCTTACGTTTCTGAAGAAGATTTCAGCGTATGAACCTAAACTTGCAACGCCCTCTTGTATTCGTGCCCCCCCGCTATCGTTGAGTCCAATAACCGGTCGTCCAGTTTTTAGAGCCATATCAAGAACTTTACAGATCTTGAGACCATGCATTTCTCCCAAACTACCTCCATAAACGGTAAAATCTTGGGCGAAAGCAAATACTTGACGACCGTTGATGGTACCATGTCCAGTTACAACACCATCTCCAGGTATCACATTTTTGTCCATGTCAAAGTCACGGCATCGATGTTCAACTAACGAATCTATTTCTTGAAATGAATCTGGGTCCAGTAGCCATTCAAGTCTTTCTCTGGCCGTCATTTTTCCACGATTGTGTTGTGCATCAACTCTCGCCTTTCCTCCTCCTGCTTCTGACCTGGCTTTTCGTGCCCGCAAGTCAAGGAGTTTTTTTTCGGTAGTCATGGAACTTCGCCGGTTGGCTATGAGAGGATAATGTCCTTATGCATTCTCATTGAAATTGACCAAACATGTTCATTAAAGAGAAGGATTTAGAACATGAAGAAAATGGATTCAAGGGATTTCACATTGTGGTATTTTTCAGGGCTTGATTTCGAATATGCCTCAATCGCCAAATCATTCTATGGTTTCTGATTAATTTCAGGAGAGTGCTAATAGGGTAACACGCATTCCAAGGTTCATGGCTGGGAGGCAAAGAATTGTGATTGCTAAGCCCGGTCTTGATGGTCACGACCGTGGAGCTAAAGTAGTTGCAAGAGCGCTTAGAGATGCTGGTCATGAAGTCATATACACAGGCTTGAGAAGAACACCCGAACAAATTATCATGACAGCGATGGACGAAGATGCTTCATTCCTTGGTTTATCTTCTCTTTCAGGAGCACATGGTCATCTTTTCCCTAAGATTTGCAAACTTCTTACTGAGCAAGGAATGGGTGATGTGATTGTTTTTGCCGGCGGAATTATCCCTGAGAGTGATAGAGAAGCACTCTATGATGCTGGTATTCGGGCTATTTTCGGGCCAGGTACCTCAACGGAAGAAATACTTTCATTCATAGACGAGGCAGTTCAAAAACCAAGTGGAGTGAGTGTTGAATCCGGTTGGAAATGGCAGGGGTTGTGAAGGTTTGAATCGTCGCTTGCTAGCCAAGACATTATCCGAAATAGAAAATCGTCAGTTGATTCCTAAACGCCATGAAGGTCTCATCATTGCATTTACGGGATCTCCGGGGGTTGGTAAATCCTGTCTTATTGACCGATTGATTTACGAGTGGTCTACAACCAAAACCATTGCAGTGTTGGCAGTTGATCCGACCTCTCCATTGTCTGGCGGAGCCCTTCTCGGTGATCGAATTCGTATGACTGTGCTTGATGAACCTGAATTAGGAAAACAGGTTTACTTTCGATCAGTTGCTACTCGTGAAAGCAGTGGTTCTGTACCTTCGATTGTTGGCGACCTTGCAAGCCATTTGTTTTCAGAAGGTTTCGATATGGTTCTGGTTGAAACAGTTGGTGCAGGACAATCTGAAATGAGATGTGCTGCTCTTGCAAACAAAATTATTGTTGTAGAAGGTCCTTCAAGGGGAGACATTATTCAGGCTGAAAAAGCAGGCTTACTGGAATTAGCAGACTTAGTCGTCGTGAATAAATCAGATTTACCGGGTGCGAGTAAAGTCGCACATGAGATTCAATCCTCGCTAAATTTGACAGATACTGCTCCAAATATCGTGTTGGCAAGTGCACAAACCGGCGAGGGGATTGAAGAATTGGCCGAAAAAATCCTATTGACCAAAAGTTCGGTCAAAACAAATCGAGCAAGAATCCGTGAAAGAATCTTGATGTGGCATGAAAATAAGTTATTGCACCGAGAAAATTTTGATTATGTGATAAAACAAATTTCCAGTGGTGAGTTAAGTTTTGAAGAAGGTTTGGTGATATTAAGTGACTGAAGTGATTAATCAAGAATACAACTCAATAGGTGGGCTGAAAGGACATATTGGAAGACGTTTTTTCCACATCTCGCTCGCCATAATTCCATGGTTATATTATGCCAAGGGTGAAGCAATCGGTGACAAAATTGGCATTACACCAAACCAATTCGTAAGTATTGTTCTGCTTCTAGCCATCGTTGGAGAATATTGGCGATTAAGATCTGGTGTCGTTTTTTTTGGTCAAAGGTCATACGAATCTACCCAGATAAGCGCTCTTTGTTGGGGAGCGATAGCAATGGCGACCATCTTCCTAATTTTTGAAGAAGGAGCTTATGGATATCCATTGATTTGGAGCCTCACCTTCGTTGACCCATTATTGGGAGAACTCAGAAAGTCTCAGGTTGGAGAATCAAAGGTTTTGACGATTGGAATCATTGCCACTTTTTTGATTTGGTTATTGTGCTATCATTGGTATGCGACTCCACTCTTGATGGTGATGGTTTTACCAGTTATTGTGGTATTATCGGAAAAGCCTAGGCTTAATTGGATTGATGATAATGCGATGATGCTACTTATTCCTGGTTTAGCCGTTTTAATGTTAGAAAATTGGGTATGATTCCAACATGTTCAAATGACTGTTTGATACCCAGCAACTGGTGAGGAAGTATGAGTGATGAGTCCAGCAGTCAAGATCCCCCTCAAAGTGTCTATGTTTTCGCATTTATGCTCGTTTTTGTTCTCCTTATTGTGACGATGTTTCAATACCCAATTTTTTGAACCATTGAATTTTGGCTTTGTACATGTGCGGCATAGGGGGTATGTTGGGTAATCCCGATGCTCACGTGCTCCGTCGCATGAATCAATACCATCAACACAGAGGTCCGGACGGTCAAAATATTTGGTTAGATGAACAGTGTGGACTTGCTCATGCCCGTCTTGCGATTGTGGATTTAGAGGGTTCAAATCAACCGATTGAATCCGATCATGGTTCTACTTTAGTAGTAAATGGAGAGATTTACAATTATCTCGATTTAAGGTCATCATCATATCCCTACAGAACAGCAGGAGATTCTGAGACCATTTTATCGCTTCATGCAAAATTTGCTGGTGGTTCTGCAAGAGATCATGCATCATGGCTCAAAGAAATTGAAGGCATGTTTGCTTTTGCATTGTGGGATTCAAAGCATCAACAACTGCTTCTGGCAAGAGATACTATGGGCATTAAACCGCTTTGCCGAACCATTGTAAATGATACACTCCTATTTTCGAGTGAATTCAAGGCTCTTCGAGCACATGAAGGTCATGTCCCCCAAATCGATTCACTTGCGTTGAAGGCTCGATTGGCTTGGGAGTATCCTCTTGATGGAACCTCTTTGCTCAAGGGTGTTTGTCAAGTACGTCCTGGAACGGTTGAAATTTGGTCTATGGACTCTGGTAAACCCAAGTTAGTCGATACTGCAATGTTTGAACACGTTTCTGTGCATCCACAACCGGGTTGGTCAGGTCCTGAAGAGTTATTGGAGACATTTGTGACCAGTGTTCAGCAACGATTGATGTCGGATGTGCCGGTTGGTATTGTATTATCAGGTGGACTTGACAGTAGTTTGGTATCTGCAGTGGCTGAAGAGGCAGCTCAAAGAGCATCACAACCAATTCCAAAATGTTGGACAGTCGCAGAAGATGAAGATAATCCTGATTGGAAAGCAGCAGAACTTGTAGCCTCGACCCTTGAAATGGATCATCATCAAGAAATTATTCAAACTGAAGATGCAGATACTTGGGTAACGGACATGTCTTGGCATGGTGAAGACCTTGACTTTACAGTGATGTTCTTTCAGCCATTGTTTCAATTGATGTCTAAGGAGGTTACTGTTGGCTTGTGTGGCCAAGGAGCAGATGAGTTACATGCTGGTTATCCAAGATACACGGATTTGGATGGACATAGGGATTTAGTGAATCATCGACTTAGTAAAATGGATATTCATTTGCAGGGTTTAGAAGGGGAAGAATGGTGGAGTGAAAACCATATGCCTGACATTCATACGGAAAGCCTGAAGGATTTCTTGGAATTTGAAATGAACCATGGACAATTAACAAACTTTCAATTGCGATTGGTCGATAGACACTCCATGGCTCATGGATTGGAGGTGAGAGTTCCATTTCTGGGGAGTTCTCATCGAAGGATGTCAAATCATCTTCCAATATCTTTACGATTACCAGAAAACGGCCTTGAAAAGAAGGCCTTGCGGGAGGCGGCCAATCTCACGAATTTGCCAAAAGAGATTGTTAATCGACCAAAACTTCCGGCAGGTAGAGCCACGTCTCCAACCATCATCGATACCTGGATTAATGAATTAAAACCCAGAGCGAATGAATTTGCTTTGCAATGTGATGATGTCGGTGAATTGCTCGTTAGTATGCCAGAAATCTCAATTGGTTACGGTTTATTTGTAGCCCAACATATTCTCGATGAAGGTCGCATGAAGAAGAAAAAGTCAATGGTTGATTTGCTTGATGAGGTGATTGATTGAATCACCCATTACTTCACAATATTATCGAAGAAAAAAGGCCTGAAATTGAGGCTTGGTTTGTACAAAAGCGGGCAGAGGTGCCTTTGCCGATTTACGGAAGTGTCGACATTCGAGATGCTGATTGGAAAGTTGCTGTTGTTGATGCAAATCACTTTCCTGCCGGATTCAATAATGTAAATGAAGATGAAAAAGATGACTTGGCCAGATTGCTTTCAGAACATATTCGCCGTCAAAACCCTGATTGTCAGTGGGTTCATCTCTATCCCGAGAGTCATTCCAGAAACCAAGCATATGTCGAGAACGTGAAGGCAATCCAAGAAATCGTAATCTCGGCAGGATACAAATGTACGGTTGGGTCACCCGAATTGGCAGATTTTGACGATCTTCACGGTTTGAGTGGCCCTCTGGTGTTAAACAAAACCGAATCGATAGATGATGTACTTCTCGTCGATGGAAAACAACCTGATATGATTTTATTGAATAATGACCTTTCAGGGGGAATACTTCCTGGAATTTCTGAAATGAATGTAACTCCGAATCCTTCAATGGGTTGGCACCTTCGGCGAAAATCTGAGCATTTCGAGGCCTTAGAATACTACACAAATCAAATGGCCTCACTATTAGACATTGATCCATGGCATTTGATGGCAGATTGGTTCGTTTCTGAGGATAAATGTCTTGATGAAGATTCTTGCCGGATCAGACTTGCGTCAGAGATTGATGCTTTCATTGGAAAAATACAATCGAAATATGAGGCGTTGGGTATCAACCGTAAACCGGTTGTTTTCCTCAAAAATGATCGAGGGACATATGGATTGGGAATTTTAGTCCTTTCAGAAGGCAAGGAACTACTCAGCCTATCCAACCGGAAGATGAAGAAATTAATGTATTCAAAAAGTGGTTCCAAGGTTGAAAACTTCTTGATACAAGAGGGAGTACCAACTGCAATGAGGTTCAATGGGCATACGGTTGAACCTGTTGTGTATCTGGTAGACGGTCAGGCTGCATCTTGGTTTTACAGGATGAATAAGAAAAAATCAGACCAAGACAATCTAAACTCACCGAGCTCCGTTTTTGCCAATCGAACAGATGTAGATGAAATTTTAACAGCAAGGGCAAGAAATTGGCATGAGCTTGTTGCTGAATTGTCCATGCTTGCAATGGGTAGAGAATTACAACTCAGAAGTCAAAATCCTCTTGATGGGAGTGAGTTATCATGACTTCGTCAGAAAAACTTTCTAAAAGGCGGAAGGAAGAAGCCAAAAAAATCGCTTTGAGTTTAGCCAAGCAACGTGGAGAGAAACAGGCCAGCATCAAAGGTGGTGAAGGGACGGTCGCTTGGGTTACGGAATCGTTGTGCATAGGCTGCGACCAATGTACTATTGTTTGTGATGATAGAGCCATTGAACTCTACTTCAAAGACGTAGCCTCTCCACTGATGCAAGTTCCTTCAAATAGGAAAGCAAAAATCATACGGGATGCATGTACTGGTTGCAGACTATGTGTTTTGGCTTGTCCGACAGATGCGATAGAAATGATTGATAGGTGATATGAATGGATGATGAAGAAAAGCAAGCGCTGAGGTTTGGTGGAGAATTTGGCCCTAAACGTACAGGTAAAACCACAGGTGTTTCACTTTCAACCTTCAAGACACTGGTTTGGGTATCTAATATTGGTGGCCTCTTGCTCGTGGCTATTTCGCTGGAACTTATGTTTGTAAGTCAATCATTTGGCTGGGGCCTTGCTTGCCTCGTCGGTGGAACACTAATCGCCCTATTTCCATCAAACTACGAGATCAAGGGTATGGAAGAAGACGATCAAGCAGATACTTCTTCTGATTGAATCGAAGGGGAAACAGCATCTTTTGCCTTAGATTTGCTTGCTTCAACTTGCTTAGCAAGGAAACTAACTACATCCAAAATCTCGATATCGTATTTTTCATCACCCTCAAATTTGAGACATTCGAAGTGAGAGACACACTTTGGACAGGATGTTATCATCATATCCGCACCCGTATCTCTTATTTCTTCCATTCTTGCAACTCTTAGCGAGCGAGCATTTTCATTGCAAGACATCATGCTTGATACTCCACAGCACATTGCATCTTCTCCATGGTGTTCCATTTCCACGAGTTTCACTCCCTCTACATCGCCAAGCAGATCTCTTGGTTCTTCGTATATCCCCATCTGCCTTCCAAGTCGGCATGGGTCATGGTAGGTCACAGTGACCTCATGTTCTGCTTTGAGGTCAGGTTTGAATCCATTTTCAGTTAGATATTCAGTTGTATGCATTACTTTGATACCATCTAATTCGTAGTCTCGAGCAAATGTTCGGAAACATTCGGCACAACTTGAGACCAACGTATCGATTCCAGATGCTTCTAGTTTCTTTTGGTTGTAGGACTTTAGTTTTTCAAAGACTTCTGTTAGACCTTGCCATTTTTGGTCGTGTCCACAGCATTTGAGGAAATCACGGCCAAGGTAGGTGACTTCTTGGTTCATCTCTTCGAACAATGTGAAGGCAGCATTAGTAGTGTCACCAAGGTTCATGGAACCTTCATTTAAGTGACTGAAAACCATCTCTTGGTCGAGATAGTCGACACATCCTGGATAATATCCTACGTTTGAATCGATTTCTAATTCTTCAACACTCAAGAATTGGTCATCGGCTTCTGCTTCAGCTTCAGCAGCAAGGACTGCTTGGAGAGCTGTGTGTGGAATTTCGGCTTGTGGAGCACCAACGATGAGACTTCGTCGAATGTCTACGTATGAATCATAATCCACAAGCTGTGGGCAGGCGTTGGTACACGCCGTGCAGGTAAGACATGAGTACATTGGGACTCCATCATCTTCGTTATTCCATGAGTTGTAGATGATGTTGAGTTTGTCTCCTCCGTTGAAGAGGCGCACTGGACAGGCATCGTCGCAGAGATCGCATCCATAGCATTTGTTCATCTCAAATTCATATCCTCGTGCCATTGACCTTAAGAGAACAAATACGAGAGCTCCAAAGGTAATACATGGAATGAACATGGCATAGATTAGTTTTGCATCCAATGCCATTGGGTTTACGTGATATCCTGGGTTTTCTACAACGCTAAATGCGCCCGCTGCTTCGGCAAGTTCAGAAGAACTACTGAGATTTACGCTGTGACCAGCGAGTGCGGCTGGAGCGCTGTCAAGATAAGTAAGTAGTGGTTGGTAAGCCTTTATGTCCATCGTAGCTTCAACTTCGATAGAATTGTTTGCTGCAAGCGCTCCTGATGATTCAACAGTGAAATCATATGTGTAGGTTCCTGCTTCAAATTCGACGCCCGTTATCCCTTCACAGTCGTGAATAGTTGTGACCACTTCACCGCTAGATTTTGCAATGGTCATCGTGCTTGAAATGTATGTAAGTGTGAGTACATCTCCGATTTTTCTGAATGATGAATCTACTCGGTATTCGCAGGCGGCATCGATTGGAACTGTTTCGAGTTCAGATGGCCAATGCTCGTTAGTGATAGTGAAAGTGCCGGTTTCACTGATTTTCTCTTCACCGCTGTAATCACCAGAGAGGGTAACTGCATTGGTTCCGGATTGACTATCTTGGTGACCATTGACATCCAAAAAGTCGATGATATGGGTGCGAGTTGGTTGATAATCTTCCCAATCGAGCCAAGCCATCGCTGGTACCATGAGATCATCATATCCAAACTCCATGGTGAATTCATTTTCCTCATGAACATGAACATCTACTGGTTGTGTTCTCATTTCTTCAAGTGATTCGTAATCTGCAATGGTGTTGAGTCCTTTAGCTCCCCAGAAGCCGTTATCGTAAACAGGGTAGGTCACAACAGTAAATGCGGTTGCTAAAGCGAATGCTCCAACGATAAGTTTCTTACCGTGTGAGGGCGTAAATCTTGCACCCCAGGCATTGACAAAAATCCATCTTGCTCCAAAATATAACATAATCCAAACCAAAATTCCGGTAAGAACCCATGGTATGCTATTAAACAAATCTGCGACCCAGGGTTCACGAACTCCGCATATCAGGTCTCCATGACTGTCTAATTTACAGTAATCAGCTCTGTTTTTTCCATATAACTCAAGAAAGATATTGATACTGAACACAGAAATAAACCAAACGTGAGCCAAGTAGATGGCTCCTGCCGATGCGAACCAAGGATCTTCAACAGGTCGCTTTTCACGTCCGCCCAAGAACGGAGGCAGTGCCAATATCATGACCGGGATGCCAGTAAGTGCGGCTCCCCACCATGCTGCGTTCCAAGGGAAAACAGGTTGACCAAAAAATTCCCCAACAGGTCCGAGTGGAACGTTAAATTGTGGAAGATATTCTCCCCACCTTAGGTACCCATAACTAAACAATACATACCAATCGGGGAAAACGAAACCTGCTTGTGCGAATGGATCTGCCGCACTGTGTAGTGGTGGCGGAATAAGCCAAGCATAGAAGAGTAGGGTTGCCATAATTGCAGCGAAGATGATTGAATCTCTGAGTACCTCATGAGGCCAAAAACCATGACCCATTCTTTCCCTTACACGTTCCTTTTCAGCTGAGAGTAAACGTTGCTTTTCCTCCATGTAGGTGTCTGCAACGCGACCAAGATTCTCCATTAATCCCATATTTTTCCCTCCTTCAATGCGGCTCTGCGATACCTTGTACCCATACTATAAACAAATGAATGATGATCAAAGAAGTGACCACAACAGGTAGGATAAATACGTGTACAAAGTACATTCTCGTTACAGTTGCTCCGCTCAGTGAAGAACCTCCAAACATAAGCGTAGCGATTTGTTTCCCAATCAGAGGTGTTGAAAGTGCCATGTTAATGCCAATGGTAGCCGCTCCAAACGCCAGCGAATCCCAAGGAAGTAAATATCCCGAATAGCCAAAGGCGATGGTAAGAGCCATCAAAGCAACACCAATGAGCCAGTTGAGTTCTCTTGGGTTGCGGTAAGCACCAGTGAAGTACACACGGCACATATGAAGGAAAACCGCAGCTACCATGAAGTGAGTAGTCCAGTGGTGAACGGAACGGATGATGTACCCAAATGGTAACTCTGTCATGATAAATTGCATGCTAGCATACGCAGGGGTAGGGTCGCTGCCCTCTCCTCCTGGAACATAGTAGATGCCAAGTACGGTTCCAGTAATGACCAATATGATGAAGGCTAGGAAAGAGATTCCTCCTAGACAATAAAGGGGATACCAATACCAAATAATCCTCAACTTATACTTTTCAGCGTGTGTGAGTGGCATCTGCCGGTGCATGTTGTAGTAGGCACCTTTACTCATATTCCAGTAATCCTGAAGTCTAAACCGAGTATCNAGGAAAGAGAACACCCAGAGAAAAGTTCTCTCTGCTGCTCCCATTTTTCCAGAACTTTCTACGGCTCTGAGAATCTCACGACGAGGCATTTCCTCGTTTTCTTTTCGCAGTGTTAATGCNATAAGGACTATGATAAAGGCTATGAAAAACCAAAGAATCCAGAAAAACGTACTCATCTTATCACCTCAATCACAATATGTTAACCAATCTAAGTAAGTCGTCAAACCTTCAATCACATCGTCAGTGACTGAAACAGGAATGANNGGAAGGCCCATTGGAGCNGGTCCTCCTGATCTGGCNATGCCAGCATAGTTGAACTTCTGACCATTGGATCTGTTTANATTCGAATTCATTTCGAGTACGGTTGGATTAAATCGACTAGAATGGCAAATGCAGAATAGTTTGCTTCCTTTGTCGTCACCGGTTCCAGGAGTCCATGTATCTTCGGTGTAGTCATTGGNTACCAATTGCCAGCCTGGAATGCAGCAAAGGTGAGTGCAACGACTGAAAACCATCACGAGGTCTTCACTGGGGAATATGGTNGGATCAGCATCCGATAAATCCTCAAAGTGACCCACGATTTTACCGGTTACGTCGACCCCNTCAGTCATTTGGAACCGAGGGACGTTGTTAATCAGTGGTTTNCCATCGTTTTTGCTGTGGGGGACAAAAGTGACATTGACGGGAACGCCATTCCAAACGCCTTGTGCACCCGCAACGCCAATCTGAGATTTTGCAGCCTCCGCTTCAAAATCAGATTTGAGCATGGGCTGAAGGTGCTTTGGCCCGTACCATGCCTCATCTTCTCTTCCCTTTGCCCAGTAAAGCACAGATAAATTCCCTTCACTACCAGCGGTTGGCGGCATNAGGATAGAGGCAAATCCCAAGGTCCCCAAGGATGCTGTCAGGACACCGGCAGCGGCGTTGAATCCATAGCGGAGAAATTGACGACGATTTATCACCGTTTCACCGGAAGCATCAACACTATCTGTTGATTTAATGGGCGCNGGTCTTAATTTCATGTCCANNGTATCACCTTAAATTTTGTAATCGCGCCAGTCTTTCTGGTGTTTTGGAATGTACTTANTNGCACGATGCTTTACAATGACTTTGTCAGGTAGGATGAATCGCATGTAAACAACACCCATCATAATCAATACTGTCAAGGTCATCGCAAGGTGAAATGAAAGTTGCTGCTGATCCCACTTATTGAATAGCCCATACAGCATGGTAAATGACCAATAGCAAACCCAAAAGATACCCCATCCAAAGAAGAAGATGGCTAGATAAGATCCTCCCGATGGTGCTAATTTTGCAGAGATTACCGTCCCTGGCTCTGCGGTGTTAAATACGCCGTGATCAATGGCTTTTTCCAGTTGGTCCTCGGTGAGTTCGACATCTGAGAGTGCTGTTTTTGCATCTTCAACACTAACTTCTCCTCGGGATACCTTGAGTAGTAGCTCAGTTATGTTGTCACGTGGCATTACTGGTCACCCCTTCGNTTTACTTTNTATCTTAATCTCAACAAGTTGCTCCGNCCTTCATAGGAAGAGGAGAANCCGTAACGTAGCATAAATCCTGCAAAAATAATGACGAGAACGACCGAGAGAAAACCGAGTAGNCCAAGCCAGTGAGCNCGCAAGTGTGCTCCCATTTCGTGAATGGGGACGCCTTGTTCTGTTGGCTCTGGCGGTGCAACATTTCCATCACCAGCAAACAGTGTCCTGGTACCTAGTCCTGAATCTTCATCGCTTTCGGTAAGGAAGAAAATAAGTTGATTCCAAACATCTGCCCCCCCGTTTCCATTCAGGCCATCGACGCTGTTTCCAGTGATCCAGAAATGTATGGCGCCGATTCCTCCTTCAGCGGGAGCATCCCAGACNATGGTCCACTTTCGGTCATCNGTCGTGGCTCCTGCTTGGGTGTGAGTNAGTGTTTTTTCGTCATCGTCTCCATTCTGAGTCATCATGTCTCCAGTGAATGANCCATTTGATGCTCGCATAGAAAAGCCTCCAGTATTGCTTGCTGTATTGAGGTCTGGTCCACCGATGAGTTGGAGGATCATGGTGTAAGATTGACCGGGCACCCATGAATAGGGGACGTCGTCGAGAATGATTTGTACGGAATTCGTGGGTATTGCATTGTGGCATGTGCATCCTTCTTTGGCAACATCAAGTAAATCGTTCTCGGCGTCAATGCTGCCGTCTCCGTTTACATCGTAAGGTCCNGCGATGCCTGANGGGTAGGCTTTTCCTACCGAAGGTAGGAGCAGCATTGCCATGAGGACCAAGGCAATGATGTTGCGAAATTTGAGACCTTTGGCAAGCATCTTGGCACCGGCGAAGTAATCCACCCGCAGGTGTCTTATGAACGTTGCTTGATGATGGGGACTTTTTGCACTCAGTGTCCTTTTTTACAATTTAAATTCTATCCTTATAAGTAAGCAAAAATTCCTTATTCTGCTACCTGTTGGAATAAGCGTGACTGGACCTGCGTTTGACAATATCTACGACCTCTCTACTCAACAACTTGAGGATTTAGAAAAAGCCGAAGAGGCAATGTTACGGGCTGATTTAGGAACTGCTGAAGACATACTAAACGGAATGCTCTCAGAAGAGCCCGATTGCATACCGGCTNTGAATAACCTTGCACATCTNATGGGNCGNCATTTTTCTGATTTTTCAAAAGCAGTGGAACTGTACAATAGGGTCATTGAACTTGAACCCGACAACTCTTGGGCAAGGGATGCTCGACGCCGTTATCAGCGGTACATTGGTCGCGATTGATTGATGAACCGTATTCGCCAAGAGGGTCCATGGAGGGCGCCCAGATATTGATTGCGGGCGTCGGTGGACTTGGTTGCTCTTGGGCGAGTAAGGCACATCTTCGTGTGGGTGCAGACGTGGATCTTGTTTTGATCGATGCTGATAGATCAAGTTTTGACCTATCAAAACAAGCACATGTAATTGAATTAGGTGCAGAATCCAATGCAAGTGGATGTGCTGGTTTACCTCCTCTTGGCGAGCAGCGCATGAGGAATTTATCAAAGGCNTCGATGATGCTTCTCAAAGAAGTGGAGTTAGTCATACTTATGCTCGGCCTTGGAGGGGGAACTGGTACNGGTGCA
Organism: Methanobacteriota archaeon; assembly: GCA_002699425.1. GTDB lineage: Archaea > Thermoplasmatota > Poseidoniia > Poseidoniales > Poseidoniaceae > MGIIa-K2. The sequence continues at coordinate 16,361 of PABV01000025.1, forward strand.
GGAATGGAGTTTGCCCGGCAAGCAAAACGCTCTGGTTCGGTCGTCATCACCTTGGCTGCNGAACCTTTTGAAACACAGAAAGCAAGAAGGGAAATTGCAAAGGAAGGATTGCTTGAACTTGAAAGAATAAGTGATATCTGTGTGCGTTTATCTCTCGATCGTCTTGCTTGGCAGGCACGAGAACGAGGTTCAGATTGGACTATGGGTGCTTTGTGGGTTGAGGAATTCGTCGAAGGTTTGGTTAGAACACTCATGAAGATGGGATTGATAAATCTAGATATGATGGACCTCAAAGCCATCGTAAGTAAAGATGGTAAATCTACTCTACTCGTCGCCCAAGGTGATGCAAATGAACCAGATCTTCTTTTTGAAAATGCAATGAGGGCTCCACTTGCTGAACTTGATATCTTTGGAGCAACGGGATGTCTCCTGCAAATTGAAGGTGGATTGGGTATGACNGTTAGCCAGGTGAGTCAAGTTGCAGATATCTTTACTTCCCGATTAGATCAAAATGCTCAAGTTATTCTCGGCGCAAGAATTTCTGAGGACTTGCATACTACGCTTAGAGTGGTTGCGGTAGTAAGTGGGAAAGAAACCGATTAAATCAGTCTTTATTCTCCCAATCTGTTTCGATGTTTTCTTGTGGNGAATCCCAATTGACATTGTCCCCAATATCTCCAGGTGATGAATCCACTTCTNCAGCTTCCATGGAATCTTCAACATTTTCTTTATCTTGGNCTTCTTGTTCCTTTTTNTCTTCCTNATNTTCTGTAGGTTCATCTGATTTTTCTTTTTGAATTTGTTTGGAAACATCTTCTTCATGGACATCGTCATAACTGGTGATTGTTGACTTAATGGTTGACTTGATGATGATGAGGACTGTGAGTAGTGTGAGTGCATGTCCGAGCATCATGACGCCTCTTATGTCTTCAAACGTCACCGTCAACATAGATACTGAACCTGCGTAAGAATATCCAAAGGCAATCCCCAGAGGTAGAGCATTATGCTCTCCCACCATTCCTGTACCAGATTTTGTTGATTTGGATGTGAGCGCCCATATTGCTAGAACTACAGTGACCGCCATCAGTATTGATTCCTCAAACAGAGTTGCAAAATCACTTGGGTCTAGCCACCATCTTCTGTAGATGGAGAGAAGGTGCCAATTGATAAATAACTGTGAGAAAATCATCCAACGAAAAGAGAAGGTTGCTAGACCTTTTTCTTTGCTAACCATCAATCTTACATCACGCGTCCATCTCAAAATAATCAATTGTGTGGAAAGTGAGGCTAAAATAAACACGCCNCCTTTNGTAAAAACATCAAATGGCGTAATTTCCGAGAATTCTGAAGCAATAATTGCAATCCAAACTCCAATAAATGAAATTATTTGGATAATGATTACTTGGATGATAGCACTATTTCGCGGGTTTCCGTTGTGTAAACTTCCAGGTTTCATTTTTCCCCTAAGCCATTGCTCAACGGCTACCTTGAACGATCGTCCTTGTCCGACGGACCATAATATGAACAATAGACCAAGAGCCATCGAAATTTGTTCTAACCATGGTTCCATCGGAATGTAGAAAATCAGAAAAACCATGCCAGAAAGAGTAACAGGGAATACGCAAATTTTGAAACTCTTAACAAACGAGGTAACCCTACGCTTTTTCTCTTCAGAGACATCAGAAAGCTGAATCCA
>PABV01000026.1 GCA_002699425.1 Methanobacteriota archaeon
CCAGAACCAGAACCAGAACCTGAACCAGAACCAGAACCTGAACCAGAACCGTCAGTGGAATTAGTTGAATTTGAAGAGGATGCAACACCTGAAGACAAATTCAAGGCAATTGATACCGATGGTAGTGGAACTATTTCTGTGGAAGAACTTGCAATTGCAACAGGCATGTCACTAGAAGAGGCCTCTGAAATTCATGCGATTCTTGATACTGATGGTGATGGAGAAATTTCACTCGAAGAATTTGAAAAAGCAAAAGCGATTCAACAACAGGTAAAATTACCAAAACCAGTTAGACCAGTAAGAGGTTCTATTGGAGCATCAAAGGGAGGACTGGGGAATCAAAATCAAGCAGGTCAGCAACCCACCATGAATAATCAACAAGGATCTCCAATGGTGAATCAAAACATGCAATCTGGTTGGCAACAACCCGTTGGTCAAACACAACAGGGATGGCCACAGCAATCGAATCAAAATCAATCACAGAATTGGCAGAATCAACCTCAAAAACAATGGGTAAATCAAGGACAATCTATGCCAGTTAGACCCACTATTCAATCGGGCATTTTTTGCCAGGGTTGTCGAATAGGCGTTGACCCAGGCTGGCGTTTTTGTCCAATTTGTGGTACTCAAAATCGTTAATTTTCTAGCAAAAATAATCCGTTTTCTAGAATTTGATTATCCTCGAGCCAAACGGAAGGGGATAGAAGAACACCTGAAACATGGATGCCAACATTCGCTGTTCCTCCCAAATTAGAGTTATCTCCAATGGAGAAATAACAAGTTCCTAATTGCTTCTCATCTTCAAGTACATTGCCGATTAGTTTCGCTTCTGGATTCATTCCAAATCCAAACTCGGCTACGGTCCATACCAATTCTTTTTCTTTTTTATTCGATATTTTTGAAGCAATTTCTCCAAATTCCTGACGGATGCTTGCAGCAATTTGTCCACCTAATACGTCAACGACTAACCCCTCTTCAATGATTAGTTCAATCGGGGTTTCCAAAAGGTTTGCATCCCAACTACCGTCAATCACTATTTTTCCGTTCATTGAGCCTTCCTTAGGCATGGTGAATATTTTTCCTGCAGGGAGGTTTGTGATCATCCTTGGACGATTGCAGATGCCATTATCATCAAGGTTCCAATCCTTCCAATTCACCTCAAATTCGAGATCAGTGCCACTTTTTGACTTTACCATGACCGTTCTCCTACGTCGGCAATAAGATGCGGTTTCAGTAATCCTCTTCTTAATTAATGAATAGTCTGCTTTCATCCCCCCTTCGATGAACATAGGTATCGTAATGCCAGGTAGAGTGGCAACTCTTGCCCCCTCTCGAATTGCATTTCGTATGGCTCTTGTATGTGTAAGTGAGTACTTAGTCGGAGCAATGACAACTTGTTGTTGTCTCATCAAGTTGGCAACCGGAGTCGGTGGTTCTTCTCCATGATGCCTTCCTTTTGGCATTACGATGAGTAGTACTCTGTCAGTCCTCTCTGTAGCGGCTTGATGCAGTGCTTGTCCAATTTCGCTTGTCGTAGGGTCACACACGATCAGAACATTCTCTCCTCTTCGGATATCCATGCTAGTTTTTATGACGAATTGAGCATTCTGAGTCAATGCTTCAGGTTCATAGGAACGGGTAAGGGTCTGAGATATTTCCTCAATTGGGCTTTCAGCATCAACGACCTCGTCTATCTCTTCATCAATTACTTCGCCCATGTCATCTTTTTCCTTTCGGCCAAAAAGTGGAGGGGGCACATGAGAGGCTAGTTCTCATCAAATTTCAAATTGTGCCTGAGTTGCATTCAAAACTTGATTGATGCAGCGGAGATTATGTCGGAACTTGCAGACTTTAATGAGAAGATATCAGACTTATTCCGTTTACGTGCATTGCAATCTCATCTGAGTTGGGACCAGCAGACAAAGATGCCTCCCGAAGGAGCTTCCGCAAGGGGAGAGATGATGGCTTGGTTAGCAAGAAAACATCATCAATCTTTGACAGATGAAAATTTAGGTAGAATCATATCCAGTTTAGAAAAACAAGACCTTTCTCCAGATGATCAAGCAAATGTCAGATTGATGCGTCGTGAATACGACAAAGCATCTCTTATTCCTGAAGAACTTGTTAACCGAATGACCAAAGCATCTTCTGATGCATTTATGGCTTGGCAGGAGTCAAAATCAAATTCTGATATGAATTCTTTTTTGCCACATTTGAGGACACTCATCGATTTGACAAAGGAAAAAATTTCTTATTTGGGAGTAGAAAGTACACCATATGATGTTTTATTGGATGATTACGAAGTTGGCATGGGAGTAAAGGATTATGACCCATTTTTCTCAAATATCCGTCAGCGTTTAGTGCCACTTTTTCAAGCAATTCAATCCAGTTCTACAAGGCTTCCCGAGTGGCCAGATTCAGCAATTATACCCGAATCAGAGCAGGAATCATTCTGTCAAAATGTAATCAATGAAATTGGCTTTGACTTAAAGGCAGGACGTGTTGATCGTGCTCCACATCCATTTTGTTCCGGTTTGTGGCCAGGAGATACAAGACTTACCACAAGGTTTGATGAAAATCAGCCATTTTCATCCATTTATGCTGCGATGCATGAAGCAGGCCATGGGCTCTATGAGCAAGGTTTGAATCAGGATTTTGCATTTTGTCCCAGAGGACAAGCCGTGAGTTTAGGCGTGCATGAAAGTCAAAGTCGTTTTTGGGAGAATATGGTTGGAAGAAGCGAGTCATTTTGGGATGTTGCCCATTCTTGGTATGATGAATGTTTCAGCTCTAAGCCAGAGTTTGATAAGTCGTCATTGTACAATCTTGTTAATCAAGTTAAGCCAAGTTATATTCGGGTTGAGGCTGACGAAATTAGCTATAACTTTCATATCATGTTACGGTACGAAATTGAAAAGAAAATATTCAATGAAAATTTACCTATAGAAAAAATAGAAGAAACTTGGAATAATTTGTTTGAAGATTATTTTGGAATTAAGGTTGATTGTGCTTCAAATGGTTGTTTGCAGGATGTACACTGGGCATATGCGGCTTTCGGTTATTTTCCAACATATACACTAGGTAACGTATACGCAGCTCAACTTTATGAGGCTATGCAAGAAGATATTGGAGATCTGAATCAAGTTATTGCAAAAGGAGATTGGACGCCAATGAAGACATGGCTAAACGAGAAGATACACATACATGGCAGTCTGATGGAACCAACTGAACTTATCGAGAAAGCAACAGGGAAAGAACCAGATTCAGAACCCTTTCTCAAATATCTAGAATCTAAATTTTCCCAGATATATCAGTTATGATTATTCAGATTCTGTGTCATTTCCATCCAATTTTGCTCGCATGTTGTTAATTTGCTCTGTGAGTTTGTGAATGGCGTCATGGAGGTCTGTATTTCTATCATGAATGTGGTTTGTACCAAAAGTAGTACCAAGTAAAGTAATCATGGCACCGGTTAGCATGACCACTGCAGGCCAAAATACGTCATACGCCTCCATTCCTTCTCCAGCATTTGCTCCTCCCCAAAGAGCGCCCAAAAAGAAAATAATCATCCCGATAATTATTTGTTGATTGGTGTCAAGATCTTTGTTCTGAGGTTCAAATTCCGAATTATTTGACAAATTCTGATCATCAGATTTTGGTGTTTGCATATGGTGATTACCTTCCTTTGATTATTTAAACATGATAAATTAATTCCATGGCATCATTACTATTTTCCGACCAACACTACCAGGTTCGACGAGAATTTCTCCTTTTGGCCCAGTTTCTTCGTTTCTTTGGAAAACGGGTACTCCATCTACGACTGTTAGTACTGGCCAACCAGTTAATTCCATTCCTCTAAATGGATTCCAACCAACTCTAGCCCATGAGTTCTCATCTCTGACAGTGTGCTTAGTTTGCATGTCAACTAATATTACATCTCCATCATAACCGACTTCTATCTTTCCTTTTCCAACCATCTGGTATAATTCTGCGACATTAGTACTCATCCATTTTACCACATCTTCAATACTACATTTTCCATTCTCTGCATGGGTAAGCATCACTGGTAATGAGGTTTCAACACCTGGCATTCCAGATGGTGCGTTAGGCCATCCCATGGCTTTTGCTTCGATTGAGTGGGGGGCATGGTCTGTTGCTATACAGCGAATTACACCATTGTACAAACCATCCCAAAGTTCCTTCAAATCTTTTTTGTAACGTATTGGGGGGTTCATTTTCAAGCGAGTCCCCTCTCTTGCGACATCATCTTCTGAAAAAGTCAAATGCTGTGGTAAGGTTTCCACACTGACCAATCCGTTTTCATTATCAATTCCTTCAAGCCATTTTGCTTCTAACCCACTTGTCAAGTGTAATATGTGGAGCCTATGTTCATATTTTAATGACAACTCAACAGCAAGTTGAGTTGCCAAAAGTGCACATTCATCGTCTCTCCATTCGGCGTGTGCAGCCATATCTTTTCTTTCTTTGACCATTTCAAACCGTTCATCCATCCTTTTTTCATCTTCTGCATGGACCGCAATTAATCCACCTGTATTCGAAAAAATATTCTCAAGGTGAGGTTTCTCATTGACAAGTAAATCACCGGTCGAAGATCCCATGAATATCTTGATGCCACAAATTCCTGGATGGGCAATTCCATTTCCCGGAAGGCCTACAGCCGCCTGTAATTCAGAAAGGTTGTTTGGGGTTGCTCCAATGAAAAAGCCATGATGAACTACGCACTTCTTTTCTGCCATCGACAATTTATCGATCATTGCTGCCATGGTTGTTACCGAAGGCTTGTTATTTGGCATATCCAGAAAAGCTGTCACTCCTCCACTTGCTGCTGCTTTTGAACCACTTTCTAAATCCTCTTTTTCTGTTTGTCCAGGCTCACGAAAATGAACTTGAGGGTCGATGATCCCAGGGAGCAAGTGTAGGCCGTTTGCATCAACAAAGTGCTCATCACTTTCTGGCATCATTGAATTCTCTAAATCAATATTAATGATGACGCCATCTTTAATTCGAATAGAGCCACTTTTTGTCCCTTCTGGTAAAACCATTTTTGCGTTTTTAATCAATATATTTCCTTTCATGTATTTCCCCTCTATTTTTTTGGACGGAATGCGTTACATACTTGCTTGTTCATCTCGATAATTGGTCCGTTCATTAACTCAACACAATAAGGAACTGCTTTCCATATTTCATCAATAGTCTCTCTGATTGCTTTTGGACGTCCGGGTAAGTTGAAGATAAGTGATTGCCCTCTCGTTCCTCCGATTTGGCGTGACAAAATTGCTGTAGGTACGTGTTGTAATGATATTTGCCTCATTTGCTCACCAAAACCGGGAAGGATTCGTTCACATACTGCCTCTGTTGCCTCTGGCGTAACATCTCTTTCAGCAGGCCCAGTTCCTCCAGTTGTGACAACTACATGACATCCTAATTCATCGACCATATTGATGATTGATTTTTCAATAATTGGTTTTTCATCACTCACCACTTCCATGTAATATCTCCATGGAGAGATAACTCCTTCTTCAAAAAAAGCAAGGATTGCAGGCCCACTTTCGTCTTGGTACTCTCCGCGACTTGCTCTGTCAGAGATTGTTAAAATTCCAAAAACAGCTTCTTGACCAGTCATGGCTGATCCTGCCTCTGACCATATTTGTCCTGAACTTCGTCATGAAAAGAATCTAGAAGAGTGTCTTCAAATAATTCAGCCAGACGTCTATTTTTTGTTGAACGCATGTGTAAAACAGCCATGAGAACAAATGCAATAATTGCAATAGGAATTACGGCTTCAAGTTTATACTTGTGCATGACGGTGATAATTCCCTCAGCGGTGTATGCCCAAGTAAGTGAGGCAGCAGCTCCCCCCAAAAATGTCGCCCACAACACTCTCATGAACTTCATTCTTGATAGAAGACCTAACATGGCGCCAACCAGGACCCCAGATGCCATGAACGGGATCCAAACAAATACAATGAGTCCCCAGAACCCATATTTATTTATCATGTCTCTTTTTTCATTTGCAGTGTATTCAACTGTTGACAAAATATCGCCAAACAACTTTGTTTGCAAAACCATGCCTCCAAATCCATCTTGTTTCGCAACAGCAGCAACACGTGAATCTTCACTTTTTGCTGAGGCGTGAGTTTCTACTCGTCCTGCTCCGGACCTGTCCGCCAATGTCGAACTCATGTTGTTTCCTTTCACTTCCAATTTGTGGGTATCCGTGAGATCTGGGTTATCATCCATAATCCTTGTTTTCAGTTCTTTTACGACCTCATCATTGGTTTGCTTGAATCTGAAAAATGCAAGCCTTTGAGTTGGTTTGTAAGCGACTCTCACGAAGATATTACTATCTTCAGACGTGACAGTTGCCATTTGTAGCAGTAATTCATCATTTTCAGAAAAGAATAATCGTATTGATTCCCTGACTTCGTCTTCAATTTGGGAGAGAAGATGCAAATCTTTGAAGAAGGAGGTGTAATCATTTACCACTAACTCCTCTTCATCTTCTGTTTGGAGCATACCACTTCCTATGCCCACTCCAGTTTCAAAGTCAATCGCTTGGTTTTCTCCAATTGAGCGAACCGTAAGTTGAACCGGTTTGAATACACGGAATAAGGCAAACTCATCCAAAATTTCCCTCAAGACTTCAGATCGGATTTCGTTTTGGTTGGAGAGTGTATCTTCAGTATTGTGATAGGGAATCATAATATCGATTGACAAATCTCTTATCTCAGATTTGAATAAGTCCCAGTCGATATTAATATGAAGTCTCTTTTCTGATAAGGTAAGAATTTCCCTTAGGAGAACTTCGATGTGGTTACGTCCTAACATATCGTCAGTGTCTTGGTGGTATACCTTGTACATGACGGGATATGCCAAAAAGAGAGAAATGACAGACAGTGAGAGCGAAATGAAAGCCATCCACCATGCAGGTACTCCAGCTGCACCGCCAGTGAGCATGGCAGTTTCTCTTCCACCGCCAAGTTCTGCACCCATCAGGCCCCAGCCCCAATTCCCAAGGTCTGTTACGCCCCAACATGATCGGGCGCTGTCGTCCTCGATCGTAGCTTCAGTCTTTACTTCATCATCCACAAAAGGAAGGAATGAGAGTGTATTTTTTTCTCTTTCAATTTCCAGTTTCACTTCTTTTGCAAGGTATTCACTTACTGTACCGTTTTCTCGCTCCTCTGTAGAGTTGTATAGCGAAATTTTGACAATAAATACGTATTCTCCCTGGTCCCAATCATTGATTGGGATGGATTGACTTAGCCCTTCTTCTTCATCGGATAGTTCCACTTCCCCTAGAGCACTCCAATTCAGTACTTGGATAGCGGTTGGCGAAGAATCTTCGCCAAAGTTATAGCCGGTTACTTGGATTGAAGCCTTGTCATTATCGGGGAAAATCAAAATCCAAGATTGGTCACTGGTATCCATGCATTGTCCACCAATATCGAGTATGGTATCACTGGCCTTGTGATCTAGTGCAGTCGACTGACCGAAAATACCAGTACTCATTGCAAAAAGGCCGAGGAAGAAGAATATTGCATATCCAATCCCAGCGAGGAGGATGAAATCTTCAGTTGCTGATGGAAAACGGCGTCCATTGACTTGAGTTCTCCTCTGTCGGATGGCTGCTAATTCTTTTGAAATTGGATTTTGGGTATTGACTTCCAGCGATTCATCAGCGGGCTGGTTTTCGCCTAACTCAGCATCGGCATTCTCCAAATCCGCCTCCGCCATAGTTGTCCACTACCTAGGGGGCTCATCAATGCATCTCTAGGGACATCAATTTAATTTCATTGAGTAGATTATGAAGGTGGGTCAGGCCGGACTTGAACCAGCGACCTCCGCATCTTCAGTGCGGCGCTCTCCCAACTAAGCTACTGACCCTATTCTTGGCCGAGTCTCGTCAGAATATCAAATCTTGGGTTCATGCAATCTCTTGAAGAACAGCCTCTTGCATCTGGAACAAGGATTGTAATCCCTCTTCTGCAGAATCCATGAGAGAATTAAATTGTTCACGCGAATAGGTCGACTCTTCTCCAGTCCCCTGAATTTCCACGAATTGACCGTTTGATAATCCGACAACATTCATATCTACATCTGCGTTTGAATCAAGTTGATAATCCAAATCAAGATATACCTCGTCACCGATTAACCCGACTGATATAGCAGCCAGATTTTCTGGCATAACCGCATTTTCATGCGCTTTTTTTTGCTCAGCGTTGAGCGTCGGATTAACAGTGTCATGTGATTTTGAATCACCGGATGGCCGTAATTCCATAGGCAAGCATTCACCTGATTCGATAAGCCGGCGGATAGCCAATCTTAGAGCGATATTACCGGCTGTAATTGAGGCGCATCGGGTTCCTCCATCGGCATTGATGATGTCACAATCAACGGTCAATGCAATTGGTCCTAGGGCTTCCAGATTAACCGCACCTCGTAAGGATCGAGCAATTAGTCTCTCAATCTCTTGGGTACGGCCTTTAGCGCCGTTTCTCTCTCTTCTAAATCGAGAATCTGTGGATGCTGGGAGGAGGCTATATTCTGCATGTACCCATCCTTTGGTTGCATCCCTAGGGAACCAACGGGGTAAACTATCTGCCTTAGTTACACAAGCAAGAATTACGGTTTCTCCTTGGCGATAGAGAATGCTAGCCAAGGCGTTTGAAGTAAAATTAATTTCAACTTCTACATCTCGCATTTCGTTTTTCATTCTTTCAACGGAAAGTTCTGATTTAAACTTGGCCATGTGTGACCGAAGGCCTCCATCGAATCAAGTTTGCGGGCTGACAAATTGAATAACTGTGTCTTCAAGCGCAAGTCATGACAGAGGTAGTTATTTGTTCAGTTTCTCGAACTCCCGTCGGTAAATTCCGAGGGTCTCTTGCCCCGTTTAGTGCAGTTGAACTCGGCATTCTTTCAGTCAAGGATTTATTGTCTCGAATGAATATTGAACCTTCATCTGGAATAATCGATGAAGTAATTTTTGGGCAAGTATTGCAAGCAGGCGCAGGACAAGCACCTGCAAGGCAAGTTGCTATCGGTGCTGGGCTCCCGGTTTCTACACCTGCTCTAACAATCAACAAAGTATGTGGTTCTTCACTGAAAGCGGTGATGCTTGCTGCAAACTCAATTCGGTCTGGTGAGTACTCTTGTATCATCGCTGGTGGGATGGAAAGCATGACGAATGCTCCAAAATTACTCACTCAAAACCAGGATGAACCCAAAAGCAGTATGGTTCATGATGGCCTTTGGGATGTTTACAATGACATCCACATGGGAAATACCGGTGAAATTGTTTCAGAAGAATATGATATCTCCCGGGAGATTGCAGACGAGTTTGCTCTGGGATCTCAACTCAAAGCGAGTCATGCATGGGAAAGTGGATGGTTTGATTGGGAGACATTCCCGATAGAATTACCGGATGGGAATTTTTTGACCAAGGATGAAGGAATACGGCCCCAATCAACATTGGAAGGGCTGTCTGGATTAAAACCAGTTTTCCAAGAAGGAGGTCGAGTTACCGCTGGAAACGCCTCAACACTCAATGACGGAGCATCTTGTGTATTAGTTACAAGCCTATCATTTGCTAAAGAAAAGGGGTGGGAACCAATTGCTTATGTCCAAGATTATGTTACAAGTGGCGTTGAACCATCTCGTGTTATGGCTGCACCCATACCTGCTGTAGAGAATCTGCTTATGCGAAATAAAATGACCGTGGCTGACATCGATGTATTTGAACACAATGAGGCTTTTGCGGCAGCCTCTTGCGCAGTTGCTAAATCATTACAAATTCCTGATGATAAATTGAATCAACATGGAGGTGCAGTATCTATCGGACATCCATTGGGAAGTAGCGGAACACGCTGTTTAATCACCATGCTAGGAGTCATGAAAAGAAAAGATGCTAAAACAGGTATCGTAACACTTTGCCTTGGAGGAGGAAACGCCGTTGCTATGCTTATCCGGTCCGCTTGAGCCATATGCGGACTACAGACGCAAGCCCACGGTGTAGTTCGGATTCATCGAGAACAGTTTCAGTTACGCACGCCTCAATAATTTCCATAGAAGGCGCCAACTCTCCTCTCAATTCTGATAAGACTTCATCCAAGTCGAAGAGTAGATCAAAATTTTGAGGACCTCCACTTTTTTTCCCAAGTTGATTTTTGTGATATCCTTCCATAATAAAGTGGCCATCAACTCTTAGTGAATGAAGTATTCTTGGCATGTGTAATTTTCTTACATCNGATGGTGTGTGAAACCANGAGCAAGCGATCAAATCCGTTGCTTCTAATTCTATAGATTGGAGNTCTTCGACTAGATAATTTACATTGACNTCATTTTCATCAGCCAAGATTTTNCATTTTTTTGCCCCTTGTTCTGCATAATCAAATACAGTACAATCCCATCCTTTTGAAGCAGCCCAGACGGCGTTCCTTCCTTCTCCATCAGCTGGAAAACACGCTGAACCAGGGGTTAATTTTTCGATACAGAATTTAAGATATGCATTTGGACTCTTACCGTAAGCCCATCCATCGTTAGCGTATCTTTGATTCCATAAATCCTTCATTTTTCTGCCTCGAATTGAAACATATTTCCATCTTCAACCAATTCGACGTTGCCTGGGAGTACAGACAGAATTTCATCAGTGGAGAGGCCTGTGGCTTTGTACAATTTGTTGGCAAATTGATCCTTTTTTATCGTCCCTGGCCTGATTATGACATATCTCTGAGTGATTTCTCGTATTTCTTCAGCGGTCGAACTTGCCAATAGAGGTACTCCGTTAATCGAAATTAAACCGAGACCGATCTCTAGATTCAGGTTTCTAAACCAGGTTCTTTCCCCCCTGATGATGAAGGCACCTTTTCCGATAAATTCTCCTGTTTCAGCAGTTTTTGAGACTTGACCAGGTTTCACCCAGTAGACTGTCCCATGCGCTCCTCCAGCATTCCAAGAACGGGACCAAGCCAAAGCAAGTGAGGCCGCTCTTAGCGTTAAAGAATCATCAATATCACTCGAAACTTTATCCACGATTTTGAATGAAGGAATGATTTGTGTAGCGGTATGTGTTGTTCGAGATTCTAACTCAAAACCGGTTTGATTCTTCAATACACATGATGGAGCTCCGTGTAAATCGGCATGAAGGTACCTATCTTCTTTCTTGAGGTGTTTTTTCACTACGTTGTCATTGCCTTTTGCGTCTTTCCCGCCGACCAGTAAGTGACCACCTATGATCGCCCACCGATGATTTTCAAACCAGAATTTCTTCGTTCTTTTTCTTAGATTTAATTTTCCAGATTCTTTTGATGTAAGTTCTTTTTTTCTCGCCTTTTTCAGAGCAATTTTTGTGGCTTCAATTGCTTGTTTTGCACCGGTGATCTTGTCTTTTTGTTTTCGTCCAATCTCAAAATATTCCTTGGCGTTTTGATGAACGCTCAAGTCAAGGTATAACCATACCTTCTTTCCAGGTTGTTGAGTCTCATCTGGGAGGAAAATTTCAACTTTGGAATTGACAGAATCAAGAGATTCAACCCATGTGACCTCCTTTATGTCTTCTTTGATGGCTTCAAACCCCTTTTTCGCTATGGCTTCGTTCATCTGTTTCAAAACGTCATCAACATGAGTGTAATGCTCAGTAATTTTGTGACCAATGTTTTGCTGTATTTCGACCTTAGAATGAAACCCCGCAAGGGCTTTTTCTTGCTGAATCAATCTTCGTTCTAATTTTTCAACCTCTGTAGAAAACCCTCTTCCGGGTGCAGACTGATCAAGTAATTCGATTTCTTTTCTTGCCAATGCTCTTGCATCATGAACACCTTTCCAAGCGTCAACAGCGGAATGGAATGAATCAAAATCGATACGATGAAGATTGTTAATTTCTTTTTTTATAGGCCATGCTTCGACAACATTCTTTGCCAAAAAATCCTCCATGTCAACGGTTTGGATATTCCCTAATGGTTTAGGTTTCTTACTGTAGAGAAAACCCTTTGCGTTGGAGGTAAGTTCAAGATAAATTTTTGATAGAACATCAATGATTTTTTGAGGATTCATTTCGCTTGCATCCATGTTTTCGTCTTCATCCAAGAGTTCGACTACAAAATTTGCCAGGGAACCGCCCAATACTTCTCGTTGACCGAGGGTTGAAATAATCGATTTTTCTGATGATTGAAGGATATCTCGCATGGTGTTGATATTCATTTCAAATGGGTTTGGTGATTGAGGTGGTGGCTTGTAAGTATGTCCTTTTTTCAAGGTTCTTTCAGCATATGTTGCATGAGTCAGGGGTTGAATAATCTCATGAGATTGATCACATAATAGCACGTTGCCATCACGGAACATCTCGATGTACAGGTGATAAAACCCATGTCCAGTTTCAAAAGTGAGGTGAAGCACTCGGTCGAATTCGAGTTGCTCGATAGCGACTAATCTTGCATTCGCAAGATATTTTCTCAATAACATTGCAAACTGCCCCGGATTTACAGGCATTGGTCTATCACGTTGACTCAAATATACCCTTGAACCTCTTACAATAACCATATCAATGCTCTGAGAGCCTTTCGGATTTAGTCTCAGCACGATTTGTTCATAATGTGGTTGATAGCATTTCTTGACACGTGATTGGAGAAGGGATTGGAATTCTGATGCAATAGCACGTAAATCCAACGCACTCATTGACTCTTTCATACTAATCTCCAACCGTTTTTGTCATGGGTTACTTGATGATTTTTTTGTAGAGAGATGAGATGGGCGAGAGTCTGATCTTTTGCCAAAAAGGGATGTGCTTTTGGTGTGTCCTCATAAGCCATACGAGCAATTTCTTGAATGTCTGATGATGAAACCAAGGCCTGAAGTATTTTTTCTTCTCTATTCTTTCGATGTGAGATGTAGTGGTTTAAGATTTTTTGAGGTAATGGAATGACAGGTCCATGGCTTGGGAAAATGAGGTGTGGTCTCTTGTTTTTCAGTCGTTCTAATTGTCGAATGTACTCATGCATATCACCTTCATGTGGAGGTACTAGAATGGTGCCTATTCCTGCAACCATATCTCCGGCTACGAGGCCAGCATCAGATATGAGACATATATGCCCTGGGCAATGGCCAGGGGTGATGAGAACTTCCCATGCTTGTTCTCCAAGCATAATTAATTCACCATCTTCTAGAATTCTGTCACATGGAATAGTCTCACTTGTGATTTTTGATCCCCATATCGGCACGTTAAATCCTTCCTTGAGCAGACCGATGTCGCCGAGATGGTCGGCGTGATGATGAGTGAATAAGATACCAATCAAATCACCTTCATGTCTATCCACTGATTCGGCAAGAACTTCCATTGATTCTCTTGCCCTGCAGGCGGGATCAATCAGGAGACAGGGCCCTCCTTTCTCACCGATAAGGTATGCATTGGTATGATCTGCTGGAGGAAGAGTTGCCGTTGGAACAGGAATCACTTCTACTCCATGTGCAAACAATATTGACCTCCTTCCCGGTTTTCTTTTTTCTAAGTCGGCCGCTACTCTTTCCATGTCTCCATCCATGAGATTGAGGCATCGCTCTACCTCCATGAGCAGCGTGACAACAGGTGGAGCAACCTTGATTTCGTGTTTATTCCATTGTTCCAATAAATATCTTGGTTCAATCCACTGGATTTCACTAAATTCGGTTTGCTGTGTTAGAGAAATTTGAGGGGGTTCATCCACACAATGAAAATGAAAGAAAGCATTGGCAAATCGATATGGTCCAAATGGGGGTGTTGTTCGCTCGGAGATAAGACGAATTCCATTTCCATTGTAAGGAAGAGCGGATGTCTGAGCCAGTTCAAACCACGCTGATTTTTCACTTATTACTCGAGCTTGAATTGAATCAGAAACGGAGTTTATTTTACCATTTTGGATAGTAAAACCTAGTTCTTCAACCATTTCTCTGAATAGAGCCACTAATCGATTTTCAATACCAAGAGTCTCAGCGGCTTCGTTATCAACTCTTGAGACTCCTCCTCCGGGGAATGCCCAATACCCTGGAAATGATGGCATAGTTTCTTCTCGCTTACCAAGAAGAACTTTCGGGCCGTTGCTCCCTGGTTTTGTCAGCATGATTGTAACGGTGGGCCTTGGAGGTTTTCTTTTTGAATCCATGAGCTTCATCCCGGCAGGTATCTCGCTCATACCTATGCCAATAGACCATTGATTTCAAAATATGTGGCGATATCCGGATTCATGGTCACCATCGAAGAAGATCTTGAGATGTTGGCTCAAGCCATGCGTCATGGCATCGACCCTTTTCCACCTCCCAAACCAAAGAGGCCGTGGGGGAGATTTGCTCTTGCCTCATTCATGATTTTACTCATGCTTAGTTGGGTTTCTAAAATCTTGATGCGTTTTTTGGATTGATTTATTCCAACTCTTTACCAAATGGGTTCTTTTCTTCTAATTTGATGGATATTTCTAAATCGTGTATATACTGGAAATTACATGGACCCATGGACAATCATGATGGGTGTGATTTTAGTTTTCACACCATTTGTTTGTTTATGGTTTTCAAAAGATGCAACATCTCAACGGGTTCAAGTTAAAGACATGAGGCATCTTTTCATCAAAAACAAGTACTATCTTCATGTTTTTGGTTATTTTTTAATCATATATTGGAAACGAATTACAGATTCTATTAATGAACCTCTGAAAGTGATTACTAATAATTGGACGGCCTACGTGTACCAAATAGAAGGAGATTTTGTTTATTTCTTTCAGAAATATTTTTCCAATCAAATCTTAACAGATGTACTTAATTTTCATTATCTTTTCATATATTTATTCATCATATATGTGACCACTGTGTTTTATGCTTACGTAAATGAGAGGGACCTCTGTGACAAAGTCACTATGAATTACTTACTCATCTATGCACTTGCAGTCCCATATTATCTCTTCTTCAATGTCGAAGTTACGTCTTCATGGATTCCTCATATGGATGCATTGCTTTACCATGACAATCTTTACTCGACATTTTATGTTGAGCATGACCCATTGGATAATGCAATTCCTTCATTGCATATTGCAATCCCATTTGGAATTTTGATGATCAACTACCTACACGTGAGAGAGCGTGGTATTCAGATGAAATCTTGGAAATTATACCGCTATCATCGCTTCATTATCATCAACACAGGGTTGTTTATTTTTTCAATTCTCTATCTTGGAATTCATTGGCTAATCGACATACCTTTGGGGGCCTTCATTGGAGGAATTGGAGGATTATTCATCCACTATTCTCATCCCTATGTCCGAAATCCAAGCATGATGAAAAATGCAATGGCATCATTGTTTTCAAAGTCCAAAAACCGTTTCATAGAATTATCAACCATTTTGGGGATGTCTCTCATGGTCTATTTGGCTGTAGATATACAATCAGAACAGGCCGAACAGCCACCTACTCTGAGATTGGGATTGGAAGATACTCTCTTTGAGATTGTTCAACCTCATGATGGCCTGGTAAATATCCAATTATCAAATTATGATTCGAATTATCAGGTATCTTACGTCATCATGTCTGCAATCGAGTCAGAGGCTTACATGAATAACGGTGTCATCAATTGGTCCGCCATTTCTGAATCACATGTGTTCGATATGATTGAACCCAATACAACCGTGAGTCTTCAATTAGAAAAAATCGATGAATATCATGTTGTCATTTTCCATAATCCAGAAAGTCCTCAAACCATCGATGTAGGCGCAAAATTTGATTATGGAGCCGATAAATTATGGCTTGCTTTTTTGATGTCGATTCCATCGATGTGGATGACCGGTTTTGTATTCAGCCAGTTCCTACAACGTCGTAAAGAGGGGCAATCTTGGCAAAAAGCTAGTTTAGAGCAAGAATGAGTAACCAAAATTCAGTAGTCCCTCCCGGATTTGAACCGAGGTCGGCGGGACCAGAACCCACCATGATGGACCGCTACACTAAGGGACTGACGTTACGTCGAAATCCCTACTCCATTTCAATTAAGCGGTCAACTATCCTCTGAATTGATTATTGATTTTATCGAGTGCTTCTTTGCTAGGTCTGAGATCTTTTTCCTGTAATTCGATAAGAGGTCTTTCCACAAGTTTTAGGTCTTCATGTAATGCAGGTCTGCTTCCATCAAAATAGAGCAGACCTGTGACGTGTTTGGCATTGGTTTCAGCGTGATGAAGCGCACCCAGGGCCGCCATTGCATCTCCCGGATCATGGTCCTCACTGATGGTTTCTAAACGAATGACTGAGCCATCATGTAACGTGATGTCTTTGTATGCGCCTGCTGGTACGTTGACTTCTTCCATTGCTTCGAAGTGAGGGATGTATCCTAATGTATGAAGTTCAATGTCATGTTCTTTTACATAACCATAAGATTTCATAGATTCATCGTTGTTATTGAAGGTGACACAAGGTGAGATGATATCAATAAATGCAAAGCCTTTGTGTGACATTGCCGCTTTGAGGATGGATGTAAGCTGCTTTTTTGCGCCACTGAATGACCGTGCGACAAATGAACAGCCAAGGTTGATGGCCATCGCGCATAAATCAATAGGCTGAGTTTGGTTTGTCGGCCCTTTCTTTTTCTTACTTCCTTTATCTGCAGTAGCAGAATATTGGCCTTTTGTAAGTCCATATACGCCGTTATTTTCAACGATGTAGACCATATTTAGATTTCTCCTAATCGCATGAATCAATTGACCGATACCAATGCTTGCAGAATCACCATCCCCTGATACTCCCAAATAGAGCAGATCTTTGTTGACCACGTGAGCCCCTGTGGTAACACTGGGCATTCTTCCGTGTACTGTATTAAATCCATGAGACTGAGCCAGATAATAGGCTGGTGTTTTCGATGAACAACCAATTCCAGACATCTTTGCAATTCGGTGAGGTTTTACTCCATTTTCCCAAGCAGCATTAATGATGACTGATGAAATTTGATCATGACCGCATCCAGGGCACAATGAAGACTTTCCTCCTGTATAACTGTCCTTTGGTTCATTGATGACGTTGAGTTTAACCGCTCGTTTTGGTTTGTCGCTCATGCGCCCACCTCCTTGAGTACTTCCAGTATTTTATCTGCATACACCTCTGCTCGAGGTGGAAGCCCATCGCTGTAAGCAACGCAATGGATTCGTGTGAGTAACTCAGTCGGCATTTCTTTTCGCATGATGCCATATAGTTGCCCATCACGGTTGATTTCTAAAACAATTACAGTTTTATGCCTCTCCATGAATGATTGTACATCACTGTGTAGGGGAAGGGCACGTACTCTGCATTGACTGACTTTCCTTCCAGTTGCTTCGAGAATATCATCAATTTCTTGGATTGTATTTTCCATGGAACCATAGTATACAATGCCGACTTCACATTCAACTTCTTCTTTGAACAATGGTTCAGGCAAAGCTTCTGATGCATCCATGATTTTCCTCTTCAGTCGATCCATCAATAAGCGGTAATCCTCAGGCTTTTCGCTGTATAAACCATCTTCGTTATGTCCAGTGCCTCTGTAAAGAATTGGATCTAAGCCACTTCCAGGTAAGGTACGATAAGGAATACCATCTCCATCGACATCTCTGTATCGGCCGTAGTTTTCAATAGCATCCATTTGTTCTTTGGTTAGCAACACCTTTCCTCTATCCATTGGCTGGTCAGGATACTCAAATCCTTTGCAAGCCCACTTGTTCATTCCCAAGTCTAAATCACTGAATCCAAATACAGGGGTTTGGAATCTTTCGGAAATATCAAAAATTTTCCAACCAAATTCAAAACATTCCTCGACCGTACCGGGTATGATCACAATATGAGTTGTATCTCCATGACTTCCCTCATACAGCATCAGCAAGTCACCTTGCTGAGTACGAGTTGGCAATCCAGTCGATGGACCTACTCTGTTAACATCCCAGAAGACACATGGTATTTCAGCAAAATAGGCTAATCCGATGAATTCTTGCATGAGCGAAATTCCTGGTCCACTTGTAGCCGTCATAGCTCTGGCTCCCGCCCATCCTGCTCCGATAATCATACCGGCAGCAGCGAGTTCATCTTCTGCTTGAATAACGGCATAGGTCGCTTCTTCACCATCCATTCTTAATTCGGGTAACCAATCAATAATTCCTTCTGCAACCGATGAGGATGGTGTGATTGGATACCATGCAAGCAACTGGATTCCACCAAAAATAGATCCAAGAGCCAAAGCCTCATTTCCTTCGATGAAGAATTCACCTTGGTTGTGTTCCCTTTTTTCGACGAGGTACGGATCGGATTTTGTGAAATTATCTTTAGCGTAATCCCGCCCGAGCATAGCTGCTTGGATATTGAGCTCAATGGCTTTTGTTTTGGAGCCGAATTGCTTTGCTATAGACTGATTTATGACTTCTTGGTCCATGTCAAGAATTTCAGCCAAAACACCAACATAGATGACGTTGGCAACCATTTTTGCTAATTTAGGACTGATGCCTCTTGCCAAAGAGGTCATTGGAACAGGATAGGAAATAACATCATCTCTTTCCATGGGCATTTTCGCATCTGAATTCCAAATTACCACAGTTCCGGGAGTGAGTCTTTCAACATCTTCTTCCCATGTCTCTTTATTCACCAAGACCTGGATATGAGTGTCATTACCTGGGGCTTGATAACCATGATCTGAAAGTCGAATGATATACCACGTTGGCAACCCAGAGATATTTGATGGAAAGAGGTTTTTTCCACTTGCAGGGATGCCCATGTCAAAAAAGGTTTGTAGCAGTATGAGGTTAGCCGATTGAGATCCTGTACCGTTTGCTGTGGCGATATTGATACAGAAATCGTTGATGATTTTTGTCATATTTTATTCCTCAAGAGCCTATTTGGTCGGCTATTGCGCTTGGGTTAAGCCTATGCTCTTTGAATGTGTTGATGTTTTTTCTCAGATAAAACGCAGCCCTCAAAACCCCTTTGATATTCGCAAGACCATGTCAGAGTCTTCTTCGAAGCCGAAAGTAGACGCGAAAACCATGCGTGCAGAAGCTTGGGAAAAAGCAGAAAAAGCCCTCAAAAAAGGCCAACCAAACAAAGCTTTGGACCTATTGAGAGAAGCGGATCCAAACGGCGAACACGCAAACACGCTTCGAATTGCAGGCTCATCGGTTTGGGAATTAGCAAAGAAATCAAAATCAAGAGCAGAATATCGACAGGCAGCCGGATTGCTTCGAGATGCAGTAAAAGCAAATTCAAGGGATAAGAGTAGTGGTTCTGCATACAATGGTCTGCTCAATGAAATGCAAGACCTAGGAATCTCAGAATATCGTATCCCACCTTTGTTTTCAAGTGGAACGCCAACTCCTTTTGGGCTCATGGCCATTCTGGGTGTATTGGTTGTGAGCTTGGGTGGACTCAAGGTTTTCACAGATAACGTCAATCAGGACGCACTCACTGGTGATGTGCTTATGGAAGTTAGTTGGACAGATCGTGATGGTGTGGATCACAGCGGTAAAATTTGGATATCCTTAGATGACAGTAATGCTCCAATGCATGCTGAAAGTTTCCGCCTCAACGTAAATGAAGGCAGATATGACGGCGTTATTTTTCACCGAATTGTTGATGGTTTTATGATCCAGGGTGGCGATTTTGAAAACAATGATGGTACTGGCGGTCATGCTGGTAAGTTTTTTGGATATTGTAAAACAGGTACAGGGGTTGAACAAACTGATACCTGTGCAGATGATCCAACTAAGTGGGTTGTTCCCGCAGAATTCGGTGAAACACATGATCCGGGCGTAATCGCTGCGGCACGTAGTTCAAATGAAAATTCGGCTGGAAGCCAATTTTACCTTGTTGATTCAACCGGTGCCAAAAGTCTTGATGGACAATATTCTGCTTTCGGGATGGCTTACAAAGGCCAGATTGATGGGGTCGAAACCACCGGTGTTGATGTAATTGATGCAATATCTCAAGTTGAGTGCCAGACGCCGGATTCCAACGATGGGGTATGCCAAGATAACACCTCCAGTAAATCAGTTCACCCTGTAATTATTGATTCTGCCATTTTGATCGATGAATCTGGAAGTTCATGGTGGCCTTTCTAGAAAGTCACATTGATAGACATGAGCAAGTACCCATCATCATGGCGAATCCATTTGCAGATGCCTTGAAACAGTTTCCGCATGGTGGAGAATACTTTCATATCGATGATATTGAGAATCACAACGTTAATATTTCCAGTTTACCATACAGCATTCGGGTTCTTTTGGAAGGCGCATTACGAAATTGTGACGGATTTCTTGTAAGAGATGAAGACGTCCTACGTATTGCAAATTGGAAACCCGATGGAACACGTGATGAAATCCCCTTTCTTCCTAGCCGAGTCATTTTACAAGATTTCACAGGGGTGCCGGCTGTTGTCGATTTGGCTGCCCTGAGGGATGCGATGGTTGAATTAGATGGTGATCCAGAAAAAGTAAATCCAAAAGTGCCAGTAGATTTGGTCATCGACCATTCTGTACAGGTAGATATTTCAGGTGCCAATCCAGAAGCACTTGGGCTCAATCTTGACATTGAGTATCATCGAAATATGGAGCGATACAAATTTTTGAAATGGGGTCAAAAGTCTCTCAAAAATTTCCGGGCAGTTCCTCCTTCTCGTGGGATTGTTCACCAAGTTAATCTTGAGTGGATTGCAACGGTTGCTCGCGATGAACAAGGAATTTGGTTGCCAGATACACTAGTTGGTACAGATTCTCATACAACAATGGTCAATGGCCTAGGAGTTCTCGGCTGGGGAGTTGGAGGAATCGAAGCAGAAGCAGTGATGTTGGGGCAACCGATTTACATGCTGGCTCCCGACGTTGTCGGTTTCAACTTAACCGGATCTCTCAATCCCGGAGTTACTGCTACAGATATGACTTTGAGAATTGTTGAAATGCTAAGAGAAAAAGGCGTGGTAGGGAAATTTGTTGAATTCTATGGACAAGGAATGGCAGCATTGTCTTTGCCAGATAGGGCCACAATTGCAAATATGGCGCCGGAATATGGTGCAACATGCGGCTTCTTTCCAGTTGATGAAAGAACTCTTGATTACCTAAGATTATCAGGTCGAGACGAATCTCACATTCAGTCAGTGGAGACTTATTGCAAACTCCAAGGGTTGTGGTATGACGCTGCAATAAAAGAAAAGTCATACACTTCTGTATTGGAACTCGATTTGTCTGAAGTCAAACCATCCTTAGCAGGGCCGAAACGACCCCAAGACCGAGTTGATCTCGACGCAATGAAAGAGCATTTTAATGCCTCATTGGTTCACGAAGTTGGACACCAAGGTCATGGTCTTATTTCCTCGCAGTTATCGGATTCTGCCATTGTAGAGCAAAATAATGAAATTTATGATCTTAATCACGGAGATGTGGTTATAGCCGCCATTACAAGTTGTACGAACACAAGCAATCCAGGAGTTATGATAGCCGCTGGTCTTCTTGCAAGGGAAGCGAGAAAAAGAGGGCTAAATGTGAAACCGTGGGTAAAAACATCGTTAGCGCCAGGCAGTCGCGTGGTTACGGAATATTATGATGTGAATGGGCTAACAGAAGATTTGGATGCTCTTGGTTTTCATAATGTGGGGTACGGGTGCACCACTTGTATTGGAAACTCAGGGCCGCTCGATGCCTCGATAGAGGCTGCTATCGATGAAGCCAATTTGATTGTAGGCTCTGTGATTTCAGGAAACAGAAATTTTGAGGGAAGAGTGCATCAAAAAGTAAAGGCATCATATCTGGCAAGTCCGCCGTTGGTAGTGGCTTATGCCCTTGCGGGGACACTTGACATTGATTTCGAGAAAGATCCTCTCGGTATTTCGGCAGATGGGCAACGCGTCATGCTATCCGATGTTTGGCCGTCAGAGGAAGATGTGGCTAAAGCCATGGCGAATATCAGGCCGGAGATGTTTACTGAGAGGTATGGTACTGTTATGCAAGAAGACCGATGGGATGCGATTCCAGCCGAATCAACCCCAATCTACCCTTGGGATGAAGCATCGACCTACATTCGTTTGCCAAGTTTCTTCCAAAATATCTCCATGGAGGTCCCTCCCATTGAGCCAATATCAGATGCAAGTGTCCTACTATTCCTTGGAGACTCCGTTACTACCGATCATATTTCACCCGCTGGAGCTTTTCCAGAAGATGGCCCTGCAGGACGCTGGCTCACAGAGCGAAATGTTGCAAAAAGTGATTTCAATTCATTTGGTAGTCGAAGAGGAAATCATGAAGTAATGATGAGAGGAACATTTGCGAATGTCAGAATCAGAAATAAATTGGCTCCAGGAACTGAAGGTGGTTATTCAATCCATCACCAAACTGGAGAAGTCATGAGTGTATACGATGCTGCAATGAGTCAAGATGGACCAAAAGTAGTCATCGCAGGTAGCCAATACGGTACCGGTTCAAGTCGTGATTGGGCTGCAAAAGGTACCTTTTTACTCGGAGTCAAAGCGGTTATTGCGACCTCATTTGAACGAATACACCGTTCAAACCTTGTCGGAATGGGCGTTCTCCCACTCACATTTCGAGATGGTGAAGATGCAGATACCTATGGATTGACTGGAAAGGAGAAATTCACGATTCCAGTTCATGATCAGGTGGAGCCGTTAGCCGAAATTGCTGTGAAAGCAGAGAATGAATCAGGAGATATTATGACCATACCTCTTCAAGTAAGACTAGATACGCCAGTCGAAGTAGAATATTACCGAAATGGTGGGATATTGCATACAGTACTCCGTAATATGGCAAAAAGCGAGGAATGATCTGCATGAACAACTTGTCAGGACCAGTTCGATTCCTTTTCCGTTCATCAGATAACGAGGTAGAAATCAACTTGGAAGGAGATGTAAACTTTATTTCAGAAGTTGTGAATGATTTAGGACTCCAAAATTCAGGGTGGTTATTACCTATCGCAATAAAATCTAGGATATATTCTTCTAGTCAATCGGGGAATGAAGGGCCAGAAATACCGGAACCTGATCCTTCGAGAATACCGATAATTAGGCGTTCTATAGGAGATTTAGATATAACAGATCGGTTGGTGAATTTTGGGCTCCATCCTGCAACAACACCTAATCCTGACCAACTCAGGGGCATGTTGGAAGAATTAGAGGAGCCTCTTCCAGTTCAAGGACCGCTTGTGGTAGATCCAATGGCAGAGGCTTGGCTAAAAGAATTATTACGTATCGCAGTACAACAATTCGGAGCGACCTCACTTTCAACAGAGACCTTGGAAATGGCTGCTAGTGATTATCTAGGAGACAGACAAGACCTTGAACTCGAACTCTGGTTAGAATCATTATTTCGGATGGGTAAACTCACGAAAATCCATGGTGGAGAGGGAGATTCATGGGGTCCATCTCCTAGATGGTTAAATGCCTAAACATTCACTGTTTTTTATTACTTTCAAGCCTATATTTTTCAGACAAATTCCCAAAGGAATTAAAGTCGAGGAGGAGTTCCCAGAACTTAGTGAAAGCCATGTCAGACAATAAATCAGTGAAAAACAGGCAATTGAGTGCCTATGGTCTCGTTCTTGTAATGCTTTTTTCAATTGTAGCAGGAGCGGGGTACACCTCCGCTGCGACATCGAGACAATATACTACTGAAGTAGAACCAATGGATGTAGCCTTAGCAGATTTTGATTGTGATGGCGATTTAGACATGGTAACAGCCAACGATCAAAGCCTAAAAATCTCAGTGCTTCTCAATAATGGCGGTAGTTTTGAAGAGCGGCTTGACATTTGGACATCGGCAAACACCAGTCAAGGAGCTACCTTCGAAGACCATTCAAACACACAACAAGTCGAAGCAGGTGACTTTGATGGTGATGGTGACCAAGATATCGTAATTTATGCAAGAAACAGACCTTTCGTTAGAGATGCAAATGGAGCATTGGTTGTTGACAAAGTAGGAAACATGACAATCATCGACAACACTGGAGATTGCGGTGCAGATTTAAGTTTTCAACTCACTACGACCTTTGACATGGTCTATGTTTGGGATTTGGCTGTTGGCGATATTGATAAAGATGGTAAAGACGACATAGCCATTCTTGAACTACAGGCTGACATTAAAACGCAGGTTGTCAAGGTATTCAGAGGCCCCGTTACTTCGAGCACCCAACCAATTACAACGACGCTGGGTGATTCAACGGCTAATGCATACAGAGAACTTGAATTGGGTGATTGGGGAGAAACTCAATCACTTGGCCTTCAAGATTGTGAAGATTTGGATTTGTGGCTGGTACGTTCTGAAGGTGTTGATTATCTCACAGGAACAGCCACAAACCCTGGTAAATCAGACAATGTAACGGTTGTCGAGTATGATTGTTTTGCAGATACTTTTGGCCAATTTCAATGGACAGCCAATGGGGGTCAAACAACCCAAGGACAATCGTTCCACGTGCATGCACTCGGCCCTGATTTCGGAGGATTCGACATAGGCGATATGGATGAAAATGGCGTTATTGACGTAGTCGCTATCAACGATGGAAACACCCAAAATGTGACCTATGCAACCATTAACGAAGCCACGAACACCTATTCCGCATCTACCAAGGTCTTCTTCGGAAATTTCATTGCCTGGGAAGTTACTATTGCTGATTTGAACAGCGACCAGGAACCTGACTTTCTTCATGCTTGCCGATTTGGTGCTGATGAAGCCACATCTTCGACAGGAGAAACTACAACCGTGTATTACCTCAACGAGCCTACAAGTATTGGCGTAACGCTTTCGGACGGTAACGGAGGTCACATGGCTCCTCTTTACTACGGGGCTGCAACTCGTCCTTCTACCGCAGTTGTCGGACAACTTGTTGGTGATGCCAACAGTGCGCTAGATATCGTTCTTGGCCATGACAGTTACCACGGATCTATCACATGGAATGATAACTGGGGTTGGGATGGTTCTTATGACCGGATCATAATCATCGAGATGGATTATACTGACTTAGCAGTCAGCGACATAGAATTCTCAAACACTGACAGATATGTTGGACTGGTCGGAGAAGGTACGAGAAATGTCAATATTACTGTGACAAATACTGGAATGGATGTTCTCAGTGGGTCGACAACTGTAGATGTAATTATTGAAGAGGTTGATGAAGCAGCATCAGCAAACGTCACGGTATATGCCATGGACTGGGATACGGCAGAAGACAAGAGTGGTTGTGGCTCAGGTTGTAATTGGCGATATGAGTCTTATCACGGAGATCATCACTGGATGGAAGAAACAACTCACAATACTGGCGTAACTTCCACCAATTACAATGATGCAACTTATTCAGCCAATAGCAACAATCCCACTGATTTTATGTGGTCAGGGACTATGGAATCCGATTCTAATGGTGATGAATGGTCTGGTTATGGCGGAAATTGGGACGAGGCAATGGTCTTGGAAAACGTGGATTTGACTGGNGCTGACAGAGCTTGGTTATCGGCTGAACTCTTNAGGCATCTCGGTTATTCTGCAACTTTCANTCAAGANCAAAACGGNCCAATTCTTTACGATNTGTGGGATGATTTGGCCATGATTGAAGTACTCAGCGACGCCCATGGGTGGGAATTACTTGCCTGNCCNTCCAGTGCTTTTTTCGATGGACGATGCCCTAGCGCCCAGAGTATTTGGGGAGGTTATGACACCGATCGTGTNATCAACCAGCAAAGAACAGGNTACGCATCATCCATCGACACTTATGGCGTTTGGGCTACCCAAACCAATTACGGTTGGGATAGTTTTACCGAGGATGGACTCGGGGCCTTTGAGTTATCAAAATACGCAGGCGAAATCGTAGATATNCGTTTCCGTTTCAAAACAGGATGGGAAGGAAGCAATTCNGATGAGGATGANTCAAANTGGCAGGGCTATGATGGATTTGCTGTAGACAATATAACAATCTGGAAGCAAGAAACTGTTTTCAAACCTGGTGCTTCACCAACGTCAGCACCTATTCAACTCAATGGAATGGCTCCAAACGAAGACCGTGTTGTGGANATTACTGCTGATTTAGTCAATGGCTCAACCTACAGAGTTACTGCCACCATTGATGGGAATTCTTTCGGGGATGAGCAAAGCCTTAACGACGACCTTGTGCAATATGTACAGGTGCTCAACTTGTACGATCCTGCCGTTTTGGATATCACTTCATTCAAACCAGGGGAAATGTATGCAGCTGATTTACTTCCAATTGAAGTAGAAGTTGAAAATTGGGGTAATACAGAGGTAGACTTTGACTTAAGGGCCACTGTCTACAGCGCATTACCAAATGATGTCTTTTGCGGTTCACCGAGTAACAAATGTTACGAACCATTTGAAGGAGGTGTTGATACGCCCTTCCGATTCACAGATGATAATAACCAAAAAGGACAAATCCATGATGAATCTATTTGCGTAGGTCAAAATAATTANGAGAGTATATTTGGCGGAAATGCTTACTGGTTCGGACACCCATGNAACACTGCTACCGACGGGTATGGTGATGTTTGGCAGAATGAATCATTCACTATCCCNGCAATCGANCTTACCAACATGCAAGGTGATTTCGTTGCCCTCAACTTTGATTATTACGCAGAAACATACTTTGAATGGGACTCAGAAGGGAATATTTACACTCCNGGCGATTACTCTGCAATAACTCTTGATTGGGAAAAAGANGGCAATCANTATAATGGCCTTCTTGTCGCTCAATGGACCGATTTTAATGNCGATGATTCCTGCCGGNTTGACTCTAATGATGATGGCATCACCAATAGTTCAGAACCCATAGATCGGGCAGAGCTGACTTACATCGGCGATGAAAGNAACATCAACGGAGGAACAGGGAATTACAATTTGTTCTTCAACAGTTACAACTTAAAGTTATCAAGAAGCATTGATTTAACCCACATTTACATCAGAAATCAAACGGCAGTAGATGCTTTTGGCAATTATCCATATGAGTGCATGAGCCTAAAGGATTCGGTCGTGGACATTAATTTCGAATTCGTATCGAATGAGGATGGTAAGAATGGNCTGAGTAAGGGGTTACGTGGTGTTGGTTTCGATAACATTACACTGAAGGAGTTTACTTTCACTCAGGATGCGGTTTATGAAAGTACAGTAACTGGACTTGACGCAGACCAACTTGAAACCGTCACGGTTGCAGAACATGACTTCAGTCAAGGTATTTACAAGATTGATATTGAATCAATTTTTGATAACACAGATCCTTCGACGAATTGGTATCAAGATGAAGAGATTTCTGAGGCCAATAATCTGGCTTCAGTTATCTTTACTGTTCAGAGTGTAAATCTTTCATTACTTGCCTCAAATCANCTTGCATGTTGGGATGACACAACTCTCGAGTGTGTGTATCCTATGGATGATGTACTCAAGCATGAGTGGGCGATAACAGCGAGAAATGGTGTTTTGGAAGCAGCATATGATTTCTATATGACGATAGAAGATGTTACTGACCCTATGAATGTGGTTCTGAAAAGTAACGTTACTTCCACATTGGGAACAACTGTTTTAGAACCGAGGGANCAAATCAACAATGTNGGATTCACTCCTTGGAATGAATGGGAATCNGGGCACACTTATTCAATTACATTCTTCACACTCAATTCTGATGATAATGAGGTGTCTGGTAATTCATTGACATTTGAAGCGACGTTCATGGACGAGATTGACATCGCAATTTTGTCTAACCCCTCAAGTAGAGTCGATAACATCATTAGGGATATTGATGCTCTTGGCATGACATATACGCTTTTCCCTATGAATGAATGGGATGATTACTTAGATGATGAATGGATGAACGAGTACAACAAAATAGTTCTTCCATGGCAGGAATTAATTGATGCGAAACCAGTTGGAGGTAGCACAAATGGTAAGGGTTACTATGAAAAGTTGGGATTAAACCAAGGAATCCTTGAATCTTTCATGAGTGCTGGTGGAACTGTACAAGTTCACCTAGACGATGAAGCAGTTCCATATTACGAGTATTCTTCCAGTACAGGAAAAAGCCTCCTACCTTTCAATCTTGATGTTGAACAGAGAACTGGTGACCAAACCATCACGAAAAACAAAATTAGTGTGCAAGATCCGTATCATCCTATATTTGATGGTTTAGACATTTCCAATCTTGGTGGCTTCAATGGAGGCACATATGTAACGAAAGCGATCGTTGATGCAAGCAGTGGGTCCTCATCAGCCGTACCACTCAAGTGTGTGAGTCCATCTGGCTCGGGTGACATCAGCCTAGGAGGTTCATTCCACCCGATTATCCATGCTGAAGATAGTCCAAAGAATGTCATTCTAGGAACATGCAGTAACGGTCTCGGGGGGATGATACTCACCACTCTCGATGTATCGACACAATCAGATCCCGTAGCAAATGATGCCAACTTTGACCTTCTCGGGCAAATGTTGTTGTATAATGTAACTCCATACCCAGATAACTTTGGTGTCCTGGGTAATGGNGTTGATATTACCATCAACGGTGAAGTGCCATCAACCGATGATTCTGGATATAAAATATACAATATGCGAAGTAATGCTACTTTGGAATTCGGATTCCAAACCAATGCGGTGGTACCACTCACTGCGGATTGGACCCTATTGGGTTCCACTTTGTGGGATGGCGAGGATAATACTGATGAAGATGGAGAAGCTGACCATCTTCGTGGTGCTACAGTAACTTCGAAGTTCTGNGACAAAGATCCACTAGAACCAACTCTTTGCAAGCAAGGAGCACAGTGGACTGTGAAACTTTATCTACACGATGACCAAGGCCATGCTCGGATTTTGCAAATCATCCTGAAGACGTCTAATCTGGATGCGGATACAGAGCAACCTATCGCTGTGCTGAATTTGGACGTTGATGCCTACCAGCACATTACAGTACATGAAGCAACAGCGGGTACTGGGGCGAATCAATACCTCATTATCCTCCAAGAAGACCAAAACCAAAACAACATCCCAATGGCAGTTAATTTGGATGCATCTGAATCAAATGACCCAGATGCTTTGTCTGGTAAAGGTATTGCTAGATACGTATGGACGATTTACTTTGATTGTCCTTATGGAGAAGATTGNAGTAAAAAGGTCATCACACAAGATGTTGAAAGCAATCCTACTGATGATAATCCTACTTACGATGGNAATTTCGAATATACTTTCTCCAATGTGACTAAAGAAGGAACGCTTGAACAGGTAATTAGGATTGAGTTGATTGTTTTCGACAATTCGAATAAACCATCAGATACGGCNATCATACGATTTGTTGTTGGCTCATCAGCGGATAATGACGCTGAACCNCAGATNGATTATGCCTTTTACTCTGATGATGTAGAAGTAAANAANCGAGCTCAACTGACATCAGATAAGATNAATATTCAAGGAACAGTTCAATCTGGTGCTGAAGGAGACAAGGATGTGTTTGTCCACGTCACCTTCCTAGAATCAAATTTTGAATTAGGTGCTCTTGATAGAAAAGATCTTCAAGATTTGGGCCTTTATGATAGAACGTTTGGACTAACTGATTCTGATACCTTTTCTCTTGAGTTAGACATCAGCGGCAAGTACACAAATGAGACTCAGACATTGAAAGTGTACGTCATGACCTTTGAAGGTGATTTTGATTCACCAAAATTCAGAGTAGTGAGTTATTCTGAATTTGATTTACTGTTGTGTCAAGGAGAAAAAGCGCCGGCACAAGCAGAAGTGGCTGGTGGCCGATGGGTTTACGATGAATCAACGGGTTGTGATTGGCTGGCAGATGATCCAAATGGCTGGACATACGATCCTGAAACTGGAGAGTTCAGTGAACCAGTACAATCAGCAGCAGGAGAGAGCGATGATAACTCCATGTTGATTTACGCAATTGGTGGAGGTGTTGTATTNCTCATCATCGTTATGCTTTCCTTGTTGTTCATGAGGGGTGGAGATTCAGAAGAGAAGATGTACATAGATGCTTATGAACAGCCAGTTGCCCAAGCCATGGACCCAATGGAACAGTATGTCCAACAACTCATTGCACAAGGGTATCCCGAGGCGACAGCNAGGGCCTATGCGCAGCAGCACGCAGCGTATTTTCAACAGTAGTAATNGCAAGCCCATAGTTGAATACTAAGTTTCAAGAAGGGGGCGCTCAACCCTCGCAACATGGACATTAGTGAAAACTACACCGTTGCCGACTTATCACTTGCAGATTTTGGACGAAAAGAGATTGAGATNGCTGAGCATGAAATGCCAGGATTGATGTCAGTCCGAGCCAAATATGCTGCTGAAAAGCCTCTAGAGGGTGTCAGAGTGACGGGTTCTCTGCACATGACAATCCAAACGGCTGTTTTGATTGAGACTCTCAGAGATCTCGGGGCGAACGTACGTTGGGCGAGTTGTAACATCTACTCAACACAAGACCACGCCGCCGCTGCCATCGCAGAATCTGGAGTGCCTGTCTTCGCTTGGAAAGGAATGAGCCTGGAAGAATACTGGGATTGCACATTCAAGGCGGTCTTCCACGGAGATGGATTGGGCCCTAACCTCATCGTCGATGATGGTGGAGATGCAACTTTATTGTTACACAAGGGATATGCTCTTGAGCATGGAGATGATTGGGTAAATTCCGAGTCTGACAATCATGAGGAACAGGTCATCAAAAATTTGCTGAAGCGGGTTCACGATGAAATGCCAGGATATTGGACAAAAGTCATGAATGAATGTTCTGGCGTCTCAGAAGAGACTACTACGGGAGTCCATCGNNTGTATCAGTGGGTTAACAGCGGTCAGCTGATGTTCCCTGCCATCAACGTGAATGATTCAGTTACGAAGTCAAAGTTTGATAATCTATACGGTTGCNGAGAATCCTTGGTTGACGGACTTAAGCGTGCTACAGATGTTATGATTTCAGGAAAAACAGGAGTAGTCTGTGGATACGGNGATGTAGGTAAAGGTTCGGCTCAAGCACTGAAAGCAATGGGTGCCATTGTCATAGTTACTGAAATCGATCCAATCTGTGCTCTCCAAGCNGCAATGGAAGGTTTCCAAGTNCTCACACTTGAGGATACCCTTGGAACTGCNGACATTTATGTAACCGCNACAGGGAACAAAGATGTNATCACTCTTGAACACATGGAAGCAATGAANGATCAAGCAATTGTTTGCAACATCGGTCACTTTGACAATGAAATCCAAGTAGACGCTCTCGAAGCACGAACAGATGTAGAAAAAGTAAATATNAAGCCACAAGTTGACAAATTCACCTTTCCAGAAGGCAATAGCATCTTTCTTTTGGCATCTGGCAGNCTTGTAAATCTAGGATGTGCCACNGGGCACCCCAGTTTTGTAATGTCTAACAGCTTTACTAANCAAGTTCTGGCGCAAATAGANCTTTGGAAGAATAAGGATTCCTATGAAAACAAAGTCTACATTTTACCCAAGCACCTTGATGAGGAAGTTGCGCGACTCCACTTGGAGAAAATTGGTTGCAAACTTACAACCATGTCAAAAGAGCAGGCAGATTACATCAGTGTGCCAGCACAAGGCCCGTACAAACCGGAGCATTATCGCTATTGATTTCATTCCTCTTCATATGAAGGCGCTTCGAAATCCTCTTCTGTTTCGATATATCCNACCTCATCGAGGTGGGAGTCTAAGTCTGGGATAGTTGGCTTCCANGATCTNGGCATTGACTTATTTTGNTTGNTAATTAATCCTAGTCTCTCCTGAAATGCNTTTGGCCTTTTTGTATACAGGAACATATACAGGCGTTGTGTTCGCAGGTGTTCAGGAATGACAGTATAACCTGAACTGCTTTCAATATCCATGGCTCGTAATAGATTGAATGCAGGTCTGTTGACGGTTTGGAAGATTTGTCTACTAAAACGCATACCCAATCCGACTGTAAAGAGAATCAACAAGGAGGTTAAACAAAAACCTCCCCATCCATCACCAAATAATCCTCTTGCGAGAAACACTTCCACCATAAGGAATGGAACAGTCGATAACATGAAAATAAAATTTTCACTTACTGGTGCCTTTCGACTCCTCGCTTCGATTGCCCCCCATCCAGGATGCTTTTTTTGCCAAGGTTTGAAATGCTGTTGAGATTCTTGGGTAGCCGCTTTCTGTACTAAGCCATGCAAACGGCCAACACGTGCCATTTGCTGGGCTCCGACTTCCAAATCATCAAGCATTAAGCTCTCTAATCTTCCCATGGCTTCAGAATACATACCCATATCGGTAAGTATCGCCGTTTGTTCAATCACTGGAACGGCTTCATAGGGTACATGTTCTCGACATTTTTGCCACCATTCTAATGCATCTTCATACATTCCCAGTTCATCTGCAATCAATCGTCCTCCTCTTACCCAAGCATCCACTCGTTCAGGATTGATGGCAACCACTTTCTTACATGCNGATAATGCAAGTGAGGCTTGTTTGAGATCTGGAGGCGTGTTTTTTGGTAACGACAAATCTGCGATTAACCACCAAGCATCGATATGTTCAGGGTCTTTTTCTACGGCTAAATTGGCAAGCTCTAGAGCTTTTTCAAGATCCCCATTTTCCATCAAACCGATTGCATCTAGATATGCATCTTCCGCTTTCATAATAGTCACCTTTACGAATTGAATCGATTTCTTGAATCCTGAGGTCGACTTTTCTTACACATCATGCAGACCTTATTCGATTGAAAGTTTCTAGAACCACAACTGCATCTCCATGTTCCTTTATCCAGTTGTTGTGTTCTTGTTCCTTTATCCAGTTGTTGTGTTCTTGTTCCTTTATTCAGTTGTTGTGTTCTTGTTAATCGTTGGTCTCTTTGATGCCTCGTTCTCGGTCCGGAATGTGTTTTTCTTTCAATTCTCTTTTTTGGTAGTTCATCTTTTTTTGGTAATCCACATTTATTACATTCCTTTCGGAAACTGAAATTTACATTCTTACATTTCACACAAACCCAATCGTTGTCATTATGATTTTTTACATTTCGATTGTTATGTTTTCCACGTCGTTCATCTTTCCAATCAGTTCGTCTTTCTTGATGATTTGATCTCATTTGTCTACCAGATCTGCGCTCGTATGTTGTATTTCTTTCTCTAGAATTGTTCCTCGTTTGTGAATGACCGTTTTTTCGATTTCTTTGTTCTCGCCTCTCGCGAGCGGGTCGTATGGTGATTATTTCCCCGATGAGAGTTTCAGGGTTGACGCTTCTTTCCAAATTATGTAAATGAACATAACTTTGCTTAAGGTTTCCAATGACACCTTTCACCTTTCCGACATAGTCTCCGCGAGTGTTGACCATCACCGTATTCAGTGCGGGACTTGAACCGGTATACTCTATCAATAGGCCACCATCGTGAGATGTTCGAGAGACCTTGCCTTGGAACATGAAAATCACAATTTTTCATTTCGCCTTGTCACTAAAAATGCAGCGCCCAGACAAATCATGATGGTACCTAACATCGAAACTGTAGGCAAACCACTTGAGGTCTCATCGACAACTTCCATGACATCATCGGAATTAGTTGAGCCTGGGTTAGCAAATGGGTCGGCAACAGTGAAGTTGAATTCTGAAGATTTTCCACTAGCATCTGTTGCTTTAATGTTTACTGGATATGTATCTTCACTGTTTCCTGAGCAGGCCGTAATTGGAATCGATGCTTCCCATTCGTTATTGGATGGCGTAGTTGTTTTTACTTTTTGATCGCAGACAGATATCTCAATCGTTACATCTTCTGATTCAGGTTCAAAAACGGTTCCTCTTATAGTGAATGAGTAATAATCATCCGCCCAACTGACCATTGAACCATCGAATCTTTCAGGGACATTCAAAATAGGAGGCTGGCTTTGTTTTTGCATCGAAAGGTCGATTTCAGCCTCTAGATTAAATTGCAATTCTTCGGAAATTACCTTGTATTTTATTTTGAAAGTTCCTGGATTGAGCATGGAGAGGTCTACCTCAGTACTTGTTGGTTCAGACGACATGTCGACGAGTGTAGGTGTTCCAAGTGTTGAACCCTGAGCGGCCATGATCTCTAATTCTGCGGAAGAGATGAGTCCGGTAGGTTCCAGTTGAATACTCACTGAATTTTCGTATTCTCCGGAAACTCCTGTGATGGATAGTGGGTTGCCAAATTGCCAAGTCCTGGTTTCCGACTCAACGCCAAATGGGTTGACCATTTTACATGATGCTTCGGATTTGTAGTCTGTCCCTGGGTTTACGAGATAATCTCCGTTTCCGCTTCGTTCACCAGACCAATCTGTCTCTGAAAACGAACAGATCATGTTGAGGCTCCAACCATTGGTGGTTGAAGCCCAACTATCCAATTGTTCTCCTTGGATGACAACGCTTTGTGTTGCTGCGGTATCCACCGGTAAAATCGTTCCATTTTGAGGAGCAACACTGGTCCATTGAGGTGGTTCAGTATCTGGAGCCTCTTGAGTGGTAAAATCAAAGAAGATGTTTCTTACGACATCTGCTCCTTTTGTCCTGTCAAAGGCAGTATCAATTTCAAGGGTAAGGCTGCCACTGGGGAGGTAATTGACAGAATGTGAGAATTCCCCTAGGGATTCTATCTCACTAGTTTTTTCCCGATAAATTGGGTCATCAGTGTGATTTTNCATGATGCCATAAGTGTTGATTCTAAGGCCTTGAACAGGCGGAAATGTAAATTTAACATGAGCATTTGAAATGTTTGAAACGTTAAATCCTAGGGTGAAATTAGACACTCCTTTGTTTGCGAGTTGAGTGAATTGGGCATTATGGTCCTCTCCATCTTTGACGAACATTGAGATTTCTAAATTATCAGTTGCGCTTACTGGTACTTCTTGACAATCATTGCTTGCTCCGAGTCTGCTACTGCAATCTCTTTTTTCTGGATGACTTTGTGGTATCAAATCCACCTCGTCCAAACCAATACCGTCTTCAACAAAGGAAAGGTTACTCCAGTCTATTTCTCCACGGTGGACCTCTCCCTCTTTGATTCCCATTCTCGTTTCCATATCTGCGATACACATTGGACCAATGTCTCTGACATTATCTCTTTCATCGGTTGAAATCCAGTCATCATTTCCTCCAAATGCTTCAAAACCTTCGAATAAACTATCCAAATTATCTCTAACAATTGCGGCGTTTGAGCCATTTACCCAAGCATTTGCATCAAATGATGCGGTGTTCCAATCATCTCCAATTACTATGTCGAAATAAGCAAAGTTGTATTCAAACAGATCTTCGAAACTATAACCACTACAATCCACATCCTGAACTTCTTGACGAGAAGATGTTTCTCCGGATGCATCAGTGGAAATACCCAAAGACGTGGCCAACATCAACCCAATCAATAGCAATGAGATACTACGGCGCATGATGCGCTGTATGAATCGGTTCCTAATGTGTCTTGCTATTACGGCTGCATAGATTTCACTCTTCGTGCCAATAAATACCATGGCACAATTGTCCACATGCATGTGGCTATGATGAGNGAAATGTTTGAATTTCTCTGATCTATATTTTGTATCTGAGTTTCCAGAACAAGATGGTATAATCCATTGGGTGAAAAGAGGTCCACTTGTGATTGCAAATCGCTCCATTTTTCGATTTCAGATCCATCAACAGCGACGCCGGATAACCCAGCCACTACCGATGTGAGCAATAGCCATAGAAGAGTGAAAAGCATCCATGCGCCTAACCCCAAAGCCAATGAAGAACCCATGTCCTCAGCCCAAGAAGAAGCGAGAAGTTGAATTAAGGTGTACCACAGTAAAACTAAGCCAGTAAATCCTAGATAAATCAGAACTTCGCTAAAGTACGGATATTGGCCAAACCTTTCCCCAATGATGAAAATAGCGATGATTGAGAGACATATGGTTGGGATAGCCACTGTCGCCCAGTGAGAGATAATCATNGAGGTTGTGAGTTGATTTCTAGAAATGGGTTGACTTAGTTTAATATCCAGTACTCCTGAAATTCGGTCACGGCTTATTCCATCGAAGGAAACAAACACTACTCCAAGCGTTGCCGATAAAAGGATAAAAGCACTTGAAACATACAATATTGAATATGCAGAATCTAATGGAATTTGGGCAGGGAGTCGTATATTTGGATCTGAAAGCCCCCANGCTGCTCCTAGAATAAACATCGACAATAATGGCCATAGAATTTTCATTCGACTAGAAAAAAATCTTTCCTTGAATCCGTGCAAAGATAATTGAGTCCAAGACATCATTCATCCTCTCCTATTTCCCTTCTTGGAATCATCGATTGAAGCGTTATGTCCATCGNTCCCTCTTCNGAACCTAATCCCGTCGCTGCCTTAATTAAGTCAGCAATATCAAGAGGTGATGGATAAATGAATTTCAGCCCTTTGTGTGCATATCTTTCAATAATTTCTTCAGGTGAAATCTCAGTTTCACCTCTCCACCCATCAAGATATGACGTCGTATTTTCAGGAGGTTCTCCATCTCCCTNGATAACGTTTTTCATCTCAATACCCAAATTTTCAGAGATAACCTCAAGGGTGTCAAATGCTAACATTTGCCCTTGGTGCATTAATGCCATCTTATCGCAAAAATGTTTCAATTCCTGAACTCTATGTGATGAAATAAGTATGCCCATGCCATTCTTTGCCAATTGTGAAATGAGGTTGACGAATGCTTTCTGAGCAAGAGGGTCTAATCCGTTCATTGGTTCATCTAACACAAGATAGTCAGGAGAGCCTACAAGTGCACAAGCTAAGGAAAGGCGCTGCCGCATTCCTTGGGAGAGATTTTTGAGCATAGTATTTGATTGGGAGTTCAAACCCACTAATTTGATCAGTTTGTTTANGTCAGTGTTGTTTTTGTTTTGCATATGCGAAATTTCTTTCAGTTGCCCAAATACTGTTTTTTTCCCCTCCCAACGGACCTGTTCGGGCATGAAGCCAATTCTCTCTCTACGCTTNATTGAATTGAGATTGATATTTCCTTCCATTTCCTNATAGAGCCCTGCAATGACTCGAATTAGGGTTGTTTTTCCAGAGCCATTGGGTCCAATCAGGCCAACAATTTCTCCAGGAGATAAATCAAGCGAGATGTGATGAATTCCAGGGCCGAGTCTTTTTTTCCATGGGGTGAGAATATTTGGCGATGGGTGAAGATGCCGAAAAGTGACATTTTCCATCTGTAACTTCTCGTGCATACCTTCCGCAGAGTGTAGAGGTTTGACAAACTACCGATTCAGACATACGATGTTCCGTTGAACTTATGTGGAGGCTTGGTCAGGGGGCCTTGTGATAAATGGATTCATTATCACTGTCCTTCTCTATCTATTCTTGTTCATTTTCTTTTACAGAAAACATCGAGATGATTTCGAATATACTGTTGTAGTCTGTTTTCTCATCGGTTTGTTATGGATTGTGCCATGGGGAATCATGTTGATGATACCAGTTGCTCTTGTGGTCTCTGTGATCAGTCCTGCTTCCAGAGCAAAATGGAAGGAAAAGATGGTGCCGAGGTCTGTGACCTCGATGGGGTTGGTGTTAATTCTCGTACTTGGTGGCTTAATCCCTCCCTCGGCCCCTGTTGGTGATGAGTCTTGGATACTGGTAAGTGAGGAAAACCCAGAGTCATGGCCATGGCCTGCAAGTATACAGTATACGTATCTACATGATGGTAAGGTAATCAGTGTTCTCAACACTCGGATACCTCATACCCTTTCTGCATATGGTTCTGCACAATCTTCCCTTTCGATTGCACTTGGCCTAGGTCTTGATGATCTTAGGTTAAAACAATCAATCGATCAANTAGGAATTAATCCGGAATCATTTGCTCTTGAACCGATTCTTGTAGATTCAAAGCACACATACAATAATCAAGAATATCACGTTCTCCGGGAGAGAATTTTTCTTGAAAGTGTTGAATCTTTGACCCTTGGATATGTGCTCATTGTGGCCATCCCGTCAGCAGGGGGTGAGTTGACAGTACTCTCTATCGTGAGAACAAGTCTTGACGATATCGATGTATGGGAGGAACAAATCGTAAATGATTATCTACGTATTTCGCAATGATAACTCACTGAGCAATTTCAATTCTTGACATAGAGTATTCTTTGCCGGTTTTTTGAAACTATTTTGTAAATCGCATCACGCAGGAACTTTGGTACTAGCCAAGCAAAAGGGAAGAGTATCCTGTAATGCCATCCAAGATACAAAAGGCACCGTATGGCTGCGGAAGAAAAAACATATGAGTTGTTATTTCTTATGAGTACAAGAGAATCAACCTCAATGTTGAACTCTTGCATATGACTCATACCAATTGCAGATTCTTGTTCAAGAATATTCAATGGTCTCTTTAGTCGCTTAGATAAAAATTGCCCAGACCAAGAGCATAGGCCACATTGGCCATCAATCAACAATAGATCCTCTGACATCTTATTCAGCGGCTACGTGAAGGTTTCCATCTTTGTAATAAATTTGTATATTCTTTGGTTTTTTCTTAGTCAGGGCAGCGAGTGCATCGTATATTTTATCCTGTTTGACCTTGAATGCCTTAGCGGCTTTTGCAGTTGACCAAGCAACGTTTTCAAAATCAGATTGGCGAAGCCACTCAAACAACCTCTCCTCTAAGTCGGAGAGTTGCTCAGCACTTTCTTCGTTAACGGCATTTTCNNCGTTAACGGCATTTGGGGGTTGCATAAGGAGGCCTAAGAGCCTTCATTAAATCAATTTGTGCCTTAGGCTAATACTGCAATTTGTCTACAACACTCTTCTGCATTGATTTTCCCATCAAGTAAATCATTCACTACTTCGATAAAAGGAGTCTTCATTTCTAAATCCTTTGATCTTGTGCCAAACATACGCGCAGCACGAACNCCTTCAGCAACCATGATCATTTCATCTAGAGCTTCGTCTAAACTTAGTCCGCTTCCCAACATTTCGCCCATGCGTCTATTTCGCCCATGAGGACTTGTTGCGGTTACAAACATATCACCAAGGCCAGCGGGTCCAAATGCCACATCTGCTCTCGCNCCAAGGGCGGGTAAAATGAGACAGCCTTCTTTGAATCCTGCGCTAAAAATAGTTGCTTTCAGATTATCTCCNCCGAGGGTGCCTATTTGTTTCAAACCATCAACNAAGCCGCAGGCAAGAGCAACGACATTCTTGAAGGCGCCCCATAATTCAGCACCTTCGGGATCATTGGTAGCATGTAAAATAAAACTGGGAGTGGACAACGTCGCTGCTAATTTCTTTGCCACACTTATGTCTTCAGATGCGATTAGGGCCGTGGTCATGACCCCATCTGCGGCTTCAGGAGCAATGGTTGGTCCAGTAAGTACAGCAAGAGGGTTGCTTTTCGAATTTTCTTGTAGCAAGTGTTGTAATGATTGTGANATAAGTCNGTTACNAGGCGCCAATCCTTTGGCTAGATCTAAGATTACATGCCCTGGNCTTAAAGAGGGAAGAAGGTCTTGGAAGACGTCTAAAATNACTCCTGATGGGAGNGCCAGTACTACGATTTCGACGCCATCAACAGCCTCCTCCAATCGCATTGTTACCTCTAAACCCTTGAGAGAGTGATTTGGAAGATATTTCTTGTTCGCATCTTCCATCATGATTGACTCATAAACTTCATTTTCGATGGTCCANCCTTTTACGGTGTGCCCGTCTTCAAGCCATAGTTTTGCAATAGCAGATCCCCAGTTGCCTAAACCAAGAACTGCGATATGGGCCATAATTACGTGGCATTACTGCTTCCTTTTAGCCAATTCCCTGTTTCTTCAAAACTTATGGCGATTCTGGAGGGAAAGTCGTTAGAGGATTGTTTTTTTCCCAGATTGGATATTTTTTCATACAAATTTTGAACTTTGAATCATCTAAACATTCTGCAAGCCAGTTCTGTAACATTGGCCAAGATTTGGAATTAAACCATTCTATTTGGTGGTTGGCGAATTGTCGTACAAACGGGAAAAGAGCGTCACTTAAGTTGTGATTATTTTTGAGTTCGCTTACAAAATTNTTCAAATCTTCAAGATACTTTGATGCCATTTCTCTGTGATAATCAGCATTCGGATCCTCATATCTATTTGCGTACTTATATCGGTCTAGGTGAAATTTGAATTCATCATCATTTCTCATAACCCAATATTTTTCTTCCTCACTTAGTTCCCAATTCCTAGCGTATTGCATTATTTCGAGGCTTTCCTCGATGATTTCTTTTTGTGCAGTAATCAGCACGGGAACAGTGCCTTTTGGAGAGATTTCTAACATCTCATTGGGTCTGTTTTTCAAATCTACTTCTCTTAATTCACAAGTAAGTTCTGCTCTGATGATTGACATTCTCGCTCTCATTGCATATGGGCAGCGACGAAACGAGTAAAGTATGTTTGCTGACATGAAAATCTTCTTTCAGAAGAGATCATCATCATCTTCGCTTGCAAATAGATCATCCTGTCCATCATCTGCTTTCGCTTCGACCTTTGGCTCGTTTGTTTCTGCTTTTGGAGGGTTTCCTGAGTCTTTTTGATCGCTTGATTCTTGTTCACCTTTTGGAGGGCTTTCTGAGTCTTTTTGATCGCTTGATTCTTGTTCAACTTCTGGAGGGTTTGTACGCATTCGAGCCTGTACTGCTTCTCTGGCTGCCATCTCTTCAGGAGTTATGTTTTGCTGTGCAGCCAAGGCACGCCTTCTTTCATCTCTTGCTTTTTGTTCAAGTTGCTTGTGCCGACTCTTTTCGATTTGTTGAAGCATAAACATGGCATCATGTTC
The DNA here is from genome assembly GCA_002699425.1 of Methanobacteriota archaeon. Lineage (GTDB taxonomy): Archaea > Thermoplasmatota > Poseidoniia > Poseidoniales > Poseidoniaceae > MGIIa-K2. The sequence goes on from PABV01000026.1 coordinate 40,769, forward strand.
TAAAAGAGGTGAATCAGAAATAAGAGTGAGGTCAAGCCAGCCGCCTTCTTCGACAATAAATTCCGCCAGTGGCTCAAAATTCAAGTCACTCTTTTTGATTTGAGTGTAGTGGGATGCNTTTCCTCCACGATGTTCCACACCTGAAAAATGACAATAAAATGTCTTGGTTCCGATAGTCTCTCTAACTTGATCAAATAATTCCCCGTAATCCTCAGATGTTCGAAGACGTCCGTGACCACGAGCATGAATGTGTGCGAGATTCAAAACAGGTATAGTTCCCTCAACATGATTCACAACTTCAAGAACTTCTTCTAANGATCCCCACAATTCTTGTCTACCACTNGTTTCGATGCCGATTTTAGACGGTATTCCGTCTTTTAGCCATGGAAATACAGGATACTCCTCTTCTTCATCTTGCCAAATTTCCGAAATTCTTTCAACAATACCTGAAAAAATAGTCGCAACTTGAGAATTTGCTTTGTCTCCTCGTCCCATTTCACCATAGTGCCCTACATGCAATGTGACATGTCTTGCATTAATCGTTTTTGCAGCCTGTAAGGCTGCTTCAATTTTTGTAAGNCTGCGGTTTCTTTCAACCCTATTTCCAAGCATTTCTGCATAGTATGGTCCATGAAGGTTCATCTCGAAATCTGCTTTGTTTGCCAGGACTCCGGCCTGCCAGTATTGTTCAAAATGCAACGGGGCCACCATTCTTACTGTTTGGACTTCCATTGTTTCTAATCCAAGGGAGATGATGTCGTCCATTCCTTCAACAATAGTACGGCCTTTGCAGGAGAGCGGAACTCCTGCTGGTCCAATTTTTACAGACATTTACCCACCCCGACAGGACAAGGCGAAGGGCTCCCCTATGTTAATTGCTTTCTGAAATTCATCATTGGTGAAAGAGGTTTTGAAGGGATTGGTTCTAAAAAGATGAACTCTAGGAATAACCATGGAGGATAGGGTTGACGCTGCTATTTCTGCATTCAAACAAGGACTCCCTGTATGCCTTTTTGATGCTGACCACCGAGAAGGTGAGACCGATTTATTGTTTTCAGCCCAACACACCACTCCCCAAACGATGCGGACTCTGCGAAAAGAATGCGGAGGGTTACTTTTTCTAGCCATTGGAAATGAAGTTGGAGAAACTTTTGGACTTCCATTTTTACAGGATATTTACACGAATGACGAACTTATTAGGAAATATCCTACCCTCCAATTTTTGATTACAAATGACCTTCAATATGATTCACGCTCTGCATTTACGCTTAGTTTAAACCATCGTGATACGTTTACCGGGATAACCGATCGAGACAGAGCACTGACTACAAGGAGATTTGCTGAGTTGTATATTGAATGTCGAACACAAACACCAGAATATTCTCGAGAACGTCTTGGAGAGGAATTTAGAACTCCCGGCCATATTCCTGTTTGTCGTGAGTCTAAAGGTGGATTGACAACACGTCAAGGGCACACCGAGTTAGCGGTAGGTTTAGCGAGGTTAGCCGGCGTGTCTCCAGTGGTAATAGGGGCAGAAATGCTTGAACCAGATGGAGATTATGCCTTAAGTGTGGAGGATGCNAAAATTTGGGCATCAAAAAGAAANATTCCATTTTTGACAGGTGAGGAACTAATTAGGAAAGTCGANTAGGAGTTGATTAGATGGAGAAAGTGATGGCTGTTGGCGTATTTGATCTACTCCATGCCGGCCATTTACACTATCTGGAACAAGCGAAATCTCTTGGTTCNCACCTAGTTGTCGTTATAGCCCATGATGATACGGTAAGAAAAAGGAAGCATGAACCAGTCACAAATCATGATTTCCGAAAACGTATGGTGGCTGGACTGAAACCAGTGGATGAAGTGTTCATCGGTAATCCTCCTGAAACACCAATTTTTGACATCCTTAATGAGATTAAACCTGATGTAATTGCTTTAGGTTATGACCAAGAACACGCAGAAGATCATCTGCGAAATTCCCTAAAGGAGAGAGGTTTTGATGGTGTGAGAGTCACCAGAGTCGAAGGTTTGTACGATGATTTGGATGGAACGAGGAAAATTATCGCAAAAATATTGCAGAGAGGTTCAAAGGAGGGAGTGTGAACATGTTTACAGGCATCGTTCAAGGTCAAGGCAAAGTAATAGCAATGGATTCTGGTGAATATACAAAAGTCACCATCACTTTACCTAATTCTGAAAATTTGCGTATAGGAGATAGTGTTTCTGTATCTGGCGTTTGTTTGACAGCAGTTCAAATTCAAGACACAGATGTTCAATTTGACATCATACCTGAAACACTCTCTCGAACCAATTTGAAGGAGCTTCAAATTGGTAATCATGTGAATATTGAAAGGGCATTGAAGTATGGTGATGAAGTTGGTGGCCACCTCTTAAGCGGACATATTATGGGAGTGGGGACGATCTCAAATAGACATGAAGGCGAGGAAATACTCGACATTTCTGTTAAGGTACCTGAAGAGATGTCTCCATTCATTGTTGAAAAGGGATACATCGCAATCGATGGAATTTCCCTCACAATCGGTAAGGTCAACGGATGTAATTTCTCAGTACACCTCATTCCAGAAACAATCAGACTCACTACTCTTGCATCAAAACAAATTGGAGCAGAAGTGAATATAGAAATTGATTCCATGACACAAATCATTGTACAAACAGTTCGAAAACATTTGGAGGAGAATTCATGAAGAATATCGTCGTCGTCTGCGCTTCATTCCATGAAGCACATGTCAAAGAAATGCTAAGCCATGTTGAAANCGAGATAAAGGACAAAAATCTTGAAATTAGTCACATACAATGGGTGCCNGGTTCCTTTGAACTCCCGTTGGCGATGAATCGATTGCTATCTAGGACNGATATTGATGCAGGGATNTGTTTAGGCATTATTGAAAAAGGAGANACACAACATGGTGAAGCAATAGGCAATGCGCTGATGAAAAGCTTACTCGANATTCAAATCAATCAGAATAAACCAATTGGCTTAGGAGTCATTGGACCTGGAACAGAACCTCACCACATAACTTCTCGGATTGAAAAACATGCCAAAGGAGCAGTATCTGCAATTTGCGCTTTGTTGTAAAAAAACATGAATACTTCAATAGGGTCGGTAGATTATGAACCGAATTTACATTCTATCCATTTTGTTCATGATCACACTTCTGCCATTAGTTTCAAGCACTGATACTGATGGAGATGGATATGATGATGACCTCGATGTTTTTCCAGATGATGACCAACAATGGAATGATACAGATGAGGATGGATTTGGAGATAATCCAGTACAACCAAACGGTGATGGATGTCCCCTTGAAGCATCGGTAGAGAATCAAGGCTGTCCAAAACCAACATCGATAAGCACTGATAGAATTCAAGGAGAGTTTGGAACCAGCGGTTTTAATTTTGCAATTTTGATTTCAGGTCTTCTCGGTTGTATTATTGGCGTTTTATATTCCAGAAAAAGTTTTCAAAATTCAGCGGACTCTGACCAAGATACACCTTTGGCTTTATTCCTGATGTTGATGTTCGTTTGTGCAATGGTCTACACGCATCCGCCATTGTTATCTGAATCTCCTGAAAAAGAGTACTCAAATCATGATGATGCGCATGTTTCCGTTACTGGTCATGACATGAATACCGGCATTGAGGAATTGGATACAGATCAAAATGGAATTACAGACGGGATCTCAGTTGATTACGATGTAGATTACGGTGGTCAAGAAACCGTCCCAGTTGAAATCCAGACCGACCTCACAATAACAGATGAAGAGGGAGTTTCGATGCACTTGTCACAACGCAGGAATATTACCGGAACAGAAGTAGAAGAAGATACCTTTTTCATTGTAAAACCATGGTCTTTGGGCAGTTACACCGCCGAAATTGATGTGAAGGTTTTTGGTCAAGATAATGAGCAACATGAAGACTGGACAAANTTTAACCAAGATGAAGTTCAGATATTAGAGGTTCTTGACCAACCATCGATCAGTTTTACAAGTAAAAATCAAACCTCAGAGGACGAACCATGCTGGGTAAATCTTACAGCAGAGGACCCACTATTCGGTTTCTGGAGCGCAGATAATCAAATTCAAGAGACTATCCTTACATTAGTAAAACCAGATAGTTTAGCATTTACTACCAATGATTGGGAAGAANTAAACATTTCTTGTGATGATTTAACGCCGGGAGAATACACCTTTGAGGTTGAAATCGAAAATACGTTTCAACAGCAATCAGAAGGACAATTTATCCTAAATATCACCGATTCGAATGAATCGGNAACCAATGAGACCAATGAGACCAATGAGACCAATGAGACCAATGANACCAATGANACNNATGAANCNANTNCAACAGATTCCGAGAGTATAGTAGAACTGGATTTTGTGATTGAGGTTGAAATAGTGGATTTTTGCCAGTTGAGATTTATATCAGATCTACAAAATAGTACAGTATTTGTTTCAATTGAGAGCAAAGAAATTAATTTATCTCAATCAGGAAAAAATGTAACCTTCTCTTGTGATGATTGGAACCCAAGAGTCTACCATTTGAATACCTCGGTGAGTGATGGAAATGGGTCAGTAGGTTGGAAAAACCTTACTCTCGTCATTCCAGATCCAATTATTCTTGCTTTTGGCACTGGTTCAATTATCGATGCAGTTCAAAGTGAGGATGCTAAGTTGGTTTTTACCTACCTTGCAGCTTTAAGCATCTTTGTTACATTTTCAATGGCAATGATCATGGCTTTTTTCCATAGTCGAATGTTTGGAAAAGAATCAGTTAAGGCTGACTATATTTCCGATCTTGCGACTTTTCGAATGAATTCAAAGCGTAGAGATTGACTCAGATATCGAGCAAAAAATCTCATTTTTCTGTTTCGAGAGTTCAATTCATGACAGGGAATGTTCAAGAGTTACCTGATTACTGACAAAGTCATGAGCGAGGTTCGTAATGTCATTATCATCGGTTCTGGTCCAGCAGGATATACTGCTGGTCTCTATAACGCAAGAGCGTTACTCAACCCTCTAATGTTTGCAGGTTACATGTCTGGCGGTCAGTTGATGCTAACCAGTGATATTGAGAACTTCCCCGGCTATCCTGAAGGTATTGGTGGCCCGGAAATGATGATGCAATTGCGAGAACAAGCAGAACGGTTTGGGTTAGAGGTACAAGACAAAAATGTTGAGAGAATAGATGCTTCTTCTACCCCTTTCAAAGTCTATGTGGAAGGAGAAGAGTATCAATCTCATGCAGTAATTATCTGTACTGGTGCCGAAGCAATCTGGTTAGGTGCTGAAGGTGAGAACGAGCAAAAGGGTAGAGGTATCAGTACCTGTGCTACTTGTGATGGGGCATTTTTTAGAGACCAAGAAGTGATCGTAATTGGTGGTGGCGATTCGGCAATGGAAGAGGCTACTTTTTTGACTCGTTTCGCTACAAAAGTCACCCTTATCCACCGTAGAGATGTATTCCGAGCCTCGAAAGTAATGTATGACAGGGCCTTGAACCATCCCAAAATTGAGATTTTGACGTTCAAACAGGTGAAAAAATGGCTCAGTGATGAAAATGGTTTGACTGGAGCCGTGCTTGAGGATACTCAAAGCGGAGAGTTTTCTGAGATTTCTTGTAGTGGTGCCTTTATTGCCATCGGCCATAAACCAATAACTGGGTTTTTAGAAAATCAGATTGAAACGGATGATTCAGGATACATCTTGGCAAAAGATTTCACTATGACCTCTGTACCTGGTATTTTTGCTGCAGGTGATGTTGTTGATACTCGATACAGGCAAGCAATTACTGCAGCGGGAATGGGTTGTCAAGCTGCTATAGATGCAGAAAGATGGCTGGAAGATAACATACACTGATTGTGATATCATGGATATCCAGTCAGATTCTGAGTTGTCCTCAAGCGACAGATACTCAAGGCATGTGTTACTTCCGCAAGTCGGCATTCGTGGTGTACAACATTTATCTTCGTCATCGGTCATTTGTGTGGGTGCAGGAGGGTTGGGAAGTCCTGCCTTGTTGTATTTGGCAGCAGCAGGTATTGGTAACATATCCATCATCGATGATGACAAGGTTGAGTTATCCAATTTACAAAGACAAATTATTCATCAAGAAAATGATATTGGTAAACTCAAGGTTGAATCTGCAAAAGAACATTTGCTCCGGCTTAATTCTTCACTTAACGTCACAATCTATCCTTTTCGACTTGATGAGAGTAATGCAATAGAAATTCTGTCAGGTCATGATGTCGTAATCGATGGTACTGATAATATCGAAACACGATATATCATCGATGATTCTTGTAAATCTTTAGGTATACCTTGGGTTTACGCCTCAGTATACCGGTTTGAAGGACATTTGAGCGTCTTTAATTACCATTCCGGACCGACATATAGGGATGTTTTTCCCACAGCACCACCTCCAGAACTTCTCCCCTCTTGTGCAGAAGCAGGCGTATTGGGTGTTCTGCCGGGAGTTATGGGTAGTTTACAAGCCACAGAAGTGATTAAAATAATCCTAAATCTTGGGGATCCCCTTTCTGGACAAATGCTGATTTATGATGGGCTACAAGCCACATTCAGGACTCTTACTATTTCCCCCTCTCCCGAAAATAGGCAAGTTCAAGAAGAAAAAGCCTCCCCTCCAGAAGCCATGATGCATGCCATTGATGTACCCACTGCTGGCAAGAAACTTGAAGAAGGCTGGAGCCCATTCATTCTTGACGTCAGAAGTAAGGATGAATTTAATGCTGGCCACATTGATTCTGTAGATTTTCAAATAACACATGAAAATGTTCTGTCAGCATTGGATCACATCCCAAAAGACAGAGATGTTCTGGTTTATTGCGCACGAGGCAGAAGATCAGAACTTGCAATCTATTTCCTGATGCATGAGGGATATTCTGGCGAAAATCTTTACAATCTTGAAGGTGGATTTATCTCTTGGAAAGACCATTATCCAAATCGCGTGAATGTTTGAGGAATGACATTATCCAGGTAAGTATCATGTCAATCTTCAAAGGTTTTCAACTTTTGAGTAGCACGTGGCCCAAATAATTGTGGCTGATGAAAACGAGGGGAGGCGGAATTTACTCGCCAATACTCTTGAGCGTGCAGGCTATTCTGTGACAAGGGCAGGAACACTGCGACAGGCCGAAGGGACAGCCCTTGCAACAATGCCTGATGTGATGCTATTTGATGGAGATTGGAAATCAGGTGACCCAATTGATTCAAGTCAAAGGATGATGTCAGACCCAGAATTTGCATTCAAATCCAGAGTCATCATTCTTTCAAGGAACGCTTCACAGGATTATCTAATTCAAGCGGCGAGAGCTGGTGTTAGCGAAGTGATTGTAAAACCGGTTGATATGCCTAAACTTTTATCCCAGTTGGAAAAACATGCACGAAAACAATTCGTGCCTCCTCCAGCAGATGTTGAAACGAATATCGGCGGAGGTGGTTCTTTCGATGTGTCAATGGTATCTGGTCAAAGCCAATGGGCACTTCCAATGTTGAAGGGTCTGGTGACGCCAGAAAAAATTGATGCGAGTTTCATTGAAGAAATTGTTTCACAACTGATGGAACAAGGGATTGAGTTGGATGAAAACATTGACCAAAATCTTCTTTCAAATATGCTGAGGCTTGCACTAAACAAGCTCGTCGATGAAGTAGACCGGACGCCTAATGAAGAATCTGTGACTAATAAATTGCCTTCAAAAAAAGGCCCTACTCTTTCTGAAGGGCCCAAGAGTATGGAGGACGTACTCCAAAATCAAGCCGATAAACTTGCAGAGGAAGTTGAAGCTAAACTAGATGAAATTCTTGAGGAACAACCCCAGCCAGTAACTTTACTTGAAGAAGAAGAAAAGATGAGAATTGACCCGGAAATTGTTGAATTCACGCGTCTTGCAATTAACGAAGTATACCAACTAATGTGGGATATCGCCAGACCAAATACGCTGAATGATTTAACGCTGATGACCAGAGTTGAGGATGCTACTCAGATGCTCAAAGATATTATTGATCATCTTCCATCTCCACCCAAAGAGGAGGAATAAGATTGAATGAAAGACAACTGAAATTTTTGTTCTTCGTATTATGTGCGGCATTTATTGCCAATCTTTTGGGATATGCATTTATTGTTCCAATTCTACCTTCTTGGAAAACTCAATTTGCTTTGAATAATACTCAAGCCACTGCTCTGGTTTCATTATGGGCAGTTCCTTTATTCTTACTGGGTCCTATGACCGGTCGAGTAGTGGACCGTTTCGGTGCGATGCCAATTATCTTCATTTCATTAGTATTACTTACCATCACTTCATTGCTTTATCTGGTAGCAGTCCAAGAAAAATATGGTTCTGGATTTTACTTGCTTGCGATTGCTCGTCTCCTTCATGGACTTGCAGGAGCATCAATTATGACTGCGGGTTTTTCCTTAGCCAGCGAATTATGGCCACTCAAATTTGGTGAAACATCAGGACAATTAATCGGAATCGCAGTTATTGGTGGATTGCTAGGTCCAGTTATTGGAGGGATTACATTTGCATACAGTCCAACACTTGCTTTTTTGACGCTTGCAGCAGTACCTGCTCTGGTATCTCCTCTCGCTTTTATTTCAATGAGGACAGTCAAACATCATCAAAGTAAAGCAGGACCGACAAGCACAATATCCATCATGGCTTTCATTAAAGAACCAATGTTATTTCGAATCGGAATGCTTGTTGTTTTAGCAACTCTTGCGACAGGGGCCTTAGAAGCAGGGGTTCCATTACTTCTTCAAGAGGCACTTGGATTGGGCTCTGCATCGATTGGTTTAATTTTACTTGGACTGATTTTATTCCAAGGTCTTGGTGGCTGGTTTTGGGGTGTCAAAGTGGATCAAAAAGGACCTATTCGATACATGATATGGGGATGGATATTGGTTTCAATTTCTTTACTTGTTTGCGGTTTTGTGATATGGTTTGTTACTGGTAATCAATCCGTTTGGATTGTTGTAGGAGTCCTTGCGATCTTTCAATTTGCTATTGCAGCAACACAGGTCCCAATGCTGCCAATGATTGATACCGCGACCAATCAACTATTCGGCTCTGGTTCTGCAGGTTTGGCATTTGGAGCTTTTGGAACGGCTTGGGCTGCTGGAACCATTCTTGGTCCACTCGCTATTGGCCCAATGCTCGATTTGACAAATTCTTGGGCCTTAACCGTATCAGCATTAACAATCCCAATGGTGATTGGGTTGTGGATTACAATTGCAAATAAAGAGATGCTAACCACTTGTTATCAAGATGAAATGAACGCCAGATTAGGAGATGAATAGTCATGCCAATACTTGAAGATGGGTTTCTCATGCCCGTGTCTGAGGGGAAGAGATGGTTCAGGGTGCATTGCCTAACATTTTCGGAAGAGACTGGTCTCCCTCTAAGCCATTGATTTTCTTCCGCTCTTTGCCAACTGAAATGGCAAAGGTAGAGATATTGCGATTTGTTGCAGAAAAACACGAAGGAAACTTACAAACAGTTTCATCGCTTTGGGACCATGTCATTGAGGATGTAAAATCATTTGATGGAGAAGCATGGCATACTTTTAGTTCTTCATTCATCAACGTTTTAGCACAAGGACTTGAATCAAAAAGTAGAGCCTCGAGTATTGATTTGGAAATGGAAGTTATTCCCAGAAGGACAGCTGGAGAACACTTGACGCGAAGAAATACGCGTTTCATCATCGATATGAGATTGTGTATGCGCCGTTTAGCCCATTATATGTCGGTTGAAACCGAACAGCGTTTTTCCTGGCAAAGATTGATGACCAGAACAAGAGAAATGGATGAAGTGTTGAAAAAACTGTTCACTGAAGGAATAGAAACTCCCGACGGAGGACGATTTGGTGGCAAAGGTTTTCGTTCAACATGGCAAGAGGCAGTTGTCGCCGTTGTAACAGCCTTGAATAGTGGCCCTGGTTTTGGAACTGAAGAACATTACACAGGTGATTTTGTTGCCCCGATGATCAGAGATGTTGGTCTCTCTCTAGCGATGGGAGATACAGTACTCGATGTGATGGCTGCTCAACTAGGAAAAGCAGACTCTCGTATGAACGGGGGATATGCTCATGCTGGAGGTAGAGATTTACACATTGGAGCTTTTCACAAAGGAGTATTGCCTCCTACTGCTCCTCTGCCGATAGCCTCAGCGACGATGACAGGTATGGCATTGGCAGCACAGAGACTAGAGATGAGTCGGTTCCATGTAGCATGTATAGGAGAAGGTTCCTCATCTTCAGGTGAATGGTGGGAGGCTGTTAATTTCGCCTCAACCAGAGGATTACCAATAACTTACATTCTTCAAAATAATCAAATTGCCCTTGATACACCACCTTCTCATCAATCGAATGTTGAACTATGGGGTGATAAAGCCATAGCGATGGGTATGCCTTCTTGGACAATTGATGGGTCTGATCCTGCTTCATGGTATGCAAGTACGGCAGTTGCGAGAGAATTTGCCTTAGAGGGAGGTGGGCCAACACTCGTTCATGTTGAGACTATGAGAGGTTGTGGGCATGCTCATCATCACGATGACCTTTATCTTGGTACTGAAAGCGGTAACCCTCCTGGTTATGTTGACCGAGATTTGCTTGAGTATTGGGCGAATAAAGACCCCCTCTCAACACATAGGGAATTACTTCTAGAATTGGGAGTCTCCGAAGAACAAATCAAAGAAATGGAATCAGATGAATTTGAAATGGTGGCTGAAGCCTTTTCTCAACTAGAATTAATGGAATGGCCTGAACCAAATACAGTGACAAAAGGTGTGACCTCTATCCATGACGCTGATTCTCATGCAAATCACCTTAATCGTTGGACTGGCAAAGAAGCTACGGATTTTACTCCATCAAAGTTGATGCCTGGAGAAATGGCTTGGGAATATGCTGAAAAAGGTGGTTGGACTTACGCAAGGGCTATTCAACAAGCGATGGTAGATATCGCCGGAAAATATGAGAGAAATACTCTGTTTATGGGAGAAGATATGGAAGTTGCGGGGGCATTCGGATTGAATATGGGTCTCAAGAATGCAGGGCATGATTCACTTTTACTCGACATGCCATTATCTGAATCGATCATCATCAATGCGGCAGTTGGTGCTGCTCTTTCAGGGATGAGACCAATGGCAGAAATTCAATTTGGAGGCTTTGCAGCTTTGGCTCACAACGCCTTGGTGAATAATGCCTCAATGTTACGTTGGAGGTGGGGAGCAGAGGTGCCACTGACAGTTCGTATCCCTCTTGGGGCTAAGACTCGATCTGGACCTTTCCATGCCAACATGATTGAATCATGGTACATCAATGATCCAGGACTTATCGTAGTTGCACCATCAACACCCCAAGATGCCTATGATCTGCTTATAGAAGCAGCACATGTGAATCACCCAGTACTATTCCTCGAGCACATTGGACTGTATGGACTAAGAGGAGGGATGACCGGTTGGGAACAAAATATCAATCAGATCGTTGATGTCGACAAGGTCCACAACCAATTAGAAGTGAATTCGCAATTCAAGTTAGCTAAAGCGGAAATCATTCGTGGTGGGAGGGATTTAACATTAGTGACTTGGGGTTCAATGTTGCATCTTTCACTTCAGGCAGCCGAATTACTTGCAGAAGAGGAAATCGAAGTCGAAGTCATTGATTTACGGACATTATTGCCATTTGATGCTCAAACATGTATTCAATCAGTGATGCGAACATGTCGCTTGGTTATCGTTCAAGAAGGTCAATGGAGTGGTGGTTTGGGCCATACATTACAGAGTAGAATTTTAGAGGAAACCTTCTATCTATTGGAATCAGCACCTCTTATAGTAGGCGCGATTGATACACCTGTTCCGTTTAGTCCTCCTTTGGAAAATCATACGATTCCATCACTGGATTTTATCATTGATGCCATTCGGACAGCATGTTCTGATTAATTTGTGAAAGTATGATATGTTTAGTCGAAATCGAGTTCCTATGGCCGAGAATGAGGAACTTGGTCTCGGGGCTTTATTACACTGGAATTCGCTTCTTGTCACTGGTTCTTTATTTGTGATGCTCACAGCCATAACGACTTTTACAAGCCGTTTGGATGCAGTTAACATTTCGATTGTTTTTGGCTTGCTGGTTTTATCAATTATTTTGTTGATTACTTCTGCAGACTTTTTCATTGAAGGTGCAAAAGGATTGGCTCGACGTGCGGGAATAGCAGAAGTGATTATCGGTCTAACTATTGTGAGTATTGGTACGTCACTACCAGAAATCCTTGTGACTTCAACCGCTTCTTTGGAGTCAAAAGATGACTCCTCAATGATGGAACTCGCTATCGGAAATATCTTTGGTTCAGTATTGGTACAGATTACATTTATTCTCGGGATAGTAGCTCTTGTTAGACCATTGAATGTGAGCCCAACCTGGTTGAAACGAGATGGGTTCATTATGTTTGGAGCGGTTGTTCTCTGCTCATTTTTGCTTTGGACAGGAGGAGGATTATCTCGATTTGAAGGATTGATTCTTTGTTCTACTTACATATTTTATATCGGTTGGCTACTCAAAAACAGAGAGAAAATCCGTCAAGATGAGATAGAGACGATTGATGAAATAAAGCATAATGAGTTAAACTGGACCTCTGCAGCTTACATAGCTATGGTAATCATTGGACTCTCATTTGCTATTTTTGCTGCGACTAAATTGGTCGAGTTAGCCAGTGAGTTAGGGAGAGCAATGAATATTCCTCAAGCCATCATCGGTACGGTGATGTCTGGCCTTGGTACATCTCTTCCAGAGTTAACAGTTGCACTTATGGCTGCAAAGAAAAGTCGAGGTGTTGCGATTGGAACATTGGTTGGTTCCAATATCACAGACCCTCTTCTTTCTATTGGTATTGCAGCATTAATCTCTCCTCTGATGATCAGTGAAACATCTTGGGGTCTTATCATGTATCTCATTGTTCCTGCAACTATCATTGGCGTCGCAGCATGCTTGTTTATGATGTATACTGGATTTAAATTCACTCGATTTGAGGGAGGCGTTTTGATTGGCCTATATGGTGTATTTTTGTTCATACTAGAACTTCAACGCCAGGGATATATCACGCTATGATTGAAGCGTAGTGAACTCCTAGAAAGGTAGTTATTTGTTCCAATCCTTTAACATCCGTATCATCAAAGGCATTGATTTCGTCACTGTCTACGTCTAATACGCCAATTAATGTTCCATCTGGTGTACAAATAGGTATCACAATTTCACTTTGAGTTGTTGCCGAACAGGCAATGTGATCAGATCGTTTTGAGACATCAGGAACCAGTTGTGTTTTCTTACTTCGAGCGCTTGCTCCACAAACTCCCTTTTCAAACGGTATAGTTAGGCACCCATGAGTGCCCTGATATGGTCCGATTTTCAAAATCCCAGGTTCGGTTACTCGATATATACCAGTCCAATTGAAAGCATCAAATTTATGATGTAATTCACAAACGGTTGTAGCCATAACTGAAATCCAATCGGTTTCATCGGCAACCATTGCCGAGATGTTGCTTAGTAAATCTTGATACTGTTCATCTCTGCTCATAGCAGCGGGAATGAATGAGATTATTTCAAGCAACCACTTATTTCCTTCCGATGTGTGGCCCTGACATGGTCGACTTCAAACTTGATGAAGTGCAAGAAATGTTGCGAGAGTTGGCTCACCAATTTGCAGAAGATGAGGTTAGGCCTCACGCCGAAAAGTGGGACCATGATTCATTGTATCCAATAGAGACAATTAAGGCAGCACATGAGATGGGATTGCTGAATCTCCATATCCCAGAAGCCTACGGGGGAGCGGGACTGGGAACCTTCGAAGAAGTCATCGTCAACGAAGAATTGGCATGGGGGGACCCCGGTTTTTCCACCGCAGCCTATGCTACTGGTTTGGCTTGCGCTCCAATAATTACCGGTGCCACGGATTTTCAAAAAGAAAAATATCTTTCGATGGTTGCCGAAAAAGGCGCATTGGCCTCTTACGCTGTCACTGAACCAGGAGCCGGTTCAGATGTTGCGTCTATTTCAACCACTGCCAAAAAAGAGAATGATGAATATGTGCTAAATGGCTCAAAGATGTGGATTACTGGCGCTGGATATGCTGATTGGTTCTTTGTATTAGCCAAAACCGACCCTGATGCAGGTTATCGTGGAATGTCTGGATTTATCGTGGAGTCAGATTGGGAGGGTCTTTCACTGGGGAAAAAGGAAACAAATATGGGTCAGAGATGCTCAGATACAAGATCAATTACTTTCGATAATGTAAGGGTTCCAGAAGAAAATTTAGTCGGGGGCTCAGAATCTGGTGGTTGGATGAATGCAATGAATGCGTTTGACATGAGTCGTCCCAATATTGCGGCGCATGCTACTGGTTTGTCCAGAGCGGCATATGAGCATGCGTTAAACTACAGCCATGAGCGACAAAGTTTTGGAAAACCTCTCCACAAGCATCAGGCAATACAGTTTATGCTTGCAGATATGAAGACTAAGGTTGAAGCATCGAGGTTACTTACATGGAAATCAGCCATAGAATTTGATAATGGTATCACCAATACTGAGAGTGCTGCACATGCTAAGCGGTTTGCAGCAGATTCATGTATGGAAGTCACAACTGACGCAGTACAGGTTTTCGGAGGATATGGATATTCAGAAGAATATCCTGTTGCGAGATTGATGAGGGCAGCTAAGGTAATGCAAATCTATGAGGGTAGTAGCCAAGTTCAGAGAATGATCATTGGAAGAGAGATTACAAAAAACCTCTGAGGTTTGTTCGTGAAAAAGATTTCTTCGGCAGTGATTCTAGCCGCAGGTTACTCCTCTCGTTTAGGTCAACCCAAAGCCTTGGTGAAGTGGAATGAGGAGACTTTGATTGAGCGTAGCATAAGGCTCTTAGAGGAAGCAGGAATCAAAAAAATAGTAGTGGTTGCCAACAAAGAACTCATAACAGACTTCATGCCTCTCGTTGGTAATCATTCAATTATTGTCAACCCTTCTCCTGAAAATGGACGTACCGGTTCATTGCAGGTAGGCATAAAATCCATTTTATCCAATTTGCCAAGCACTCCTCGTGCAATTTTGGTGGTACCTGTTGACCGATGTGGGTGGGAATCCAGCACGATTAGAGTATTGTTATCTCAAAAAACAAACTCAAAACCAATACCCTCAGGGCACCCTCTTCTTTTGTTTGATATTGCGAAAGTAATGATGGCTCCACAAGACATGCCATTGAGGGAAATAGTAGAAATTACGGAGGTTTCAGCCCCTGGAAGATATTTGAATATCGATACTCCCGAGGATTTGGAGGGGTTGAATGACTAAGCGGGTATTCTCATGGGTCATTGAGCAACTAAATTTAGGACAAAAAGTAGCCATAGCCTCGGTATTGTCAACCCAAGGTTCGGTACCTGGGAAAACTGGGGCAAAATTAGCCTTGACCAGAGATAAAGTCACAGGTACCGTAGGTGGGGCTGGTCTTGAACTCCAAGTAATCTCACGGTTACGAGATTTATTAGAGCATCACCATCCATTTGCTGAAGTAATTTCTTTTGGTTTAAACAAAGGTGCTAAGGGCTATGAAGTGATACCTCTTGACAGCCTTTGTGGGGGGAGAGTTACCCTCTCGCTGGAAGTGATGATACCGATGCCACACGTGTTGATGATGGGTGGTGGGCATTGTGCTGAAGCCTTGTCAGAAATTTTAGCAGCTTTAGACTGGGATTTTTCGGTTTGCGATTCCAGAGAAGAATATGCGTCTCTGAATGGTGCGAAAGAAAATATCCATGCCTCGGTTGAAACGTTTTTTGAAAATGAAAACGCTGCCTCATTAAGCCGATTTAGTGACATACTACTCCTTGGACACGATTGGAAAGAAGACGAAATTCGATTAATTTCTCTTCTTGGATTAAATTATGAAGGAAGATTGGGGGTAATTGGTTCCAAATCTAAGTGGAAGGCATTTGTTAAGGCAGCAAATTCAGCAGGTATCGAAAACTCTTCACTCGAATCAGTCCGCTGTCCTATTGGGCTCAATATTGGTGCGGAAACTCCAGAGGAAATTGCGGTGGCGGTCGCTGCTGAAATTATGGGTCTGTACAAACAGATTCAGGTTACAAGTCCAACGTGGCGTCAGAAGGAATAAACACGGTCTTTCTGAAGTGTTTCAATTCTTCAATGGATTCAATGATATCATCTAAAGCAAGGTGAGCGCCTTTTTTCTCGTATTGTGGTAACTTTGGGTACCATCGTTTTGAGACTTCCTTGATCGAGGAAACATCTACCATCCTATAATGCAGGAAATTAGCAAGATCAGGCATGAATTTTTCTAAAAACCGACGATCATTCCAGATACTATTTCCACATAATGGCGCTTTTTTCTCTTTCACATGTTTGCGTAAAAATGCCAACGTTTTTTGTTCAGCAGAGGACAGAGTTTCATCACTTTCACGGACACGATTCACAAGACCACTCTCATGATGATGCTTTGTGTTCCATTCATCCATGGCTTCAATATATGTCTCATCGACG
>PABV01000027.1 GCA_002699425.1 Methanobacteriota archaeon
TGGCGTTTATTTTTCCATGCAAATTCAATCAGTTATTCACTTGAAGGAAGTACCGTAACTTCACCGATATTTTCTCCGAACATCTTGGAATGGAATTTGTTTAATCTCAATCAATGGAATCATCCCGACTGGGTCAATGCTGCAATACTCATTTTGTGGGTACCTTTTGGTTTTAGAGGTACCTGCTATTACATGCGACGTGTTTACTACAGATCATTCTTTCAAAGCCCTACGGCATGCTGGGTTGACGAACCTCAGATTAACAAGTCATTAGGATATCAGGGTGAAAAGAGATTGTTTATCCTCAACAATTTACACCGATATTTTCTGTATGCGGCGATGATTATCTTGGTCATTAAGTGGTGGGATGTGACACATACTCTGAAATTTGATACTGGATGGGGATTTTCCATAGGTACTTTTGTCATGCTCATTGAATCATTCTTACTTACAATGTATGTCACCTCTTGCCACGCCCTTCGGCATTTGTCTGGTGGCATATTAGATCGTTGGACAAAAGGCGTTTCTGCTCTCCGTGGAACACTTTTCAAAAAGTTGAGTGTTCTCAATCGTTCTCACGGGTTTTGGTTTTGGACCAGTCTTGCTTTTGTTTTCATTGGGGATTTATGGACATTAGCAGTGGCTGAAAGGTATATCGATGATGTAGCAATAATATTGGTGGGGTCATAAGATGACAGAATCATATCAAATCCATGAGTACGACGTTGTTGTCATAGGNGCTGGAGGTGCTGGGCTGAGGGCTGCCATTGAAGCTTCAAGAAATGGAGCGAAGACAGCAATAATCACAAAATCACTTCTCGGAAAAGCNCATACTGTCATGGCAGAAGGCGGATGCGCCGCATCTCTTCAAAATGCAGATCCTCGAGATGGATGGAAGGTACACTTTCATGACACGATGAAGGGAAGCAAGTGGCTTGCGGATTGGAGGATGGCTGAAATTCATGCAAAAGAGGCACCAGATAGAGTGCGTGAACTTGAGCAATGGGGGGCAGTATTTGACCGAACTGACAAGCAGCTAATTAATCAACGAAATTTTGGAGGCCATACTTTCCCTCGACTAGCACACGTTGGCGATGCAACGGGCTTAGAGATTATCAGAACTTTACAAGAGAGAGGTATTCACGAAGGGATTGATATCTTCATGGAATACACGGTAAGGCATTTACTCAAATCAGGAGATAGAGTGACTGGATGTGTTGCTTACACTCGTGTAGAGGGTTCCTTTCATGCCTTTTCTGCAAAATCCGTTATTTTGGCCACAGGAGGCATTACTCGTTGTTGGTCTGTTTGTTCTGGTTCATGGGAATATACCGGAGATGGGCACGCTCTTGCACTGTGGGCTGGAGCAGAACTTCGTGATATGGAGTTTGTTCAATTTCATCCAACGGGTATGGTCTGGCCACCCTCAGTGAGGGGAATCTTGGTTACAGAAGGTGTTCGTGGAGAAGGTGGTCGTCTAACCAATAATGAAAATAAGCGTTTCATGTTTGATTATGTTCCTGAAATGTTTATGGGTGATCATGCTGAAACCATTGAGGAAGCAGATCAGTGGGTTGAGGAAGTCGTGAGTGGAAAACTCGCAACGGTTAGAAGGCCACCTGAATTGTTGACCAGAGATGTCGTTGCTAAAGCTATCAAAGCCGAGGTAGAAGCAGGTAGAGGCTCTCCACATGGGGGGGCTTTTCTTGATATATCTCATCGTGGAGAAGAAGCCATAAAGAAAAAATTACCCTCTATGTATCACCAATTCAAGGAGTTAGCTGAAGTCGATATCACAAAAGATCCNATGGAAGTTGGCCCAACCGCTCACTATGTGATGGGAGGTATACGTGTGAATGCGTCTACTCAAGAAACAACCGTTCCAGGATTGTATGCATGTGGTGAAGCCNCCTCTGGACTGCATGGAGCCAATCGATTAGGAGGGAATTCACTATCAGATTTGATCACCTTTGGGAAGAGGGCAGGAGAGTATGCGGCTAAATCTTCAAAATCAATNGAGCAACCAATTTTGGACGAATCCGAGATTCAAACATCAATAAAGCAAATGCTTTCACCTTTGGAAAACCAAGATGGTGAGAATCCAGGGCAGATTTATGATGAAATGCGTGATATGATGCAGGAAAAAGTTGGNATAATCAGGCAAAAAGAAGAACTNGAGGAAGCAATTGAAGAACTTAATTCATTCAAGAAACGTGCGATGAAATCCTCATCAGGTACATCAAGNACATACAATTCTGGNTGGCACCAAGCTTTGGATTTACATAATATGGCTGATGTGTCGGTTGCGTGTGCTCTTGCAGCATTAACCAGAGAGGAATCAAGGGGAGGTCATACTCGTCAAGATATGCCAGAACCTGAGGATGATTATTGGGGGAAACACATCAATATCATTTGGATGGAAAATGATGAGATCAAGATTCGTCAAGAAGAGATTGAACCAATGAGTGAAGAATTGCAATCTGTGATTGCTGAGGTGAAGAGTATGATTGCTAAAAGAGCCGAAGAGCAAGGAGGAAGTGCTTGATGTCGCTCAAAGGGAGAACACAAAAGTTCAACATTCTTCGTGGTGAAGGTGAGAGTACTTCCCTCGAAGAGTATGAGCTGGAACTCGATGAGGGGATGGTCGTTCTTGACTGTGTTCACCGAATACAACATGAGCAAGAGCCTGATCTTGCCGTAAGATGGAATTGTAAAGCAGGTAAATGCGGTTCTTGTTCCGCTGAAATTAACGGAAAGCCTAGACTCATGTGTATGACTAGAATGAGCGAAGTAATCGAAGAAATGGAAGAGGATACTTCGCTCGAAATCCGACCTATGGCTTCGTTTCCTCATGTCAAAGATTTGGTGACAGATGTGTCATTTAACTATGAAGTTGCTCAACGTATTAAACCAATTAATGGACCCAAATCAATGGATTGGGAGTTTAATCAAATGGAAGCAGACCGGATACAACATTTCCGCGAATGCATCGAGTGTTTCCTTTGTGTAAATACGTGCCACGTCTTAAGAGACCACGGTAAGTTTGATGAGTTTGCAGGTCCACGCAATCTTGTAAGATTAGCACAATATGAGATGCATCCTCTCGATGAAGAGGATAGAATTCCAGAAATAAAGAAAGAATTTGGTGTTGAATATTGTAACATCACACGCTGTTGTACAGAAGTCTGTCCAGCAGGCATACAAATCACAGATGATGCAATTATACCTCTGAAAGAGAGAGTAGTNGACCGATATTATGATCCAGTTATGAAGATTTGGAGAAAGATAACTGGNAAAAAGGTGCGAATGTAATCACAAGATGTGAGTTTTTACCAGAACACTTGATGGTTTTCTTGGCGGATCACTGAAACCGAACCCACATGTTTCGTCTATATTGGATAACGTCCCTAAGGTTTCATCATTCATGTAACCCTCACATTCAATTACNTTTGAAAGGTGATTTATCATGTACCATTCTTTGCGATGATTATTTGTGATTCCGTAAGTTTTTGTGTTGAAAAATATTTTAGCAAACCATGTTTCNACATTTTNNATGAAAAACAAAGAGCGACGGAATGGAATAGTAAATCCTTTATTCCATTTGANAGATAAATCGATTGAGTTTGTTTGAACATGTAAGCCAGTGGGTTTTTGTTCAATCGATATAGGTTGTATAGTGACATCTTCAAAGGTGTACATGGATGAGATATAAGCTGCAATTTTTTCATCGTCACAGATGAGGATTCTTTCCTGAGTTGGTGTAACCCACATAATATCATTGAATGCTCCAAATGGAGTGCTTGACCATTGNCCTATCACAAATCGATGACCTGACGAGAACCCCATCGATGTGATTCGACCCTCAAATACATCCATTTGGTGGTATAGNTTTTCTTTTCCCTTGAAGGGAGTAATCTCGCCAATCCAACATAGAAGGAGTATGAGGGCTATCTGGATGACTAATCGAANAAAATGCCAGGGNTTGGCGTAGTTAATTCCGTCNAGAGGAATATTATTGATCCACATGTTCGCATTTGCAAAATAAAGAAACACCATGAGCCAAACGCCAGAGAGTGACGCATAGGTGCGTGTTCTCGGATGAAGAAGCCCTAAGCCAACGGTAATTTCTGCTATGCCGCTAAATAAAACCCAAAACTCTGGCACACCAAGCAGGGAAGGAACGATTGGAACATACCAATCTGTATTCAGAAAGTGGTCTATTCCTATCCAAATTAGGGCACTGCCTAATAGAGAACTGGCAATAAATCGGNACATGTGTAANCTCANTGACACAATTCATTATTCAAAAAAGGATGTTTAATTTGCAGGCCCCGAACATTGCCTAAGCAACGTTCGAGGCGGTATCCCGAAGGAGTGTCTCCAAAAAGAAGGGAATCAATCTAAATGTTCGATTCCTACTTTCTTTACGTTGGCTTTCTTGATCTTGTCAGGAAGCCAGTCGGGGCCGTTTGCAGGCTTGTCAACCATTGACACGGAGCCCTTGAAAACGTGAACTTTCTTTGTTCCACGCTCTCTCAGGCGGATGTCGGTTGCACCGCGTGTTGCTGCTTTAAGGGCAGCTCCTCTTGGTTGTCGGCTTGCAAAAACTTGGCTAGTGTCTTTTCCTCCTGACCTCAGGACGAAGTATTTCTTGTCACTCATGTTATTACCTCGTACCCCGATGAGGAAAACGGGTATATAATCTTTCGTCAAAAAAAAGGCATACTGCGAGCAATATTNGCCGCAGTAAGCCTTTCCAAATGCGTAAGTCCGCAGTATTCCATTTCTNCAAAAAGAGGTTTTCATNGCTTGAGATTGTCAGGNAATTNCGAGCGTAAATATTCATTTTCTTCTCTGAATTGTTTCCATTGTTCTTCAGTCCATCCTTCAGGNAATGGTCCATCTAGCCACCAGAAGAATTGTTCNGTAGTCCAGCCTTCNGGAATGGCAGATGATGGAGCTAATTCNTCAAGCAGATCNTTATTTGCATTNGATTGAGATTCGTTTACNTCGTTCCTTGAATCCCACAGAATATTATCCTCTATGAGGTTGGAATCCCAAGTATCAACTGTTTCTTCATCAGTTTTTGATTTNCGTGTCAACAGAGCAATCAANATAAATATAATTCCAAGGAATGCTACACTCACATAGATTGATGTGTTGGTATTCGAGGAACGNAGGCTATCATNTATTGTCGTATTTGTAGCATCATCATCGCAGGTTTNGCAAGAGTTATTGAAATCAATCGGTATCTGGAATTCTACGAAACTNCTGGTATTTGTGACATCAGTACAAGTAATCATAATCGAAACAGGACTTATGATGTCATTTGGTAAAGGCCATGTCCAACCGATNTATCCTATCTTTTCACTCACCNTTACGGNTTGACTGTTATTCCATAGTGAAATACCATCCGAAAAGGTTTCTAATCCACATACCGTTCCTGTGACGCCATCAGAATCAGAAATAGCCGCATTAATTTTTAGATTTTCAATGATAGAAACGTTATCTGGTACGATGAAATCAATTACCGGAGCAGAATAATTTAAGCTCGCATCAAATCGTTGGGTATGTGATAATCCATCGATATCTCTGATAATCACTCTCACAGATGCATTCCCTTTCGTGATTGTTNCGTCTGAAACCAGACGATATATTTCAAGTCCATCACTAACATTTACTTCATCACAATTGGTGATTTTATCAGCATCGTATGGTACTCCATAGACAAAGCTATCATCTTGTCCTAGAGAAACGGCTGTGAAAATAATTGGCCTCACATACTGACTTTCGATTCCCACGAGAAATGGAATTCCNAGTGATATTTCCTCTATTGGATCACCATCGAGATTACAGATACTGATGTGACTTATTTTTGGGTTTTGAAGAAGAAGTGGGATCTCAATTACCTGTTGAATCATTGATTCATGAAGGCCATAAACCGTTACAGATATCTCAATATCACCATTATTTATGGAGCGATCTGGNCCAGTTAATGGATGGTATAATTCTGATTGAGGCGATTCTAGTTTATATTCAAANAGNTGTGTTGCTCCACCTGGCCAATTAATTTCCAATGAAACATCGAAATTTGAATAAGGGTCATCTAAATCTGAAATGGAAATTTCAAGAAAGTCATGATCTCCAGAATTGATAGATTCTATCTGTGTGTCATTTTCATTAACAATTCGAAGTTCTATCTCAGGGGTCAAATCTTGAAGTTGTATCGTTCTTGTACTAATTTTATTGTTCATATAGTCAAATAATTCTACGGTAAAAGGTATGAGGAAGGGATCTAATTCATTTTTAATTGGTAATTCATATTCGGCAGCATAACAATGCACGAATGGATTTTCAGAATTTTGACTTTTTAACTCGGANAAATTACCTTTAGACACCTCGAAGCGAGGTATTTCAATTTCAAAATCGTGATCTGGGTCAAGGACACAAGCAGTCATATTGATGGCAGTTCCTCGAATATAGCCTTGTGGTGGTAATGAAGGGAGCGGGGATTCGCCATTCCAATTACTATCATCTACTCCCTCTAGATGAATACCATACCAACTCGCAACGGCATTTGTTACGCTTGCAATATTGGTTTTTTCAAGAAAACCNGTTTGGTTTGAAACATCATTTGCAATAGCGTGTACATTCAAGAAACCCAGTGGTATATCAGCAGGTAAAGAAATAATTGTCCACCAATTTNTTCCGTCGCTGCTACCTGCATCGACGTAGGTATATGTCGTAGAATTNCCTTGTTCNTCAGTAATACTCCAACCAANCGTGACTATATTCACTCGATCGTCATCACTTACCATGANCGTACAAGAAAAAGAATCTCCTCTNCTGAACGTATCTCCATTACAATGTAAATCNTCAATTTCTGGTGGAGAATTTACCCAAAATTGAATCCTGATGACGTTATTATCTTTCACACGTTCAGGGCCAGATTGGTTATGGTGCTCGTAGAATACTGTCACATCATTCCATCCAGCCCTCATTGAAGTGATATCAAGNTCGAGGATGGTTCGACTTCCTTCATATTCCCCNCCNGGGATTGAGATATTTATCCTNAGTAATTCGTCTCCTCCGATAATATCTCTTACCACCAGCATGCCGTCTGCTTGTGCTAACCCTAAATTCTGAATAGCGACTTCTAATTGACCAGATTGACTAACTGAAAAGTTGCTAGAGGGAGATGCATTCACGATTTCGATATCNTGAAGCCTATCTGCAAAAGGAGCCATTTTTGGGTCACCAACAACAACTCCCATCCACCCTGAGGCCTTGTTTGCTGCAAGGTANGCTTCTGCCATATTGAAGCCCTGAGCGTAGGCTGAAAACAGAATGGATGGATAACTTACTGCTGTGAGATAAGGCTCGTAGACGTATCCTTTGACCGATGAAATCCCATCTTCAAGAAGGTCTGCAACAAGTGATTGCCCATACGTTGTATCCCAAGTAAATGATCTTCCTCCAGTACTGACCGCAGTATCGCCAATACTGCCGTTAATCCATTCCATATGGGGACGGATGACTTTGAGATTCATCGTATCAGCGTATACTGAGCCGTTTCTTGAAGAGTCATCGAGCAAGAAAATAATTTTAATCGACAATTTTGTTGCATTTTCATGAGGCCTAAATCGGGCACCTAATTCGCTCCATGAGGTTGTAAGCGTTGTGATTTGGGTCTCATTTTCAGATAGTGTTTGATTTTGTTGATTTAAGCTTTCAATGACTATTTTTGNCTCTGCATTTATCCAACCTTCTTGTTTTANGTGACCNCTTATGATCCAAGGNTGTGAAAGAAAATCTTGGTCGATATTGATTNCTTGTTCTATTTGTGCAATTCCGACTGGTGCGCCGCTATAGGGAGGNCACTCAAANGTAATCTGTTGAAATACTAACTCCATTTCATGTGTTGATAAACTGCGATTCCATAATTTCAGTTCATCGATTTTTCCTTGGAAGAATGTATTTCCAGCCCGATTTGCTCCTAACTTGAACACCTCAAAATTATTTATTTCCCCTACNCCTACTGTTATNCTTGAAGTGAACTGACCGTTGTAATAAAGAGAAAGATTTTGATTTGAAAAAGTAACACCAAGATGGGTCCACGTGGAATCAACGACTGGTCCGANGGGATAGGTTTGGTCATGGTATAACTGCCATTCAGGATTATTNCCTCCACTTGTTTCCAATTGGAAGGAATTATTGTCTCCTGCAGTTGTACCAATGGTAAAGATAGAAGCGTGCTGATTTTGGGTGATATTACTTGTATTCACCCATATTGAAAGAGAAAAGTCTGAGACCATATCTGGAATGTCTACTTCTGCTATATCATCAATCCCATCAAAAATAAAGCAGTTGCCCAATAGACATTCCTCCCACCCAGTTGTCCCATTATTTCCAGAAATACTGAGATTTGCAGAACCGATGGTGTCCATAATTTGCGAGCCTTGAGTTTCATTGAATTCCCAATGATGGATGAGGTGTTCAACACCTATCTGGCTCCCATTGGATAATCTAAATGCTGATTCTGGAATAATCTCTTTACTTTGGTTGGGCCCTTGCCATGAAAGTTCATATCCAGCGTAACCTCCATGTTCAAAGAATTCACTTCTGAATACATATTCTCCAGCATCGACCCACGAGGTATTTGATTGTTCAGACATCCCATGCGTACCTTGATGCTCAGCAATCAATATCTCATCGAAGTAAAGCGTTGTTCCATCATCACTACGNAGGAAAAAGGTCCAATTTCCTGATTCAGGAATGGAAATATAACCTGTAAATCTTGCCGACCAGTATTCCTTAAATCGGCTATCTAAACCTCCCCACGCATTTTGAGTTGCAGGATAATTGATCTCAGTCTCTAATCGCCAAACGTCTGGTGATCGATTGGTTAAATCTGGCATGAGGCTTGAATTGTATGAAATACCATCATTGTCAAAGTATTCTCCATATAGTCCTGAAATGGTACTTGAGGCATTGATTCCACAAGAACCTGGGGTAAAACGTCCTTCTATGGCAGCATTTCCATTCCGTTTGATTTGTGTTTGACGNGACCATTCAAATGATTCATCTGGTTGGAGAAGTGGTAAGGTGGTATTCCAAAATTTGGCTCCAGAAGACCATTCATTTGATGAAGTATCAAATCCGCTATTTGGTAANTGATTTTCGCCCCAAGAGCCATCATTTGAGCCCCAAGATGCATATCCCAANACATTTGAAATATTGGTGAGGAAATTGGAAGTTTCATCAAATACAACACTAAGGTTCATCTCATTTAGTGATGTATTTGCAATATAGAGGTCATCATTCCAAAATTTATATCCTGAATCATTCCTGTTGGTTGCTAAATCAAGAACGAAATCACCTCTTTCAGTCAAACTATTATTCGCCTTTTCGATTAATTTTAATGCGGTATCGATATCATAGCCAGTCAATCTCGTAACGAGATAGAATCCATATTCATCTCGACTAAATGCTTCTAATTCGTTTCCACTTAATGGTCCGTAGTTGTGATCAAACCAGNAATCATCTCCCCTCAGGTTGTCAAAAATTCCTCCTACAAGAGCGATCTCTTGATCGAAAGAGGCCTTGTCATTCCCTCCATTGATTCGAAGTGGTATTCCCTTTGTAGTTACAAGATAATTGATCTCTCTGGTCAGGTTTCTCTCTTGTAGCATTTCAAATAATGGAGTTGCAAAGAAATTATCAAATTCTTCTCTATTGATTGTTTCTTTTATTGGTGCAGANTCATTCTCAAAGATGAGAATTCTATCTGTTGAAATATTTCTTGCCGTAGCAAAAGCCCAACCTATTGTTCGGCTAGCATCGCTATTATTGTTGATTAAAATAGCGACATCGTCATAGTTATACAATTCTTGTGAAGTGATACCATTCGGATATGTTTTATTTCCAAAGGAGGTAAAGTTCCAGAAGTCATTCATTTCATTTGAAGAACTTTCGCCTCTATCTGTATAAAGTTGGTTTTTTGGNTGANGGGCAAATGGNGAGACTGTGCATAAGAGCATCGAAGATGCAAGCATCACAGCCACAAGCGCTTTCCGCACGGTCTAATCTCAGAGCATTTGTCTAAATTTCTGTCGATAAAATGGGTCATAATCTCTGTTAATCACATCATTTCATCGATGGGAATATGTAGGACGGCCCTCCCTGCTCAACACATGGTCCAATTGTTTATGTCTCGAACCTGCAAGTGGGGCAGGCTCAAAGTTATCGGNGCAGACCTCCACAAACAGACTGCTGATGCCCTGATCACTCCTGCAAATAACCGCCTTTCTGGAAGAGAAGGATTAGACGCTATGACTCACAAACTGGCGGGAGAAGAACTCCTTAAAAAATGCAGAGAAATTAGCGCTGAGCAAAGGAAATTGAATTTGCCCCCTTGTCCTGTTACGACTAATGTGGTTACAGCACCGTATGAATTGGAAAAACAATTCAAGCATCTCATTCATGTTGTTTCTCCNGATTGCAGAAGGCCAAATCAAGATGAAAGNCGTCGAGACCTTCTTCCAGCAACCTATCAGAATCTCTTTGAAACTCTCAAGGAATTGACGGATGTCCGTATAGTAGTCTCTCCGCCTCTCTCCATGGGAATTTTTGCCTACCCTTCTCGTGAAGGCGCAAGATTGACCCTCGAATCCCTTCTTGGGATGNTGGATGGAGATGAGGATCCAGAAATTGATGAGTANACNATCATCGTGAAAGATCGAAATTTTATTGGGAATATGCGAACAGTATATCGAGAATCAGAAGATCAGTTACCAGGATTTGACTCAACAAATGAAATGTGAGGATTTCTGAATGAAACTTCCTGATTTAGTTTCATCAATATTCACAGATTCTAACCATCGAATATCGATGGTTTTGATTTTAACAAACAAAACAAAAACAGCTCGCTCGATTTATGAAGTTCTTCCAAAAAAATTATCTTGTAAAGTTATGACAAGTTCAACGAATGTTCATGATGTTCTCTCGAATCAAAAAATACCCACTCAACTTGTAGAGGAATCACTCTCTGCAATGGGATTAAGTGTTTTGAATTCATTACATGATCTCATATTACAAGTCTTAGGAGAAAATCAATACAGTAGTGGTGAAAAAATACTCGCAGTCCTTGCAGAACCGGTTGATGGAATCGTAATATTTGACACCTCATCACTTAATTCAAATCGTCTTGTGATGATAGCGCATGAACACCAAATCGAAGTAGAGGTTTTGAACAGGGTTATGGAACTGGCCAGATACATAGGTTTCAGAGGAAGAGAGGGCCATCCTGTTGGTGCATTATTTGCCATCGGCTCAGTTCCAAAACTGAGGCGCTTTTCTACACAATTAGTTCTCAATCCATTCAAGGGTCATTCTGATAATAGGAGGACGGTTGTGAATACGTCAAACCATGAATCTCTAGCAGAATTTGCATGGTTAGATGGTGCAATCTTCTTCAATGCACGAGGAGTTGCAAGTGATGCTGGAAGGTATATACAAGTTCCATCTGGAGTTTCTAGTAAACCAGGAGAAGGAGGAAGGCATCTGGCAGCTCGTTCGATTAGCCAACTTGCGGATTGTGTTTCAGTTTGCGTATCCTCTACNGGTATCATNACTCTATACAGCCGAGGCAAACAACGTTATTCAGTCCGTCTTTCTTGAATCAATATGGCCTCATCAAGTGTGAATCTACCTACAGCAACAGCTTTGGCAAGTTCTCCGGAGATTGTAAATCTACCATTACTAAATTTTCGAGACCTACGCTGCCATTCTCGAATTTCTCCCTCAGTTACTTCAATCGGTAACTTCTCAGTCGTTTTTCTACCCTTGAGCATTGCAATTCTCGCAGCTGCGGTTTCATGAGACCTGATTCTTGGTCCTCGTGTTGTCCTTTTCTCATTGACGATAATCACCTCATAATTTTGTGCAATGCACAAATTTACCAACCGATTCCTGACCACNGGTGAACCGTTTCCTATCTTGATTCTCAACCGATCGTGNTGGATAACGGAAGCAATTCCTCTGATGTGATTAACCGTATCATCGACTTTTTCTATTTGAGCCGACCCGATGAGGACTCCATCTGCAAGCCAAGCAAGCCCAGGTCTCGGCCCTGGATCTACGCCAAAAGTCAAAAATACGGCATCGTCTAAACCTCTGAGGATTTGTTGAACTCTTTCGATACATAAGTCGATGGTTTCAATTGAAACTCCAATTCCTTTACCCATGCCAATCGACCGAAGAACTTCTGATTCTGTGCCAAGCCATAATCCGTTAGGAATCGGATCTTTTTCTGCATCTAAAAGTATGAAAGGGATTTTTCTATTCTTTAGTGATTTCATAAGACGAAATCCTAATTGGAAATCATTGGTNCGAATGGCAACCTTGTCCACATCATTTGCACTACAAAAGGGCATTTGAATATGATGCAATAACCGAAGTCATCAAAAACAGTTGACACACAATGAAANTTGATGGGTAGTCAATATGAAAGGGAACTTAGGCACGTTTTAGCGGGAGTGNAAAANGGGGTCGATGCAGTTATTCGTTCATGCGATGAAGTGGAAAAAGCGAGGGTTCGATTAGTATTCGACCGCCCATTTTTGGTTGTCAGAGCNTCCGGAAGTGGCATGAGAGGAACCGGCGACTTACTTGCACTCAGAGGAGATATTTGTTTTCCAATCGAGGTAAAATCTAGTAAATATGACAAGTTATATCTCTCTGGAAGAACTTCTGAGCAATACAATGGATTGGTTGAAGAGGGTGAAAGGTGTGGACTCATGCCTTTGTATGCATATAGATTGAAGGGAGTGAGAGGTGATTCGTGGCGACTGTTTCGCGTTGAAACTGGTCAACTAAATGGAAGGCTAAGTTTGTTGAAAAGAAGAATCCCTTCTCTTCCATTAACCAGGTCTGGTAATCCTTTTCTCGATTGGCATCAAGGAATGAGTTTNAACAAATTCCTTGCTCTTGTTTGTCGACCGATTGATGAACATTCATCATTCCCATCGATGAAAAAACGGATAGAAACACATTCAAAAATAACATCAGAAGTATGGAATGAGCATGATGAACAGCAGCATCATCAACAAGCCCAATGATGAGAGAGAAGAAGCTCTATTTGAGATATGATCNACCCANAGAGGGTGCAATTTCCATGCTCCAGATTTTTCACCGANTTTCTTTATGCCATTCATAAATGAATGAACGAGGTCCTTGAATAAATGCCCACCATCAAATGGAATCATTGGTATTAAATTTGTAAATCCGAGTAGAATATTAACCCATATCAGCCAGAAAAACAGGTTCGCTAGAAACAGAAGCCCTTCAATCCCTAGTAGAGAAGCGAAAAATCCCTCTCCGCTTGAAAGCATGTTTTCTTGAATTGGATTAATTGCTACGCCTTTGTTGAGGAACGGAGTAACTAGTATATTCAATATGTACAGAGGTACATCAATCAAAAGACTAAGTCCACTTCCTTCATGTCTTGGAGAGAATGGGCCGGCGATACGATCGATCCCTGCAGTTCCTTCTGCGATATTTTGGACACCAAGAAAGGCATCTCCAGGTTCGATACCCACGGATTGAAGATTATCCTCGCTCCAACCGTTATTGGAATAGTGTAGATATTGGTCACCAAAAGTGACATTCAATTTTTCGACGGTTCCGTCTGTTCTTAAAACTTCAATAAATACAGTATCATTTGCACTGTAAGTGTCCATAACATTTCTGAAATCATCCAATGTTTCGATGGAGTTATCATCTATTTTCAAGATGACATCTAATGGTTCTAGCCCTGCATTTTCTGCGGCTTCTCCGACAACGATACCCGAGGCGTGAACGCCGGGTTGAGCAGAAACAATTTGTCCGGCTACAAGTCCCATGAGTAAACAACAAAAAAAGGCCGCAAATAGGTTGGTCGCCGGACCAGCAGCAAACATTCTCTGTCGCTCTCTCTTCGGTGCCTGTGTAATTTCTGCATATTCAGGTTCTGCAAAGGCTCCCAGTGGCAACGGTCCAAGCATCAGTAGACCAAAACTCCTCACTCGCATGCCATGTGCTCTTGCTTGTAGTCCATGGCCAAACTCATGAATGACAAGGCAAATGACAAAGGCGATTACTCCCCATCCCAGAGGAATAACTGGGTTCAANCCTGGTATGGCCACTAATTCTGAGGCCGAGGGNGGATTATCAGATGGAGGTGCGATTATTGACATGACAAAGGTAGCAGCGAGCATAATTGCTACAATGAGCATAGCACCCCAACATACCCAAAGAGAAACTTCTCCGTACATTCGCCAAAACCCTCGAGGTTTTGATACCGTTTCAAGAGTTTTTTTTCCAGCAGATGTCCGCATCATTAGAATAAGGCCAAAGACCCTTGTTGAGTTCCAGTGGTCTAATTTACCACTCCTCTCCCATGATTTCAGTAAAACATACCAAACCAAGATGAGTAGAAACACCACCTGCCAGTTTAGCGTGATGGAAAGCCACCCAGCGGCCATGTATCGGGGAAAACTTCCTCCTTCTTCAATCCGTGCGCAAGAGATAAGGACAACATGTGTGTGGAAGGCTTGTGAACCATCAATTGAAACTCATTCATGAATGGTGTTTTCGTCAATATGGAGAAGAACCAATTGAAGCCGTTTTTTGGACACAAGACGAGGATTTCATCCAAGTTTTTTTGAGGCTAAGTCAACAGGTATTAATTATGGATTTTATTCACTCCAATGGGGAACTAAATGAGCCAAAATATTTGTCTATTCACGTTGAATCATGGATGCCNGGATCCATTCAAACTCGAAGATTACCTAATGGCACTATTAGATTTAAGCATCGAGTGAAAGAAATATTCTTATTGGCAAAAAATGATTCTCCAGAAACAGCACAGGCCCTTCTTGAAGAGTGGTTGATGGAAATGCGAGGAGATTTGGTGAAGCCTCGAGAAAAATCAAGGAGGTTGGCAGATATCAAACGATTGAAGGATCGAATTACTCAACTCATAAAGCAAGCAGAGCTGAATTCAGTGAGTGAAATGCTGATTGAAGCGGAGTATAACCTTGAAATGGCATCTAAACTACTCAGTGGCCAGCATCACTCAGATTCTTGAAGATGATCGATAACCAAAGAGGTTGCAAGTTCTCGCTCATACTCATCGATTTCCGGTGAATTAAGCATGGACTTACGGACAAAGAATTCAATGGCATTTGGGGCGACTAGAATCCCNCCAATCAGGAAAAAGAGCCATATNAANGACATATTTGGAACATAAGATACTCCTGGTGAATCACCGCTATTTATGAATAACTTCACCACTCCAAGCCATGGTATTTCTCCTCCTGCAACCCCAACTAGCCAGTCAGACTTCACAGCACCGACTACCTGGGTGTAACCAGAGATACCCGAATACAACGGGTTTACTTCTCTTCCTTGGTCAACATTACAATTATTGTTGTCTCCAAGTGTCATGAACCCTTCATGTTGTGGTTTCCAATCAATAACAGTAAGGTGTTCTGACCCATGAAATGGCTTTGAGCATATGTACAAGCCAAGGTCGTTCTCACCATTGAATGTCAAATTAATTGAGGTCACGTTTCTTATGTAAGTTCCCGGCACGTCCCATGTGAGTATGCATATCCCCTTTTCTGCGTCATATGAACCGATGTCACAGTTGTTTTCATCGGCATCCACACTTTGATTAGCTACTGCTTTCAATATCGCTCGATGGATGATTGGGGTGGAGTCTTCTCCATTTTTGCTGAAAATAATGACATCTCCGTACATTCCGTGACTTTCATGTCCATAACTTGGATGGGATTTGTCAGAGGCTTCAGCAAAAGTGATGACATGGTCAGCATCACGATTGTGGACTAAAATTAAATCTCCGGCATCAATTGAACCAATCTCACCCTCCTTTTCGTGAATCATTGAACTTGATTCAACAACAACCAGCGGTGGCATTGAGCCGGTATGTTGCCATAATGCCACAACGATAATCAGAATCATTGAAATTGCAAGAAANACTTCCTTTAATCCAGAAATGAGGGCTGATGATTCAGGCATTCAAGCCAACTCATTTACGCATTTTGAGACCTTTTTCTTGGAGGAAATTACTCCANTTATCAACAAACATGCCTCCAAGNTCTCTTGCCGCATCATCGCCTTCAGCTTGTCTTCGTCGCAATTCAGCAGTTGACGTCAAGTTCATCAATTCGTTGATTAGATTGGCCTTACCNTTCAGGTGGAGAAATTCCGGGGCGACAATAAATAGGCCAAGTCCGGAAATNACGACCATCACAATTGAAATGGCTGTGAAATCACCCCAGCCTTCGATATCTTGCAAAAAAGCAAGATGCAAAACGCTGTAGACAAACATTAGACCGAATGCAAATGTGATAGTTGCCGTTATTTGTAAATGCTTACCATGCCATGAATTCCAAAGTTTTGAGAGCACTCCCATCATCTCACCTACCTTACCACAAGGGGTGTTAACAAATGAGTTTTCCCATAATTTGTCTAATTGACTTGAAAGAGTATAATTCAAATGGTAGGTTTCGTTCCAAGGGACGGGTGAATGTGTGAAAAAGGCAATTTTCATTTCATTACTCATGATATTCGTTATTTTTGTTCCATTCTCATCTGCTCTGGTAACTGAAACACAATTTTCGAATGGAACATCAAACTATCTTCACACATTTTCAGGTCAAGGNGTTGGACAGGCAGGAGAAATATCAATTCCAAANGGAGCCATTGTATCAGATGCCGGTTTCACTCTAACTGGTTCTTCGTCTTCNAAGAGTCATACTAATATGACTACTGATGCCAATTTTGGAGGAGAGGGTACTAATTCGTGGCAATCTCCATATCCTCAAAATGTTGGTTACGCATACAGAACAAGTCTAGAAGCAAAGGATGATTCTATTCAGTTAAGAGATACAAAAGCGAATTCTCAAAGAACCTTTGCGAAATCAGGAGATTTATCCTCTGCGGGTACTTCGTACCAAAACACATCCGGGCAATTTGTGGCAAACGGCGANCANGGATANAANGCACTNACACTNAGAAAATCTGACATTTCACTTGATGGCACTNTAACGTGGAATTATCCAGGACCGGTCATTTCTCAAGAAGATGATTATCATGTAATTCATTGGAGTTCCTCTAGCGTTTCATCAATTCCCACGGTAAAAAGACTCAATCAATCTACGGGTGATCTTGAATCGAATGTTAATTGGAATTATGGAACCTGTACTTCTCAAGTGACACAATACCTCTACGATGCCACCAGTGGTGGTGAAGGTGTGCTTTGGACGGTTTCATACAACTATGGGTATCTTGCAAAATGGGAACTCAATGCAGCAAAAACGCAATGGGTTTGCGAAGATTACTGGTCGATAAGTACTTCTTTTGATATTGCGGGCGTGGACATCGATGAGCAAACAGGAAAAATGTATCTCTATGCCTATGAAAATNTGTTTCCCAATTATAATCGATATCTATACGAGGTTAATCCCACTTCCACAGGTTTGAATATTAACGGTTCATGGAATTTGGGGCCATCCAGTGACTTTTCAGGAACTGCGACCGGTCTTGTGGTTGATTTTCCCCGAGTGATCGTTGGAAGCAGATCTGGTAGTATAAGTTATCATTATCATTACCGCTTTGATAGTCTGTTGGTTGAAAGACAAGCCACACAGACTTTTTCCAATTTACCCCATTACGGTATGGATCTCATCGAAGACGGGACAATTGGATTTACTTGCTATTCTGGAGGTAGTTGCTCATCTCTTGCTAGAAAAATCATTCAATATGGAGACGGCAGTATCACTGATTTGAGAACACCTACTTCTACCTCCTCAGTTGTTATCTCTCCAAATCAGGCCACAAGTATCCAATTTAGTTCGCTCAAATTTACAGGAATGCTTGGTTACCAGGGTCCCCAATCCAGCATCGAAATTGCGCTCTCAAACGATGGCGGTGTTACTTGGGTTTCAGCAGAGGTTGGTGATACCGTTTTGTTTGCGACAAACGGCAATCAATTTCGATGGAAGGCTTGGTTAAATGGAACAAATACTGAAACGCCTGTATTGGATTTGGTTTCCATAGAATATACGTCCTCATACTATTCCTCGGGATATTTTTATTGTCGATTTGGATCATACACTGCCACTTCAATGCCTTTAGCGGCAACAATNAACTACAATGCGACAGTACCTTCGGGTTCAAGTTTGAAAGTTGAGATTCGTCAAGGTAGTACTTCAACAATAAATGCTCTGCAGTTCAACAGCGGCCAAACACGTTCAATAACCGCTACATCCGGTTATCTGTACCTTTACGTCACACTCACAAGNGGATCTAATCCTCCCTCAACGCCTGTCTTGCATGATCTAAATCTCACGTTTGTACAAGACGCCCCAACTGATGTTGGAATTGATATTGGTGATGATGGTGTTTCGGAATGGGAATACACTGACACCCTCCTTGGAACGACCACCGCTTCAGGTCAAGATCTCATAGATGGCTTGAATGAACAAATTNAAGGTACTGGNCAAGGAATGAACAACATCAGNGTNGTTTTGACGAGTGAAACTGCAGGGATTCTAAGTCTAGATGAATTTTTTGTGACTTATTCCATGAACACACTCAACCTTGATATGATATTCAATAAATCTGATATTTTACATCAAAGAAATACCCCCTATGAAGTAGTGACACGTCACATAATTGGAGACAATGCCAATAGCATTCGAAAGGCAACCCTGCAACTAAAGGCAACGCCGCTATCCAGTTCTCCGACCCTCGAGTGGGATGTTGTACAAGGTTTTCTTCCTCCAAACGATCCAAGTGCATGGATTGACACGACCAACACTTATTCATATGTCGTAGAAAGTAACGGTATGTTAGAAATACATTGGCAGTTTGATGTAACCACAAATTTTCCTGAACAAACAAATGTAAAATTTGTCTCGAGTTGNACTGATGATTCAGACGCTAATGGNGGAGAAGGATANTCTCCAGCACTNCTNACNAGCNGCTGATAGTTTATCTGTAAACCACACCTTCGGGCTGGGCTGGATGCAACTAATCGATGACACGGGAAGTGTTGTGAGAGATGATGTTCAATCTGGAGAGTGGGTTGCCGCCGGAGAGACTCTAACTTTTACAGGGGCTATGTGGTATCTTAATACCCAAGATACTCCTCGAGACAGTGCTTTTGATGCGCGAGTATCTCAGGACGGATATTTATGTTCCACTTGCCGNGATNCATCGAACATGAATGGTATGTTTCACATAAACGTAGATATGCCTCAATCAGACATACCNGAAGGTGTAACTTTTGAATTACAGACATATAACGAAAGNGATCCNAATTGGGTATTATCTCCAAATGAAGATTGGCAACGATTTGTTTACGTAGATGGGACACCACCGAAAGCATTGTCTGTATCGCCTTTAGAAGATGCATATGAAGCCGCAACAGTAATGCAGCCAGTTTCNATTAACCTTNTTGATGAAGTTGGGAATCCACATCACATGACGTTAAATTATTGGGTTGAGGCTGACCACGACTTGAATCTCAACGGGGAACCGGATGAAGAAGAATATGTGAATAAATCTGTACACAATTCAACGGATGCCTCTTCTAAAACCTTCACAGCATACATCGACCATTCACGAAACCCAAACATGGGTAGGGTGTCATATTTTTGGAGTGGAGGAGATCGTGCTGGAAATGAGTTATATCATCTCGCAACAATTGATGGCGAGACATTCAGTTACGAAAAAGGCCCTGGCTATCTGCGTGATGATGCTACATTTAGAACCAGAAAAGATTCAACAGCTGAATTTACAGGCTTAGATTGGTATGATCACGTTGATGGACAGGCAGTTTATGCTGGACAAACACAACAAATCACTCTAGGGCTAATCGATGCAAATACCGCAATTGATTTTGAATATGTTTCCTTAGTGTTTGATTTTGAAGGACCTAACCCATTAACTGACAGGCAAGTTATTTCATATTCTGGATTCACGAACACTTTTATGTCCGAAAGTGATTACATTCACTTGCAACCCAATACGAGAATGGTTGAATCAATTTCCTCAACTGGTTTGCCGCTCATCTTGCTCAACTTCGAATTTGTTTTCGACTGGAGTTGGCCGGATGAGGATATTTCAGATTTGGTATTGATGTACAAAGAAAGAGGCTCAGAGTATCCTACGCAGCACATAATCGTGAATCATACCTTTTTTGTGGAGAATGATATCGTTCTTTCTCCATCTGACTTTGAGGTTTTGGATATTAGTGAACCAAGGTTGGGTCCAGTAGCAGATGGAAGCAGAATTCGCAATGATGATCGATTGGAATTTTCGGGAAGAGTGGTTTATGAGAATAGTAACATACCCATTTCAAAAGATGAGTCTATTGTCGTGGAAGTATTCGATGGTCAACATATTTGGTCTGATGGAAGTCTATCTGAAGATGGTGATTACTCGATTGAAGTGCCCCTATCAAGTGCATCAGCATTAATCAACAGCCCAACAAGAACTTGCCTCATCTCAATCAAAGATATCCCTGGGACTGGCCAAGATATGACAGGGCAATCAATTTCAACGACCCTACGCTTGATTGTTGATAGCACGTCTCCTCGTGTTTTGACAAGAATCGCTCCAGTTAATTTGATTGATATCTCATCCACATCCGACTTAACGCAACTAACAGTGAGTTTTAATGGAACAGAAGATGCTGATTTAACCGGGAGTGAACAAGTTGTCCATTGGGTTATGAAAGATTCGAGTAGAACCGTTACGATTGGTGCAGGACAATCAATTCTTGGACGTCAACAGAGTGGCCAGGACGTATCATGGACGGGAACTGTTGATCTTACCAATGGTGGTACCCTTTCGTTTAGAGAAGGAGATTGGGTTGGCTTCTTCCTCACTGGTTGGGATGCAGCAGGTAATGAATTCCCTGTAATCTCGAATTCAGAAGCCAGTCCAATTCCAGAATTTGCATCAGTTGATACCGATTTTGAAAGACAATGGGTTCGCCTTGGAGCGACCGGACCTGAGTTAACTGTCATTGGTCTAAATCTTGATGATGATCATGTATCTCCTGGACAGAAAGTCAAGGTTGAAGCCCTTGTATCAAATTCAGGCGGTTCGACAACAGCTCAATTCAGAGTCGCATTCTATGAAGGTGAGGCAACGGAGCCATTTGATGTCTCCATATTAAACTCAATACAAAGCGGGGAGATACTCACTGTTTCAACCACTTGGTCTGCGAGAGAGAATGTCGATCGGATTCGCGTTGTTGTAGACCCAGATGATTTGATTATAGAAGTCAATAATGAAAATAATGGAGCTGAACATGCGGTTAGTGTTGTTTATGCAAGTTATTTGGGTTGGCTCGACAGCCCAAGGGAGCAGCCTTTAGTTTGGCTTTTCGTCATAATTTCGTTGGTGACATTAGTTGCTATCGGGGTAACCGCGTCACGTACGGCAGTGACTTTTGATGAGGATCATTTGATGGATGATGACTGGGAAGAAGACGACGAATATGACGAGTTCGACGAATATGACGATGATTAAGTTTCATTCGATGACCTCAAGAATCAGTGCATAAACCAACCTCCATGGGGGATGTCTTTACGCGGCTTCATCCCTCACTTAAGCGGGTCATTCAAAGCCGAAATTGGGAATCTACAGATGTACAATCATCTTCCATAGATACGATTATGGATGGGAAAAATGCTTTGCTTGTCGCTCCAACAGGCTCTGGGAAAACGATGGCTGCAATGTTACCTCTACTCCATAAGTGTCTTGAGGAAAATTGGCAAGGATTATCCATCTTATACATCACGCCTTTACGTGCCTTGAATCGAGATGTTGATAGAAGGCTGATGGAACTCTGTGATGAAATTGGATTGAGAGTTGATATCAGACATGGGGATACAAAAAATTCGCAGAGGCAAAAACAGGTAAGGAAACCCCCAAATGTTCTGATCACAACCCCTGAAACCTTTCAGCTGATGTTCACAGGCCATCGGATAAGAGAATTGTTAATCAGCACTCGATGTGTTATCATTGATGAAATCCATGATCTCATTTCCTCAGAGAGAGGGTGGCAATTGGAAGTTGGTTTATCACGACTAGAGCATCTGAAAGATTCAAAAATCCAGAGGATTGGATTATCAGCCACGGTTGGAAATCCAGAGGAAGTATCAAATTGGCTTGGTGATGATGTCTCTGTGATAGCATCATCTTCTCCTCGCGAAACTAAATTATTGGTTGAGGCGATGCCTGCTGAGGTTGAAGATCAAATAGGGTCAATGGAGCTTGGAATTTCTCCACAAGCACATGCAACCTTGAGGGGTTTATGCCAATTAGTTGCTCATAAATCGCCATGCCTTATTTTCGTGAATAGTCGTAATGCAGCCGAAACGATAGGCCAGCGCCTTCCACTTATCTCTCCAAAATTAAGAATCGGTGTTCATCACGGTTCACTTGCTAAAGAAACAAGGCAAGAAATGGAGACGAATCTCCAAACCGGAGAATTAGATGCATTGGTCTGTACATCGAGTTTAGAATTGGGAATTGACATAGGTTCGATTAGTCAAGTGCTTCAACTACGATCTCCACGTTCAGTTGACCGAATGCTGCAGAGAGTTGGGAGGGCGGATCACAGAGTTGGCGGAATTGGTAGAGGTTATCTTCTATCTTGGGAGTCAGATGATATTTCAGAGTGTGCGGTTATCGGGCGCAAGGCTATGTCTGGTGAAATTGAACCGATTACGTGGAGACAAAAACCATTCACTGTGGCTGCAAACCAATTGGTTATGATGGCTCACTCTTTTGGTGCTGTTCCATTGAAAGAAGTAAACGAGATATTTTCAAAATCATCCCAATTTCCAAACTGGGCACCTTCTGATACAGAGAATATCGCACAAATTCTAGCAGATCGTTGGCTCATACGTTTTGAAACCGAACCTGAGAAAATCCCTTGGTACGATTGGCCTGCAGCAGTATGGAAATGGAAACAAAATACTACCACGAAAACCTTGCCAGAAAGACCCAAAAGAGTTCATGGTCAAGAAGTACCAAAATCCTGCAAGGAAATTTCCATATCTTTACCAGAGAGATTTAAATCAGGATGGATCTCACAATCAGGAAAAACACGTGAGTGGGTTACTTCTCATCTATCAATGATTCCAGATAAGACCATGTATAAAGTGAGAGATGCAGTAACCAGAAGACAAATCGGAAATGTCGATGAATCTTTTGTTCTCACTCTCAATGATTCTGGAGAGGATGAAGATGGAACCAAGCGGACTTTTGTGATGGCGGGACGGACGTGGGTAATCGTTGATGCAGACCCTGAACAAACCGAACTCCTCGTTACCCCTGCTAAGGACTTGGGTCAAGCACCCCATTGGGTTGGAGAATTGCCTCCAACCCCAGAATCCGTAGCCATGGAAATTGGCCACTTAAGAAAGTTGATTGCTCGAGATTTTGGATTCATTACTATGGCTGATGAGGATTATTTATCTCCCCTTACAGGAGAAGAACTTACGCGCAGTGTATCTGATTATCCGATGAGTGAAGAAGCGCAGAGGCTCATTACTGATATGATAGTTGACCATCTTGAGATTACAGGTTTACTTCCTTCAAACACAATGGTTACTGTAGAGGTAAGGAAAGATGCGATTGTTGTAAACAGTTGCTTCGGCACAAGAATTAACGAAGCATTGGGTCACTTTTTGTTGGCTATGTCTACAACGACTTCTGGAAAGTGGGGTCGATTACTTGTTGAATCTACTCGATTTTCTATTCAAGCCCCAGACATTGACCCAGAATCATTGGTTATGTGGCTCAATCAGACTCCTCCTGAGGCTTTGGAGAGTGTACTTACGGTTTCATTACCAAATTCAAGAGAAGTTCGATGGAGATTTGCCCAAGTTGCAAAGACATTTGGCATATTGCGCAAGGGAACTGACCCTCGGAAAATCAACCTTCAAGCCCTTCTCAAGCGCTACAAAGGTACGGTTGTTTTGGATGAAGTTCTTGCTAAATTATTTCATGAGAGAATGGACATACTCGGCGCGAAAGATGTACTTCAATTGATTCAATCAGGGAAGATTGCGGTTGAAATTACCGCAGCAGGCCCACTGGGGTTGAGTGAAAAAAATGAGAAAGACCTTCTTTTACCCAACTGGGATAATCAACAGGTGAGGGAGAAATTAGAAAATCGTCTCATGAATGAAAGGGCTGTTTTGTGTTGCTTGAAATGTCATGCTGTGAGAAGATTTAGAGTCGCTCGATTTGCTGAATTAAAGCAATCTGGAAGTTGTTTGAAATGTGGTGGATCAATGCTTGCCTGTGCAAGAGAAGGATTGGAAAAACAACTGTTGTCATGGGTCGAGAGTAAGGAAAAGAAGGATATGGATAGGATGCAAAAAAATGCAGAATCTGTGAAAAGTAGAGGCATAGAAGCCATCATCGCCCTGATGGGGAGAGGAGTTGGAGAAGCAACTTGTCAACGAATCCTTAGAAAGGTAAGAAGAGGTCGTTTTGATGATCTTTATGAAGCAATTCACCATAGTGAAATAGAGTATGCAAGGACTAGGCGCTTTTGGTAAATCTGATACCAGATTTCAAATACATCGACTTCGTGAGGGTTTCATGGATTTGAGAAGACAGATGTTCAGTCTCTTTTGTCTTGTTAGTTTATTGCTTT
Organism: Methanobacteriota archaeon; assembly: GCA_002699425.1. Classification (GTDB taxonomy): domain Archaea; phylum Thermoplasmatota; class Poseidoniia; order Poseidoniales; family Poseidoniaceae; genus MGIIa-K2. The sequence goes on from PABV01000027.1 coordinate 24,755, forward strand.
CAGGATGCACCAATCCTTTTGCCGAAGATACAGTATCTACGGATGGAATGTGTACTGGGGGTGATGATTCTCAATCAGGTATGGATGAAGCATGTACCGTAGATGATTTCAAAGACAAATCAGATCCTGAATCAGATGACCTTTCAAATGGAGGAAATCAAACCTCTGTTTCAGATGAGAATACTGAATCCTCTACAAATGATACTGTGGTACAACAAAATGAAACCATGTGGCAGTATATGCCAACGAATCTTAACAAGTGGAATTGTCAAACTTATACATCGCATGATTCTCTACAAAATGATTTTTCAGCATCATCTATTCAAGAGAATTTACAAAACTTTTCACTTCCAGTATGGTGTGGTGAAATCGTTTCTCAATTGGAGGTTCAGTTATCACAGAATGACAGTAATTTTTCTCAAGTATTCCACCATTACGGCATTGAAGATACCAACCCAATGTCGCTAAGATACGATTCAGGACTTGAATGGAGTAAAACTACCCTTAACGTCACAGAAGATGATTGCACACCAGATGGCCAATACAATGCAAGCGAGAAGAATTGTGTTATCAATTTGGTATATTCTTCAATAAAAATAAATGATGAATACATTTTATTTGAAGATGATTCTGGAAATTGGGAAATCTGGCGCTATGAGTTTGTAGAAGAGATTCTTATTATCGGAAATGTAACAGCATTAAATTTTGGCCTGAACCCTGGCGACTATGCTCCAAACTTTTCTGGAGTCATTCATCATTATCAGGCAACCTCTTGGGACACTTTTCAATTCCATGACCAATTTGATTTCAATTGGTCCCAAGGTGATGAAGGAAAGTGGATGGTGGTGTATTTTATCTCCACGGATTGTGGCCATTGTTGGAACTCAGCAGAGGATGTGACATCATGGCATGCCCAATACCAAGACAAGACGGATTTTTTGGCGATGGCCGTTAATTTTTCTTCAAATAACAACTTTAACGCTACACAGAGCGAAATAGTAGCATTTCAGGAAAAAACGAGTTTTGTAGGGTGTCGTGGGGGAAGTAGTGATTGTTCCGAGCGTCCGGGTGACGCACATTCATTCCCATATTTCGATGATCGGAATCAATCAGTGATGTATGATTGGAATGTTAGAGGTACGCCTACTTATTTCATCATCTCTCCGAACGGTCAAATCGTTTGGAATCAAAATATCAACGGGACACAAGAATCGGTTTCGGTTGCTTTAGAGCGCTTTTTTGGGAATTGATTTTTCACCAGGGGAGTATGTTTCCTTGGAAATCCATGTACGTACCAGTGTTTTCAATTGAATGAGCTCCTATCTGTTTCATCATTCCTTCTACACTTTCAACAACACTCACTTCTGCATGAGGGCCCCCCATGTCGGTTTGAACCCAACCCGGGTGCATCAGTAGGAGGCTAATGTTTCGCGTTCTCAACTCATTTTTCATCGACAAAGAAAACATGTTTAACGCAGACTTTGATGCTCTGTAAGCATATGATCGTCCTGTTTTACAATCTTCCATTGACGCCATTAGACTTGTAATCATTACAACCTTTGCACCATCAGAAAGTTTCTGGCTGATCGATTTCATCATCCTCACTGGTCCGACCGCGTTGATATTGAGTACTTCCAAAGCAATGTTGTCATCGATTTCTTCAATCGATTGCCACCGTCCATCTGCTACACCGGCATTGTTGATCAACAAATCAATCGATGAAGGTAATTTTGAGGTAAAATCATCCACAGAACGTTGATGACTTACATCGAGGTGCTGAATCATTCCATGACAAGTATCTTCCATTTCTTGAGAAAAAGTTCGGTATCCTGCATAAACATTGTATCCTGATTTTGAAAGTTGTTTCACAAATTCAAGGCCAATCCCTCGATTTGCTCCTGTCACGACTGCATTTGGCATGATGATTGGAAAAGGAAGAAGGCAATAACATCATCCATTTATCGAGGATCTTGTGGGCCTGCTACTCTTTGTATTTCCACGTCATGTGTTTCTAGATACTCCAATCCATTCTCTCCAGAAAATCCTCCATCAACAATCACTACTTTGGATATACCTGCGTGGTGCATGAGTTTTGCACACATCATGCATGGTTCTCCAGTTACGAGTAACCAAGCATTCTTTGTTCTTACACCATTAGCTGCCGCATTACAAATGAGGTTCATTTCAGCATGATGACAGCCAATTTCAACCCTTGTCCCACTTTTTACATTCATCGTATCTCTAAGACAAACATCTCCACCGCACAAATCCCCTCCTCCTCGAGGTCCGCCGTTGTAGCCATCCATAAGAACTACATTTCTTTCAGGGTCAACCAAGAGAGCGCCGAATTTTCTTCTAGGGCAATTACTGGCCTTTGCGAGTGCCAAACATTGTTCAATTCGAATGGACAGATGTTTGTCCTTCATGGTTCTATGCACATGCGGGGAGGTCATGATGGTTGTGCAAGTAATGACAAGTCTTCATCACTGTCAAATCCCAAAATTTGCAAGATATTTCCACATAAATATAGCGATCCCGTTACTAAAATCAAATCAACATCCATTTTCTGAGCAAATTCAATTGCTTTCTCTGGTGTTGAAAACCAAGTACCTTCAATCGGGAGGTCTTCAACACCGGGGTACCTCCCATTTTGAGGTTTAGTGAGCAATATTTTTTGAGGTGGATTTTGTTCGATCATGCGTTTAAGTGGATGTAAAAAACTGCCCATATTTGTCTGAGGGGAAGAGCCGAAAATAAGGCACCATTTCTCAGGTAGCTGAGGGATGAATTCTTTCACAGCTTGATGCATTCCACTTGGGTTATGAGCAGCATCAAGCAAAATGATCGGTTCAACATTTAGTTGTTGCATGCGGGCAGGCCAACGAACATCAGTAGGCGTATATGGTAAACCTAGTGATGTAAGAAATTCTTTTGCTAAAGATTTTGCTTGGTCTTTTATTGTGCCATGAACCTCAACAAATTGAGCATGAGGTGCTTCTATAAGCATGGATTTACGGATAGATTCTTGACCAGGATCTTTGATAAGAATCGGGACGCCGCTTCGAGCAATAGCCGCCTTTTCAGAAGCCACTTTCTCAATTGTATCTCCCAAAATGTCGCTATGTTCCAAACTAATTGATGTAATGAGACAGCCTATGACTTCAGCAGTTCTTGTTGCATCAAGTCTCCCGCCAAGGCCAGTTTCAAGAATCATGAATTCCATATTCGCCTCTTTACAAGCAACAAGGGATGCAAGAAAGGTAATTTCAAAGAATGTAAGGTTCAAATCTAAATCACGTATTTTTCTTAAGGCTCGATCGAAATGAGTTGGTGATATTGGCTTGCCATTAATTCGGATTCGTTCTTCTACCCTAGCGATATGAGGAGATGTAAATAAGCCAACAGAGTTCCCATTTGTCAACAGTGATGCAGCAATTTGTGCACAAGTGCTTCCTTTTCCGTTGCTACCGGCTATATGCAAACATTTCATTTCACGGTCAGGCCTACCCAACAAATCCAAAGCCTTCCTCGTGTTATCAAGCCCTAGGGACATGCCTTTATTTCTAGAGTTTTGTAACCAATCTCTCACATGATTAGGCTGGTTGGAAATCATTCATGACATCATCGGATGACCAATTGGAAGCCATGAATTCTAAACCTAATGCCTTCTCGCACAAGCATGGGCCAGCCCACAGCAAATGCCTCTGCTGAATTAAATTCAGAAATCGGAGATGAGGATGACCTGTTGGCTCTTCTCAAAGAGATTCTTCCGGGCATGTTGGGAATGGCTGGTATGTTTGTTTTTACCATACTGTTGGGATTGTGGTTATTACCATTTTTTGATACCGCAGAGTTGTATGCTTTTGGCGAGGAAGGTACGACTCAATTTAGGTATATTTTACTCGAACTGATAATGATTTTTATATTTACAGCCGCAATTTTGTTTTTGGCAAAATATAAGAAAGAATGGGTCATAAAGTATGGGCTTATGTTTGTTATTTTTCTTGCTCTAATGTATACCACTGTCCCAGCGGCTCATCTCATTTTGGTGGATGACCAATCAGAAGAATTTCAATTTGATGAAAATTTATCCGTGAATGGGACCTTCTTTCAGTCGTTTGAACCTGATGTGTTCATGACTGAAGAATTTGTAGATGACGGAAATAATACTTCCATTCTCGTCCGCCAATATGATCACACTGCTACGATGCAATGGAGCGATGTCCAAGCATTTGGCCCATCCGGAGCACTTGAAACAGTTGAGGTTGTCAGAAATGGGGATCATCTAACTTTCACTAATTATGCACATATTTGGACGATTGACCAAACAAATGGTGAACGGGTTGGAAATACTTTCAACTGTTTCGTCTATGACGAGGAGAATGCTCCGCAATCTACGCCATTTTTTGATGGAGGTTGCGACGCAGCCATTCAACTTGGAGATGCGATTTATGTTGTCAACCAAGGTTCAAATTTCTACAAGATGAATATTTTTGGAACAGATCCAGATTCATGGGGAAAGCAAGCATATTGGACGCTTCCAACAGATTTCTCTGCTACAGACTCGCTCACCCACATGGAATTGCTCGACCAGTCTCATGTATTCATGGCAAGTAATAATACGGCGTTCGTGTTTAAACTTGGAACCAATTCTCCCGGAATCGCTGGTGAACCAGGTGTTGACATCAGTGTGGATTTATTGTGGAGTTACAATACAACTGAAGGGGAGACAATAACAGCAGTAGACATTGGTCTCTCACCATATGATGAGTCAAGAAATTTGAGTAATTGGAATGATGAGGGAGATCATTTCATTTCTCTAGGTTTCAATGACGGAAAAGTTCTGGCATATAATTGGGATTCAGAAAATTTGACTATTTCTCCCGAGGAAAGAATCTCATTAGATGATGCGTTAGTGGGTCCGATTCATTCTGTTAGAATTTTAGATTTAGATAGTTCAAACAGATCCGATATTTGGATTGTAGATGCATATGGAGTCCATGGCCTGTTTGGGGACGGAATGATTGAATTTGTTCGCATAGAACTTTCCGATGAAAAGCCTCTTGAGTTGATGGTTTTTGAACAAGATGCAGGTACACAATTAGCACTATTTTCAGAGGACAATCAGCATCAGATTCTTTTCGGCGAATTTAGAGATACTATGTACATTCAACGCGGTTTACAACTTGATGATACCGCCACATTGGTTGGATTTCTGGTTGCTCTTGGATTAATGATAATGCTCTATGTTAGACCAGAATGGTATGTGGTAAATACAGTCGGAGTTTTGGTTGGAGCCGGTGTCATCGTAATGCTAGGGGTGACGTTTGTCCCTACGCTGATCATGATGTTCATGGTCCTAGCAGCAGGTTACGATGCATGGGCAGTATATCGCTCGAAACATATGCTTGATCTTGCAGATACGATGATTGGACTAAAATTACCAATTCTTCTGGTCGCACCTCAAGAAAAGGGATATTCCATGCTTGAAGAACAAACTCCGATGAGAGATAAATCAAAGGACATGGAGATGGCAAAAGAGGCTCCGTCCGCACAAACTGCAGAAGTTAAGAAAAAGCCGAAAGGTAAAGATGCAATGTTTATGGGTTTGGGAGATGTGATTTTTCCCGGTATGCTCGTCGTATCAGCCGTCCAATGGCTTCCTAATGACGGGTTATTAGTAGGATTAATGACAATGTTAGGAGGTCTACTCGGTTACCTAATTTTGATGACATATGTAGCCAGGGGGCGTCCTCAGGCAGGTTTACCCCTGCTAAATGGGGGCGCCATACTTGGGTATATTATTGGTGGAATGATTTTTGTCGGGACAGGAATTCTTGACTTTGGTATAACGTTTTAGGGTGTTTTTGATGCTTGATATGAAGTTGTTCAGAGATAATTCTGAGATTATTCGGAGAGATCATGAACGTAGAGGTATTTCACAGGAGCCAATTAATGAAGTCATTCGCTTGGATAATGAATGGAAAAACTCACTTCATACCATGGAAGCCTCAAGAAGAAAACGTAACATCGCTGCAAAAGAAATTGCTGAGGCGAAAAAACAAGGAGACCAGGAGAAGGTCAATGTGATTTTATCTCAGGTCAAAGATTTAGGGCTTGAAATTGAACAACTTGATGCTAGAGCCAAAGAATTACTTCTCCAACGAGATAATCTCAGAATGAGTATACCGAACATACTGCATGATGACGTTCCATCAGGTGATGATGAGCAAGGGAATACAATGAAAATGTTAAGCGGGGAAAAAACAGATTTCTCCTTCCTTCCAAAAACGCATAACGAACTTATTGAATCAAACCAATGGGTTGATCTTGAGAGAGGTGCAAAGGTTACCGGTAGCCGTTTCTTTTTTCTCAAAGGAGATTTAGCAAGAATGGAACTCGCGTTACAGCAATTTTCGATTGATCACTTGACGTCTCGCGGTTTCACATTGGTTCAGCCTCCCGTTATGATGAATAGGGAGGCGTACGAAGGCGTTACAGATCTAAGTGATTTTGAAACAGTGATGTATGGCGTAGAGCCTGATAAGTTGTACATGATTGCTACATCAGAACACCCTCTCACGGCTATGTTCAAGGATGAAGTTATTGAGCCATCCAAATTACCGATAATGATGGTTGGTGTTTCTCCATGTTTCCGCAGGGAAGTTGGAGCACATGGTTTATCTGATAGAGGCATATGGCGTGTTCACCAATTTACCAAGGTCGAGCAAATTATCATTTGTCATCCTGATGATTCGTGGAATCATCACGAAGTTTTATTGGAAAACTGCCGATCATTATGGGATGCTCTTGACATCCATTATCAAATTGTCAACATCTGTACAGGCGATATGGGTACTGTGGCTGCAAAAAAATATGATTTAGAAGCTTGGCTTCCAGGTGCTAATGCTTACAAAGAAATTGTATCTTGTTCAAATTGTACTGATTATCAAGCAAACCGATTGAAGGTGAGGTATCGAACTCCAGAAGGGAATGCTCCGGTGCATACATTAAATTCAACCGCAGTCGCTACAAGTAGAGCGTTAGTTGCCATTATTGAACAAAATCAACTTGAGGATGGGAGAGTGAAAATTCCAGAAGTTCTTCGTTCCTATATGCATGGTCAAGAAATTCTTGAGCCATGTCAGTGGTGATAACCATTTTCTACAAGATTGAGTATCCTTAATCATGTCAGAAGGGCCGGCGGATGAATCAAAGGGGATTAAGTCTAAATTGGGAAAATTTGGAAAGGCGGCGGTTAAAGCAAAGGCGATGGATGCCGTATCAAAGACAACCAAGCCTATGACTGATGCAGCAAAAGATAAGGTTGCACAAGTAGCTGAGGGAGTAAAGAAAAATATTGAAGATAAGGCGTCTGAATTGGTAAAAGACCAAGCAAAAAAACAGATGAAAAAGAAATTCTTTGGAAAGTAATTTGCACCAGATTACCTAGGTGTTAAAATATCTTCAAGCATCCAATTTTCAGTTGATTTTTTGAATAATGCCGTATAAGCCTCCTTCATTATTCGATATTGCCCAGACAAAGAAGAAACTAATATCTCAATGCCAGGGTTATGACCAAGTAAAAGGGTTGTTGCATCATCAGGTGCCTTGTTTACACAGTCCTCTAAAGTGTATAGATCTGCTAAATAAAGTTCAGAATCCGTGACACATTTGGTTTTGATAAATTCCTCACCCATCAGATTTAGTGTCTCCATGGTTCTCATTGATGGACTTACCATTACAATATCGGGTTTCCAACCTAAATTCAAGAGTTGGTTTCCAATCATAATAGCATCTTTTTGCCCCTGTTCATTAAGCGGCCTTTCAAAATCCTCTTGTTGCCCATCAAGGAATGAACTCTTGGCATGACGCATTACGATAAGTCGGGTTGCCATGAAAAAGCGTTGATTTGAAGTCGTGCAAAGATGTATCTCTCATTCAGAACCCAATGGGTTTGTATTTTGAATACTGGTTGCCAAAGATTGTATGTTTAGTTACCATTGGTGATGAGATGATGCAATGTTCGGACGTGAATGCCCGTGGCGCCGTGATTTACCAGTTTGTTAGATGAAGCGCCCCATGCAGTACCTGCGATATCGAGGTGAACCCAAGGGATTTGCTTTTCTCCATCTGGTCCATTAGGGACAAATTGTTTCAAAAAAGCAGCAGCAGTATTTGAACCGCCAGCTCTTCCGGCACCCAGATTTCTTACATCTGCAATTTTTGAATCAGTCATTTCTTTTTCAAATTGAGGTAGAAGTGGCATTGGCCATATCAATTCATCACAATCTTTGCCTGCTTGATTTAAACGCTCTCCAAGGGCTTCGTCATTGGTCCACATACCTGTTGCCTCATGCCCCAGAGCAACAACAACGGCACCAGTGAGTGTTGCTAAATCAATAATGTACTCGACGTTTAATTCTCCAGATTTCCAGAGGCCGTCAGCAAGTACCAATCTTCCTTCTGCATCAGTGTTCAATACTTCTACTGTTTTTCCAGAGTAGGTCTTGATGACATCACCGGGTCTCTGAGCGTTTGCACTAGGCATATTTTCTGCCATACAGGCGATTCCAATTACACGTTCACTCCAGCCAGTTTCAACAATTGATTTCATTAAACCAAAGACTGTAGCCGAACCATGCATATCATATTTCATTTCATCCATTTTTGGAGAAGGCTTGATCGATATGCCACCAGTATCGAAGGTGATACCCTTGCCAATGATACATGGAGAAGGACCTGGTAGGTTTGGATTAATTTCAAAAATGACCATGCATGGTTTTCTCTCACTTCCCATGCCTACGCCGACTAATCCTCCCATACCTTGACTGAGGGCCTCTTCATAGGTGATGATGTTTACTTTTACATGGTCATGGTTTTTTGCCCATTCCAGAGCTTTTTGTGCATATGCCATTGGATATAGGTCATTAGGAGGGCAATTCCCTAAGTCTCTCGCAAGATGGACTCCGCTTGTAATCTGCTGCATTCGTTCAATCGTATTACTCACTGTTTCAATCATTTCCTCGGAACAAGTAACCTCAAGAGAGATTTCAGAATCTTCTTTGTCCTCATCTGAGACAGTCTTGTATTCATCATAATCATAGTTTCTCAACATCATTCCTTCTACAAAAATGGATAATTCATTGGCACTCAGATTATTGGACCTTAGCGAAAGTTCAGTACCATGGGATGATTTCCTCATCGAGATGACTGAGGCGCCAGCATTCCTGATTTTTTCAGTGGATATTTCATCCTTTTTTCCTAAACCCACGAGGATTGCTTTTCCACCTTCTGTACCTCTAAGTGTCATGGTTGAGCCTAATTTACCTTTGAAATCTTCATCTTCAATGACCGTATCAATTTGTTTTTTTAGTGCTCGATGAATCCCAGTAGATTCTTCATCGGATAGGATTCCAGAGCCTTGCCAAAAGGGTAGGACAAGGGTACCGTTCACGTTTTCATTTTGATTGACATTGATTCGCATGGTCTCGCCATTTAACTCCGATGAGTTCAACCACTTGAAGCCGACGGCGTCGGTGCTCAATGAGGATAAAACCCTTCCATTACATATGATAGCATCAAAGGTAACACAATACTTGCATCACTTTCTATGTGGAACTTTGGAGTATCAACGTCGAGTTTTCCCCACGATATTTTTTCTTCTGGAGATGCACCTGAATACCCACCATAGGAGGCTTTGGATTCCGATATTTGGCCGAACCATTGCCATTTGGGTACATCAAGCCCCATGTCTTGATTCAATAGGGGCACCACACAGATTGGGAAATCTCCAGCAATACCTCCACCCACTTGGAGCATACCAACAGGTGATGATTGTTCACGATACCACTTGGAAAAATCAATCATGTATTCGATTCCAGATTTCACTGCATTAGGATCCACTTCTCCTTTCAGACATGCAGCAGCAAACATATTTCCTAAGGTTGAATCTTCCCAGCCTGGAACAATGAGAGGGATATTTTTCTCTTTAGCAGCAACGAGCCATGAGGATTTTGCTGGCATGTCAAATTCGACATCGTCCAATATTGCCCAAATGTGTTCGTGGGGAAATGCCCGTTCTTGCGACCATCGCGAAATCAGGAGAGGCTCAATCTTTCTTATTGCTTGCTCTTCGGGAATACAAGTATCTGTGACACGATTCATCCCTTTTGATAATAATTTTTCATCATCTTCTGCTGTCAAATTTCTCCAGTGGGGAATACGCTCATAATGTGAACCTGCAATTAGATGGAACAGATCCTCCTCAAGATTAGCTCCTGTACAGGAAATTGCATGTACCATGTCTAACATGATGAGCGGATTAAGTAATTTACCAATTTCTGCGGTGGACATAGCTCCTGCAAGACTGATCAGTAGTTTCCCTCCAGATGATATAAATGAGGACAATGAACGAGATGCATCTTTCACCACTGCTGCATTGAAATGTTGGAAGTATCTATCAACAAATGGGCGAATGTTTCCTACATCAGGGATGTTACCAAACCTGCGGATTTGATGACTCGAATTTGCAATAAGATTTGGATAATTCTCTTTTAGTTCATCATGAATATATTTGATGATAATTGATGGATCNGTTTTTCCACAGGTGAAGGAATCGATTGCTAAAAGCCCTTCTTTTGCGTAGTGGTGTGCGGATAAATGGCTTTCATCTAGTAGAATGACGGCTGCAAATCCTTCCGGAGATTTGCTTNCATCAAACTCTTCAATGTGGCTATGTACTCTTCTGGCACCGCTGGATTCTACGGCTTCGGTCATGATNTTAAGCATCCAATTGCCATCAATCGAATGAACTCCTGTGCAGTCCAAAANGGCTAAACTTCCATGAGATATTGGATTCATATTTTGCCGCCTTACCTGATATGATTATTACTAANTTTCTGCNGAAGACCGGAGCTGATTTAACTTGCAACCAATGATTTTTGTAACCAACATAGCAGCAGTAAATTGGGTNAGTGGTGTGTCTTTTTGTGGTACAATTTCATTAACATCTGCGCTTACGACGTCTAGGTTTTCAAACGCCGTCTCTATTGTTTGAACAGCATGCCAATATGTAAGGCCTCCCGGTACTGGCGTACCTGTGGCTGGAACCAATGATCCGTCAAGACCATCTATGTCGACACTTAAGTGGACAGGACCATGGATTGAGGCGATTGATTCTAACCAATTTTTCCAATGAGTTGGACCATCGATATGGTGATATATATCTCGTGCAAACCATGTGTGGATTTTTTCATCTTTCTTAATTCGTTCAAATTCTTCTTTACAATAAGCCCTTATGCCAACCTGAAAAAGTTCGACAGCACCCTCATCCAAAGCCCTCGCCGCAGCACATGCATGTGAATACTTCTCACCATCAAGTTGTGAGCGAAGATCAGCATGTGCATCGATTTGAATGATGGTGATATCGCCCTCAAATCCACGAATTATTGGCGGGAGAATACCGTGTTCTCCGCCAATGAAAATTGGAAAGGCCTTATGCTGATGCCAATCCTTGGCGAGTTGGGAAATTTCGTCCAGTTGACCCAAGAGAGTACCGTTATTTGTTTCCCAGAATGGGGCGGTGTATACCTTGAACCCTGCGGGTATTTCATCCTCTAATTTATCATCAAATAGTTCGACTTGCCAACTAGCCTCTATGCATGACTTAGGTCCATCTATCGTTCCATGACCGTAAGAAGTAGTCAATTCATAAGGAACTGGAATGATGGCAATATCGGGATGATTACCGTCATTTTGCAGGCCAAGAAAACCTGATTGCAAACCATCCTCATCCATGTTCCTTCCAATATCAAGGCCTTCAAAACTTCATCGTATAAACCGATAGGTTAAAGAAGAACCGTCACTAATATTATTTGCTAGTTGGGGGTATGAGTAGTGGGAATGACGTTAAACGAACTGACAGAAGCCATAAGACAACACATTGACACTGAAATGGATGCTGAGGTAGCATCAGGCATGGCTGAACATGCTTTGGGCTTCTTTGGATTTTATGATAGAATCATCGACAACGCACTCGAACCTACTGATAGAAATCTCTTCTATATGTTTCAAGATTACGATTTACTTACGACTGAAAGTGAAGAGACCACTTTGTGGGATGGAAGAGAATGGCGAATTCACTATTGGAAATTTAAACCTGAATTACGAGAAAAAGTTGAGGCATATATGAATCGGGAAGTGGTTCTCGAAGAGGTTGATCCTTTCGAGGAAATATATGGTACACGTGGGTCAACTATATGGGCAAGAGAAGGAGAAAAAGTTGTTAATCCCGACGCTTTTACTTCTGATTTCTGGTGAACAAACCATCGGAAGGCTTGAAGAGGAGTCCTGCGGAGTTAATCTTTATGAGGTCACGAGCGTTATTGCTCGTTTGTGTTTTCGTGATGACAGTAATTCCTGTCTCGAACGCTCAATCAAGTGTATCTATTCTCATCGATTGGGAAGAGGGACATAATTACAAAATCCTTGGTGAAAATCTAGATGGTGATGTTGTTTTTGAAATTACGAGAAATGGCTCAACATTATCACCTGAGTTTGAGATTCAAAATATCCCAGAGGGTTTGAAAATCACCGTAGCAACGACTCCTGAGTATGGTGACGAGATTCTCGTTATGTACAACAATATTCAAAGAGAAATCCGAGTTACTGCTTGGAACCAACCATTGTTTGACCATGAAGTTACTACAAAAACGAATTGGCAAGTAGATCAATCATGGGAGGACGAGACAGGCCCGCAAGAGTATCGGTTGAATTTTTCCGGTCAAGGGTGGCAGAAGGGATATGATTCTGATATACAAACCTGGGAATTGGGTGAAGGAGATTTGACAATGCTCCAAACAACCAATGAATCAACGACTTTCCTTTCTCTGATTCTTGAATCAATTTGGATGAATCAATCAATCCAATTCGGTCAATTGGAATCACAATTTTTTGATGCAAAAGGATACGGAAATCTTACCATAACTGCGTCAAATAATTCGGATGGTTTATCTCTACAAGCATCGGTCTCACAAGCTAATATCAATCGTTCACAAATAGGAAATGTGATTGATGATTATCAAAAACTAGAAGCAAATGGTACGATGTCAATGTCCATACAAGAAGATGATTCGCTCACAGAGATTGATGGCGAGATAGCGGTCTTATATGTCGAAACAAGAGATGTAGGTGGACAAAGAGTTCTTGATCACTCACAATTAGAAGGTCAAGCAGATTTTATTGTGTCTGATGAAAGCACAAGAATGGACTTATCGCTTGATTTATTCTCACTTATTGAACGTTGGGAAAATGATTCAAGGGTCGTTCAATTGTATGAAGTAGATGGAGATGGAACTTTTGGGTTTACCGATGAAGAAGAAAATGCCTCGGTGAATGTTAATGGAACAGTAATTGATTTTCACAATAAGATACAGGATGGTTTTTGGGTAATTGATGACCTACATGTAGATGGCCAAATATCTGGTGATGCAAGTGGAAGTTTCGGAGTTGTTCGATCAATCGAACAAACCGGAAAGCAGCTTAATGATTCTAATGTTCTCATTGATGTTGTAGTTATTCATCAAGAAGATTGGTTCAATCTGACTGGAGCAGGAGGTTGGAGCGGTGGAGACGGACTTATTGGCTCAACACATAATGAATCATGGTCATATGATGCTATAAATTCTGATTGGGAGAATAGAACGGTAAAAATCAAATGGCGTCAAACCGGTCCTGATCCAAGCACAGGCGAGGAAATTAAAGAACGCTCTCCAGTAATCAAAGAGCCAGAGCCCCCGGCAGTACAACAATTATTGGGTGATGTTGTAATCAATAGAGAACAGGGTATTGTTCCTCTACCGTTGCAAACCGGAGATAAGTTTGTTTTGGACAAGCAAGAAGGCCTCCCATTAAGTATTGAGATAGGTCAAAGTGTGATGCATGCGGTAGACGGCCACGAAATTTCGTGTTATGCTTGGAGCGGAACTTACTCAGGTGATGCTTCGGGTAATGCTACTGGAGTTCTCATATCCGAAGGGCCTTTAGAAGGTCTTAACGGCTATATTTCAAGGAGTATTGATCTTCCTTTTGGTGAAATTGAGCAAGATGTATTCTTTCACGAAAACCAAAGCATAGAACGGATATTGAGTCCGTCTGTGGTGAGCAGTGCTGATAATTCTCCTCCTGAAATCATACAAATCCATCTCGAGGGGAGTATCATCAATGAAGGAGGTGGTCAAGGTCTATTGCAAATATCGGTAGACGATATTGATTTTAATATGCAATCGGTCACTGTGGATTTTACATCCTTGGGTATCGGCATCATTTCTTTATCCGATAAGGGTTTAATTGGTGACAAGGTCATCGGGGACGATGTTTGGACAACGACCATCGGCACTGAATCAACGGTTTTTGGCGAGAAAGAATTTACGGCCATCGCCATCGATGCGTTTGGCGCTACTGTAACCTCAAATTTCACATTAGAAATAGGGAATCAGGCCCCAAGATTAACTCAGTTTGAAATCATTCCTGCTTCGTTAGCCAGAGGGGATATGGCAGTGATAAATGTGCATGTGGTCGATGATAATGGCGTATCTTCAGTTTGGCTAGACTTGAGAGAATATGGGGGTGAAAGGTTATTGTTACAAGAAGAAAACGGGGTTTGGGTATCCTCGTTTATCATTCCCAACGACATGAATCCCGGAAAGAGGATCTTAACGATTGAATTGATTGATGAAGCAGGGGAGTCTATTTTTGTTACAACCACACAGAAAAGTGGCCAACACCAGGTAAAGCACAATGATGATGAAGACCTCTCTGTTATAGTGTTGAACACAGCACCAACAATCTTTGAACAAGAACCCTATGTCATTGAAATGAATAACCAAAACCAAGAATACACATTTTCTATTCAGTCATCTGATTTAGATGGGGTACAGTCCGTTGAAGCAAAATTAGGAGTGTTTTCAGTTCCAGGTGACGAGAATAAATGGCAAGCACTCACCTACGTCGGTAACGATACTTGGTCGATTAGCGTCACGGTGAGGAAGGGTGTGAATATTGGCTCGCATGAAATCCAATATCGTGCTACTGATGTTTTTGGAAGCACTTCAACAATTTATTCAACAGTTGCAAACGTTGTTGAGGAATCAGGAGGTACTGATGTTATTGGTTCTGATGTTCTATCTGNTAGCCAATTGACTTACATTGGGTTCGGTATTTTAGCCTTCATCGCATTAGCAGTAGTAGTAGTTTTGTTTCGAAGAAGTGGAATTACCGAGAAATTTAAGGATCTTTGAGTAAATACTAGTGAGGTATTTGTCAAGCCGTATACGTGGTTACAGTGAACAGATTCCTNCGGCCGTGTTTAAAATACACCTGCACTTCTCAACGAGAAGAACGCAATAATCCCACAAATAACGTAGATTATAATTCCAATTGGGCCTCTTTTGAATTTTGAAGACGGCTTGAACCCGAGAACAGGTTCAGCCTTTTCTGCAAGGTCTTCTTCTATCTCTCCAATGGACTTCATGCTTTACTGCTCATCAGTTATAGGTTTGAAGATTTTGTAGGAAGCACACTATTTGTAATTATTTTCCTATCCCATACGCTCCAACGTATTCACTCGTGAGCACAACGTACTCATTAATCTGTAATTTGACGAGGTACGAAGGATTCAACCATTATTCTTGCGAAATGAGTTGAGGGATTTGTTTGAGTGAGGGTAATTTTTCTTGCCCTTTCATGAACACTTTGTTGGCTTCAATAGTTACAAATTTCAACCAATCACGATCTGGAATCGACGAAATACCTTGCCGGAATAAAGCAAAATCCATTCTATAAGAAGACAGAATTTCAACCATCCACCTATCATTATTTCCACCCATTAATGAGCAATATTTCCAACCTAAACCTTGGGCTATATTTCTTATTTGCATCGCCATTTCCATGGTCCTACATCCAAGGTGAAGGATGGGTGATTGTGCTTGGAGTACGACCACATTATCTTCGTTTATCTGAGATGTATTGATGGTTTCTTCAAGTTCTTCGAAATTTAATTCATGGTGCCAGCGATGTCTCAGAACGATCGTGTCTTTTCTACCAACATCAGGCATAGCAATCAATTGAATCCTTCCCGAGCAACTTGAAGTTGTAAAGAGGTCGGAGTGTGCGTTCAATACGTCGAGGATATCATACATTGCAATATCTACCAAGTTCTCTGATTTTGCTATGGATAATTTATTCATAGCATTCTTTTTTCTTAACTCAAACGAGATATTCATCCCTCACAAGATGTTGTGGTGAGTTGTGGTATATTATTCATTCAAACAAATGAAATTATATCTAGGTCCCTCGTAAAAATGGAACATGGTGTCTATCAATTCTAGTTCAAGAGTGGTTATTTTGACTGGAGCGGGGGTCAGTGCAGAATCAGGTGTCAGAACTTTTAGAGATAATGATGGGCTTTGGGAAGATCATCGAGTTGAAGATGTGGCTACTCCACATGCCTGGGTTAATGATCAGCGTCTCGTTTGGCGTTTTTATCAAGAAAGAAGGCGGCAATTGCTTTCTGTTGACCCCAATCCAGGTCATCTTGCGATTGCCAAACTCGAACAATATCTGGGAGAGAGTTTTACACTCATCACGCAAAATGTTGACGATTTACATGAGAGGGGTGGCTCAAAAAACGTCATTCACATGCATGGAGAATTAGCAAAACTTCGCTGTGAAATGTGTAACCATGTCGGCGTCTATCAAGGGCAGAATCACTATGATCGAGAGTTTATTCCTTGTTCCGACTGTGGTCATGAAACATTACGACCTCATATCGTTTGGTTTGGAGAAATACCTTTCGAAATGGCCAAAATCCAAGAAGCAGTTTCAACTTGTGAAGTATTCATTTCGATAGGAACAAGTGGACATGTTTATCCTGCTGCTGGATTGATAGAAATTGCAAAAAGCAATGCGGCTCGTTGTATAGGTGTGAATTTAGAGCCACCTTTGAATGCAAGATATTTTGATGAATTCTTTCAAGGAAAAGCTGGAGAAATTCTGCCTCAACTGGTGCAAAAGTGGATTTCGTAACTTCGACTACTCATCTGAGGACCAAGGAAAGGCAATACTCCACCAAATTGCATCGTTAAAAATAACTTGAATAGAGAACATAAGCGAGCCAATAAATGGCAGCCAAGCAAGGTCTCCGATCTTCGTTTGCCATGCTTCCCAAGAAATAAGCATGAAGAGTATATTTCCAATTGAAACTAAGATGAGTATGCCGATGGTTGCGAACGGAGTCCATTTTTTGGGGTGAGAAATATGAAATCTGGTCATTTCAATCCACATTGCTGACGGTATCATCACCAAACTAAAACAAAGGAATAATCGGTTATATCCTCCTTTGCTATCTGATTGCCATGGCCAAGAAAGGGCTTCAACAGCTTGGGTTTCCCATTGAAACAGAAACATCCACCACATGATCAAAAAACCTGCAGCAGAGATAAACATGCAAGTGACATTGAATTTTCTCCATGACTCTGGAATCCCTCCCCATAATTTTTCTGGGTTTGACATTTTTGAAACACCGTACGCATACGTAGCCAAAATGATTGGACCAAGAATCATCGTAAGGATTCTCAAATTCAACCTTGTCAGTTCCATACTTTCCGCTCAAAATATTCAACTTGAAGTTATGCATCCACATAGAGGTAAAAGTGTGACTTTCAATGCGAAAGCCGGGACTCGAACCCGGGTTCAGGCGTTGGCAACGCCCGGTGATAACCACTACACTACTTTCGCTTGTTCTAAGCGTATGAACCCCTGTATAAACCGTTATCGTTTTTGAACAAAGTCGATAGATTCAATATAGTTCAATGTTTATGCAGTTACATGTCAGATGAGAAGATTGTCTATGTCGGGAAAAAACCGCTTCATGCCTACGTAAAGGCTGTACTAACAGCACATGAGGAGGGTGAAAAATCAGTAGCTATCGTAGCAAGAGGGGCAAGCATTGGCCGAGCAGTAGATGTTGCAGAGGTTTGTCGTAGAAGAAATGGAATCATCGCCTCCACTCTTCCCGAATCAATCTCTTTATCAAATACCGAAATTGGCACAGAAGAGGTGCCTAGAGATGACGGAATGAAGCCAGTTAGTTTCATTCGGATTACGCTAGATTTTTGATGTGTTCTTGAATTCTTTTTGCAGTTTTTCTGAAAATATCCACATCCCCTCCAACAGGATCTTCAAGGCCCCAGTCTTCATCGATTGGGATATTAGGGCATTGTACTCCGCAGCCCATACTGATAATTTTGTCAAAAGATTTCCAATCGATCGTCGAAATATTCTTTGGCACCAAACCTGATGCATCGATCCNCATATCTGCCAAAACGTGGAGTGCTTGCTTTGAGACTTCTTTAGCAGGATGCGTTCCTGCCGATTCAGCAGTCATTCCTTGAGAACGTGCAATGGCTTCAGCCATTTGGGACCGGCAAGAATTCCCCACACAGACAAATAAAACTCGCATGAAAGGAAACAAAGAATGAGATTTTAAAATAATTACATATTGAGACACAATATGGATAGGAGTCTTTACCGNCCTTTTCTTGTTTATTTTGTTCTGTTTGGGGTACTCTTTTTGCTCCACATCCTCTTTGCTATGTACAGTTTAGAATTATTATTTGAGGTAGTAGCATTCATTATTACAATATCAGTCTTTTTTATGGGACCCATTGTCCTACTTTTTTCTCAAAACCGTTATGCGGTTTATGATGAAATATTATTCAGTTGTTTGTGTTTTTCACCAATTCTAGGCTTTGGTTTGGGTTGGGCATATTCGGGTATGGAATTCACAAAATTAGTCATAGTTTTCTCTTTCGTGAATACTTTGGTTCATCTAGGATACAAAAGAGGTTTCAAGTATTTGTGGGGGATGGACAGAATCAATGCCTGAATCACCGATTAAAGTCAACAATCCAAAAAGTGAGGAAAATGCAGGTCCAAATCCTGAACAGACACGCCAAATGGAACAAGCATACAAACAAATGAAGCGCAAAATGCAAATGGAAAGTGTTGGCAAAGGCATCAAACACAAAATAATGGTCCTTTCAGGAAAAGGCGGCGTTGGAAAATCAACAGTAGCAACAGGGTTAGCACTATCCTTGGCGGCTAAAGGACTCAAAGTTGGACTCTTGGACATCGATATTACTGGCCCAAACGTTCCGAAAATGATGAATTTAGATGGACAAAGGTTGAATGTAGAAAGTGGAAGNATTCTACCCGCAGTTGGTCCAAATGGCGTGAAAGTAATTTCTATGGCGTTCTTACTTGAAGATGAAAGCACACCAGTGGTTTGGCGAGGTCCGATAAAATTAGGTGCAATTCAACAATTCATTGGCGATGTTGATTGGGGAAACTTAGATTTCTTGGTTATTGATTTCCCACCTGGGACAAGCGATGAACCATTGACAGTGGCTCAAAGTTTGCCGAATATCGACGGAATGGTAGTTGTAACTACTCCTCAAGAGGTAGCCCTCCTCGATAGTAGAAAATCGATTGGTTTTGCAGAATCTCTGAAGGTTCCTATTATCGGAGTTGTAGAGAATATGAGCGGATACACACTTCGAGGGAAAGGAGCATCGGGATCTGTATTTTCAGTTTCAGGTCCAGGGGGTAAAGATCTCGAAGTTCAAGTTAATGACGAGGGNTCATGGACGGTTACACTGGATATTTTCAAGTCTGGTGGAGGCGCCTCAACCGCTGAGGAGACCGGCGTTCCATTTCTTGGGGCATTACCTTTCGATCCGGGGGTTGTGAGGGGTGGTGATGATGGNGTTCATCGAATAATNGCAGAACCTGATGGTGAATCCGCGAAGGCATTTTCAGCAGTAGTAAGGAAAATTGAAGATTTCGTTAGCCAGGAACAAGGCAATGATGGCTTAGAGATAATTTGAATCGGTGAAATTATGTCAAGCATTCCGGTCCTAAAAAAGTTGGAACGAAAGAAAACGGGAATGACTTTGTTATGGTCTGATGGTTTTGAAGCAGTTGTCGAATATAAACAATTGAGATATTGGTGTCCATGTGCTAAATGTGCACCGAAAAGAGATTCTGAAGCGACCGCTGAAATATTGACCAATGAAGTTTCAAAATACAAGTCCGGTATACCAGAGGTGAAGAAAGTAGGGGGGTATGCTCTTCAATTTGATTGGCCCNATGGTTGCAGNAGTGGAATNTACCGNTTTGAACGTCTTTGGTCATTAGCAAATAAAGAAGATCCAGANCANGGNCGNCCGTATGTNCATGGNGCATGGTAATCNNCNTTTTTNNACCAGTTTAATCGAAGGTGACATGAATAAGTGAAAGTACGCAAACATGATTGAAGTGGAAGGCGTATACCTTACTTGGTTGATTTCAGCCTTAGCTATTGGCGTAGCAATCATGCCNCTAGTAAAACCTCCCTGGGCACGAATTTCGATTTCAGGTTTNGTAGATTTCATACGNCGTTATTGGTTGCATGTGTTAATTTTGTTTTCAATCTATAACGCCAANGACTTCCTNGACCAANTNGANAGAATCATNATGGCAAATACNGGNTTAGATATGACGCCATGGATTTTTGCAATNGAAGGTTCGATGGTANTNTCNATTCAGNANATGTTTCTCAATNCNACCCTTACTTTTCTTCTNACCCANTTTTATGTGGTNGGATTTATGGTNATNTGNTNTGTATCNATNTTCTATTTTGCNTATTTTGATGATCGTTGGATGTCAGATCGAATTACNTTGACTATTTTTTGGGTATANCTTCTCGCAGTNCCNTTTTANCTCTTTTTCAACGTGAGNGTNACNGGGGATTTNATTCCNGAAATGNTNCCATTGGCNTATAANCTCACNCCTGAAATNAATGATTGGTTNACAAGNATTGATCCATTTACGAATGGAATGCCNTCTTTGCANATTGCNTTNCCNTTCTCAGTATGGCTTTGTCTTATGCGNTANGACCANGANAAACGTTGGGAGAGNTANCGCAANATAGTAGCNATNTTTANNCTACTTACTGCNTTTTCNATNATTTATNTNGGAATTCATTGGTTNAGNGATATNATNGGNGGNATGGTTGTTGCANTNNTGGCNGTTCACNTNTCAGAAAAGTCACAATTCGTNTGGAATTATTTGGACGAGAGAACAATTAATTCNAGAATNTCGGCATTANTNAGTAATCCNAACAAGAGTTTTGCAATCATAAAAAANAGGATTAAGCAGTCNTCNTTGAAATTCAAAAAACCGGGTTCATCTGAAACTACGGCTCTTATAATTGGATTACTTTTTGTTGTTGGCGCTACGGTGACATGGGACTTAACGCATCAAGCACTTCCTGCAAAAGGAGTTGAGTTGCCTGTTGAAGTCAAAGCTTCAGGTGAGTGGATGGTGACTCTTGATAATCACTCAGATGGAATTCGACTTATTGTCCATGAGATTTCAAATTTGGAAAATGAGATAGAAGTACTCCAACCAAATTTAGACGATAAGAGCCATTATGACCTGAGCGGCGGTACTTTAGCTGTTGCTAATACGACCGAATTATTCGTAGTTAATCTTACAAATCCAATGATTTCGCTCCTGAGACTATCTATTGAAAACGTTGATGAATTGCACATCGTTGAATCCTCAAATGGCCCGATTATTGCCATCATTTCTGGTGGCTCAGTGACGATGTATTCGATTTCTGGCCAATACATTGATGGAAATTGGTGGATTGGTGAAAATGTAACCATGCTCGATAGTATTGGTGATGATGTTGTCTATGTTACAGAAGACAACCCAACAGAACTACATTTCGCACAAATAGGAAACGAAGGATCAATCGCTCAAAAACTCAATTTTTCAGCAAGTGATATCGAAAATGAAATCCTCACTTCCTGGGGTTTGACTGTTGATGAGGCAAATGCTACAATCTCGGATATCTCAATAACGAGAACACATGCGGCAGTGTCCGTTGATGTCAATGCAACAACACGTCTGGTTTTACTTGACAGGTATACCGGTGAAAGTTACATAGTGGGAGATCCGAAATACCCCGTGTTTACTCCGCATTTAGATCACGGGCTGTTAGTCTGGGCAGCTCAAAATCATTTCAACCCCAGTAATCCGATAGAGAAGTATTTCGATAAGGAAATTTTAATGCTTGATCTTTCTACAAATCGAACAGAGGTTTTGACTTCAGATGAGATAGAGCAATGGGCTCCAATGGCCCTGGAAAATCACATTATATTCAGTCAAGCCAATCAAGATGGATCAACTTCGGTTGAGGTTTTGAATAGAAACGCACAATTGCAGCCATACTCCTCCATTGTTCTTCAAACATCGGTTATATTGATGATGGGTTTGATTTTCCTAAATATTGTTCAAAGACAACTCGAATATCGAAGAGGAAATATTTCAGAAGAAGAATGAATCTAACCACTGTGATATCGTACTCTCTGCTTGATCTTTTCCAGTCGATTTACACATTCATGTGCCGAAGGTATTGTTCCGCCGGAGCCAAGTTGGACTTCACCTAAATCCGCATCCACGCTCAGATAACCTTCAATCACATGATTCATCGCTGCATCAATATTTGGATGAGATGCACGGAATATCTCATGAAGTACATGTAGGTCAATTCCAAATCCTTCAACTTCATACTCCACCTTCGCCAAACCGAGGTCGATGAGAATCGCTGATTCATTATTAGAAATCATGATGTTATTTGTCGACAAGTCGCCATGTGTGACTGCTTCTCGATGGAGTAAACGGATACTTTTCCCCACGGAATGAAGTATTTTCTTATGGTTTACTTCAATCTTCAAAATATCAATTAATGGTTCACCGTCTATCCGTTGCATAATCATTGACCTTTGGCTTAAATCAACATCGAAGATTATTGGCAAGGGTAGGCCTTTATTTCTCAGTTTCACCATTAATTTAATTTCATTTTGAAGTCTTTTCTTTGTCAAGTGAGCATCGAGTTCAGGATGTCTCCATTTCCTTTCAGTTCTCTGTTTTTTTATCGCATTTGCTCCAAACCAGGTGCCAGAAGTTACAACAGCTTCAGCCCCGGTATGTAGAACCTCGTCTGGAATCCACGGCTCCATGGTGCTGCGCTTGGGTACATGGTTCAAAAAGGAGGCGCTCTAGGCTCCTATTGATGACCATCAGTTTGCCGATGTGTGCTATCGATTTTGGTTCTTCTTCCATGGATGAAGAAGAACAAGCCCTTGCAGACGCAATACAATCAATAAAAACCGAATTAGGGGAAGATTTACTGATCCTTGGTCATCATTATCAAAGAGATCAGATTGTAATGCACGCAGATTTGCTCGGAGATTCTTTCCTACTTTCAAAGTTAGCCTCGGAATCGGATGCTAAATTTGTCATATTTTGTGGCGTCCACTTTATGGCCGAGAGCGCAGATATATTGACCGGCGACCACCAATCGGTCATCCTCCCGAATCTAAGAGCAGGTTGTTCAATGGCTGATATGGCGGTATTAGAAGATGTTCAGTCAGCGTGGGATTCCATTTTACATTTGACCGATTTGAGAGACCCAATGAAGCGTGAAGATGCAAATAAAATCGTTGAGGATGACCAGTCATTTTTGGTTCCAATTACATACATGAATTCTTCCGCTGAACTCAAATCCTTTGTCGGCAAGCATGGTGGTATTGTCTGCACTTCTACAAATGCAGAAGGCGTCATAAACTGGGCGCTCGAAAGGGCTGGACCTCACGGAAAATTACTTTTTTTCCCGGACCAACACCTTGGTCGAAATACTGGCCTTAAATTAGGATTGAGAGAGGATGAAATGTTTGTTTGGAATCCAGAAAATGAACTCACAGATTTTGATAAACAATCTCTTGAAGAGTCTAAATTAATCCTTTGGCACGGGTTTTGTTCAGTACATCAAAGGTTTAGTGTTGAACAAATTAATTCTTTCAGAGAGAGAGAACCAAATGGCTTGGTTGTCGTTCATCCAGAGTGCTCAAAAGAGGTAGTTGAAGCCGCAGATTCGGTTGGTTCAACCGAATTCATTAGGAATTTTGTAAAACAATCACAAGATCATGCAAAAATTGCAATTGGAACTGAGATAAACATGGTTGCGCGTTTGAATAACGAATATCCAGACAAAGAGATTGAATGTTTAGACGCAAATGTATGCCCTTGCTCGACCATGTACATGATTCACCCGGCTTATCTTCTTGACGTATTAGAGAAGATTCGAGATGGATTAATTCCGAACCAAATCATTGTTCCTGAACAAACGGCAAAATATGCTCTCATTGCGCTTGAAAGAATGTTATCCATCACATCATGAAAGTTCCGATTTTCCAACCTAGAAAGGCTCCAATCGGACAAATAATCATGTTGACCATTGCGTATAATATTCCTTGAAGTTGTGATTGATTCCACATGTTCATTGTTTCAAAAGAAAAGGCCGACATAGTTGTAAAAGAACCAATCATTCCTGTGCAAAATAATAGCCCAACTTCATGAGAAATATATTCCCGAGACAATAACATCATGAGAAGGCCCATCATAATTGAACCAAAGATGTTGATTGCCAGTGTTCCGTATGGAAAGGTATCGGTATTCATCCATTCTGAAATCCCATACCGAAGTATAGCACCAATAAAGCCGCCTATGCCGACGGCAAGTAATCCATTCACAATTATCCCACGAGGATAAAGCAAAAAGAAATTTGCATCGTAAAGAAGAAGGATTCCTACTATCTGCACTGAGCATGAAGGTCTGGTTTCTTACCGGGAACGAGGGAAAAGTACGTGAAGCAAAGAAGATTTTTAATCAGTACAATTTTCAGCTTGAACAAATGAATTTGGATTATATTGAACCTCAAGTGGATTCAATTGAAGAGGTAGCAAAAGAGAAAATGAAGCAGGCTATACCATACCTTCCTGGGGGATCTGATGCATTATTCGTGGAGGATGCAGGATTATTTGTTGATGCACTAAATGATTTTCCGGGGGTGTATAGTTCATATGTTCTAAGAACGATTGGATGTCAAGGGATTATTCGACTGCTACAGCATTTGCGCAGTGAAGACCCAAATGCTGATAGTCGATTAAGAAAAGCCCGTTTTGAAGCGGTTTCAGGAGTTTATTTTCAAGGAAAAATGGAGTTTTTTAATGGCACATGTCCTGGAAAAATCTCTCACAAAGAATTTGGTAAAAATGGATTTGGCTTTGATCCAATTTTTGTCCCATCTGATTTGGACATTGATGGCAATCCCGCTAAATCAGGGGATATTGGCGTCATATCCACACATGGCGAAACCTTCGGCCAGATTTCCAGTGACGCCAAAGAAAAGTACAGTCATCGAGCAAAGGCCGTGAATAAGGCTATTTCTTGGCTCGAGAATCAGCGAGAGCATCATAAGTAACCAGCCTCTGGGGTGAATAGTTAGCATGAAATTTTCTAGGCTGGTGGTGACAGTTGCCTTTGTTGGTATATTGTTGATTTATCTCGGTCAGCCAGAGCGAATGGATGAGCAGACTCAATGGGCTTTGGTCGGCGCCATGGTAATTTGCGCCGTGCTATGGGTACTTACTGGTCAAAAACCATTGCCTTCGAAGAAACCACTGCCGAAGAGAGATATTGCTTCAGACTCTCCAGACATTGTTGAAGATGATGATGAAATGGATGTTGAGGCCTCTGAGAGTCAAGAGGCGGAACCAGATATTGTGACATTACGGGAAAGAAAATTGGCTAAATTACACCAACAGGAACAACAGGGCCAAGTGGAAGATGAGCAGGGAGATTTGACAGAAATATCATTAGATGAAATTGAGGTTGAGGATGTTCATCTTGCAGACTCCTTTTCAGTTGAAATTTCAGCGCAATCTATTGAAGATGCAGAAATCGATGTCATTCTCAAAGAAAAGAACGACCATCATCAGCGGATAAGAGAAAGAATTGAATCCAGACGTCGACGAAGATTAGCCGAAGTCCGGGCTTCTACTGCAAAAATGTGGGAAGGTCATGCTGCAGGGGAAGATATTCTCGCCCTTCTTTCAAAAGAAGGCCATGGTCAAACAGTAATTATTGAACCCTCCTCTGTCGAGGCAGGTGGGCTTTATGGTGCTACATTTATCCGCCTTGATGGTGAAACGATTTTGAAATTAAGAACTCCGCTTGATGAAGGATTCAGAGTTGTTGAAGAGGAAACACAAGACGAGGGACCAGGGCTACCCGACTTACCGCTACCCCCTGGAGTATTAACTCCTCTTGGAGATCTCCCTCCTCCTCCTTTGCCCCAATCAGGGATGCCTCCTTTACCCCCTCCTCCTTTACCATCTTCATCAGCACTATCAACACTTAGAGAAGAGATTGAAAATGATTAACTTATCATTGGACAAAGCACAAATTACTCGTGTTGCCATTTCGGTTCCTTCCGCTCAATGAAGGCATTTACGCCGATTTGCGCATCTTTTGTATCAAAAATATTAGCAAATGCTTCGGCTTCAATCTCTATTCCCTTTTTGAGCGTATTTTCAAAGGCTGCTCTAACGGTAGCCTTTGCAATTTTGATTGTATTGGATGATTTGTTTGCAATGGTTTGAGCCAGTTTGAGAGTTTCTTCTTCGAGATTTTCAGAGTCATAGATATGATTTACTAGACCAATTTTTACAGCTTCCTCGGCATTGATGTGTTCTCCAGATAAGATCAGTTCCATCGCTTTTCCATATCCTAGAAGGTGGCTCAATCGTTGAGTACCGCCGTATCCAGGAATCAATCCCAATGTTACCTCTGGAGTCCCAAATTTACTTCGCGTGCTTGCTAATCTAATGTCACATGAACAAGCGACCTCACAACCACCGCCGAGAGCAAACCCATCGACCATGGCAATAGTAGGCACCGAGAGATTCCATATGGCTTCAATCGCGTTGTCACGAAAAAGTTGTTCAATCTCAGTTGAATTTTTCCCAGCAAATTCGGTAATATCTGCACCAGCAATGAAAGATACAGGTTTCTGTCTTTTTCCTTCTGCTGCTGGTAATGGTGGCGACCCGGTGATGATAACTAAACGAACATCGGGGCGACTTTCAACTTCTCTGCATAGAGATTTTATTCTATTGGTCACCTCTTGGTTGAGGGCATTGAGTTTGGAAGGTCGGTTAATGACCCACTTCTGAATTATGCCATCATCCGAATGGCACTTTATTTCTTCGAGAATAACAACTTCGGACATAATTTATCCACACATCTTTCACATAAGAATATGGCTAAGCACACATTGAAAACCCTAAACACATTGCACTCATTTATGGGGTCAGATGAACAAAATTTGGTTGTTGCTCATGACCTTGGTAAAAGATATGGTGACTTCATTGCTCTTCACCCATTGAATGTTAAAGTGTCCTCAGGAGAATTTTTTGGGGTCTTTGGCCCAAATGGAGCAGGTAAATCCACCTTCATCAAATTATTAACAGGACAGTTACGTCCGTCTATTGGCCAGGTAGAAGTCTTGGGAATTAACGCTGCTAGGAATCCACAAAAACTTAAGGCGAATATTGGTATTGTCCCTGAATCTGAATCTCCTCCTTCCTTTCTAACTCCTTCAGAATTTTTACAATTCGTTGGGAAACTGCGAGGTCTTAAAGAAATCGAGGAAAAGGTCGAATACTGGCTTGATTGGTTTGGTATGCAAGAAAAAAGAGATACAATGTGTAAAGACCTGTCCAAAGGGCAGAGGCAAAAGGTGATGTTAGCGACTGCCTTTATCCACAAGCCAAGACTTTTGTTTCTAGATGAGCCGTTTGCAAACCTCGATCCGATTTATCAGAGGAAGTGTCGTGAGTGGTTAGAAGAACACGTCGCCAACGGGGGTACTATATTCCTATGTTCCCATGTTTTAGAAATGGCTGAGAGAATGTGTAATCGGATGGCGATAATAAACAAAGGAAAGGTTCTTGCTGCAGGCAAAGTATCTGATCTAAAACAAAGTGTAAGCGAGACCTTAGAGGATGTATTCATACGTCTAGTGGGTCATTCAATTGAAGAAGCAGAACGCATTCATGATGACATACCTCAAGAGGAGGAATAGGCTTGTCAGCGACTATCACCAGCAGAGACTGGCAAGAAGTCGAGTCATCTCAAATCTATGCTTCATCCTCGGTAAACATACAGACTGGTTCGTTACTTACTCCATTGACTGGGTGGGCCGCATTCTGGGCCACATTCAGAGTCATGTTCGTCGAAGAATATCGAGAGAATCTTGACTTTGCTCAGAAGAGGCGAATTGTACTATTTCCTCTTTTACTATCACTTGTAACCATGATTGCGACTATTGGGTTACAATTCTTGGTAGGAGAAGGTGCGGCTCAAGGCCAAAATGCTGAACAGAATTTTACCTGGGATCAACTGAGATTATTTTTACACCTGCCACTGTTAATGTTCAGTTTAGGGATGGGTTCGTTCGCTTTTCTTGGAAGAGAAAGAGTGTTATCAAGAACAGGTGCTAAGAATTATCTTCTTGCCTCACCGGCTTTGCAGCCTTTAAACAATTCAGTGGCACACTTTGCCTATTATACAAAAGACCTCGTCTATTACATCACACTGATCTTATCTCCTGTTATTTTCGGAATGTGTGTCGGAATAGGTTTGGAGTATATCGGTGATGTGAAAACTCCGCTTGAATGGGGAAGTATACCTTCTACTTGGCTTGCAATGTCTACCACACTAGCACAAGGTTTGGCCATGTCATTCTTAGCATCAGCCTTGTGGTTACGCGGAGGCATGTGGTCGAAAATCACTCCTCTAGGCGTCATAGGCTTAGGAGTAATCGCAGGAATGGGATATATCCCGTCAAATTTTGCCTTGTGGGGTTTAAGTGTTCAAAAGTCCATCTTCCTTGGCCCACTTTTGATTGCAATTGCTCTTTTTATCGCATGGATTGCCTCACAATTGGTCTTGGATGACTTCGAAGTAAAAGTAGTCAATCGTCAAGAACTATTTTTACCCATTTACGCAAAACTTGGATTTCTTGGAAATGGAACTACTCGTTTACTTGTTTCAAAAGAATTGGTCGATTTGATTCGCTCAGGGTCTCTCAAAAAAATGACCGTCAGTTATTCAATTCCTCTCATTGTATTATTGATGATGGCTTGGTTGGTTGATTTTGCGGAGGTTCCAATACCAATTAACTTGCTTTCATATGCTCCGTTTTTAGGATTCTTTGGATTCAATTTTTATTCTTGGCTTACGGCATTAGACACTCCCGATCATATGAATGGTTTACCGTTAGGCGTCCCTCAACTCATTCGTGCAAAGGTAGTGGTTTATTTTCTTGTAACCTCTTGGATTTCAATATTGTTTGTTGTATTGATGGCTTGGAGGTTGGATGAATGGCCAGTTCTTCCAGCAGCGTTAATTGTGATGCTTGCAAACAGCGTATACATCGTATCACTTACTGCATTCTTGATGGGTTTAAGGCCGAATAAAGCTATATTTGACGGGAAAATTATGGTTTGGTTTTGGATAGGTACGGTCATTCCTCTGTTGGCTTTATTCCTGCTCTCATTCACACAAGGAGATGTCTCATTCTATCAAAATTGGTATGCACAAGTAAGTCAACAAGGCCTCCAAGCTACGGCTACGGATTTTGCATCTGAGCGGACTGAAATGGGATTTCGTGGGATTATGATCGTTAGTGGATTCATTACATTAGGCTCGATATTGCTACTGAAGTTACTTGATAAGAAGTGGGGACGCGCAGTCTTCAACAACTAAGTCGGAGTGGACCTCGCATGGGTCGTGTTTTAGCCGTTTGTGGTATGCCCGCTTCGGGGAAAGGAGAATTCGCGGCTATTCTTAGAGATCGCGGGATCCCCATACTCTCGATGGGAGATATGATTCGAGAGGAAGTCAGGCGCCGCCAACTTCAGGAGTCGCCTGAAATTTTTGGAGAAATTGCCAGCCAATTGAGACATGAATTCGGAGAGGAAGTTCTAGCCTCAAGGCTTACCGAATCCATCCTGAATTTACAACCTCACCACGCACTGATACTTATCGAAGGAATGAGGGGAACGGCAGAGTTAGAGGTGTTCAGAACCCATCTGAAGTCAGATTTGATAGTAGTTGGCATTCATGCACATAAAGAGACTCGATTTTCGAGAGTGCTCAAAAGAAAGAGATCAGAAGATGGAAATAGAAGTCAATTCGAAATAAGAGAGAATCGGGAAATAGGATGGGGTCTTGAGACTTTGATTCAAAATGCCGACAAGATTCTTGAGAACGAATCAACAATTGAAGAATTTACAAACGAAGTTCTGGCTTGGCTAAATGCTCTTTGACTGTATCAAATTTGTGTTTTTTCGACCAAAGGTTATAGTGAGGTCCCCTCCTAAGAGATGCACGGACGAGTTAGGGGGTTAGGGATTGGCGAGAAAAGGTGGTAAAGGAAGAGGCCGTGAACGTTCTCGTGCTCAAGCCCGCGCTCAATATGAAGAATTAGACAAATATCCGGTCATGCCACCACATGCATTTGCTCGGATTGTGCGTGATAAGAGGACATTAAACATCATCTATCAAATCATCGAGCCTCCTCTCAACAAAAAAGAACAAGAATGGCGAGACGAATTAATGACCATTTTTATCAAGTCACTTACGGTCAATATCGATGAAATGGATGCAGATCCCTCTGCATACCTAAGGACGGCTATGGATAAAGTGATCAAATCCTATGGTATGAAGATAAATAAAAAATCCAAGTCTAAATTATTTTATTATTTGCGCAGAGACCTCATTGGTTATGGAAGAATGGATGTCTTGATGAATGATCCCAACGTAGAAGACGTGTCATTGGATGGCACAGATATCCCTATTTTCGCTTATCACAGAAAGTTTGAATCCGTTGAGACCACATGTAAATGGGAAACTGATGACATGCTAGAATCATATGTGATTAAACTCGCTCAAAGATGCGGTAAGCACATTTCGGTTGCCGACCCACTCATTGATGCTACGCTCATGGACGGTTCAAGGATTGTGATGAAGTTAGGCCGAGAGGTTTCTACTCGCGGTTCTTCATTTTGTATCAGAAGATTCAGGGAAGATCCATTTTCTCCAGTGGACATAGTAGCCTTTAGGACGATGTCATCCTTGATGGTTGCATATCTTTGGGTTGCTTTCCAGAATGAAGTCCCGATGCTTTTCGTGGGCGGTACAGCATCAGGAAAAACTACTACTCTCAATGCGATGTGTATATTTATCCCATGGCAAATGAAGATCGTTTCCATCGAGTCAACAAGAGAAGTAAATATCCCTCAACCAAACTGGATTCCAGGTCTAACTCGGCAAGGCTTTGGTGGTGAATCATCAGAGGGAGAAATTGGAGAGTTCGAACTACTGAAAGCAGCTCTTAGGGAACGGCCTGAATATATTATTGTAGGAGAGATTCGAGGCGCAGAGGCTTACGTACTTTTCCAGGCGATGGCTACAGGACACTGTGCTTACTCGACCGTTCACGCCGATTCAGTACCCTCTCTTGTTCACCGTTTGGAAAATAAACCAATTGATATCCCGCGTGTTCTTTTGCCTGCCCTAGAGGCCTGTTGTATTCAAATTCAAACGAGAATCAACGGACGCCGTGTAAGGAGAACTAAGCAATTGGTAGAAATTGTGGGAATTGACCCAAATTCCTTGGAAGTTATCACGAATGAAGTATTTAGGTGGGATGTGAACAGTGACGACTTTATCTTTAGTGGAAAATCGTATGTGCTCGAAAAAATAATGGTTAAAATAAATTACTCTCAAGAAGATATGAGAAACGAGTTGAAGACAAGAAAACGTATTCTAGAGTGGATGGTACTTAATGATATTAGAAAATCCGATCAAGTTAGTCAGATAGTCACTGAATATTATGTAAGACCAAATGAGATTATGGCAAGAGTAGATGGCCTGCGTTGATGGTGGTCTAAAATGGAATTAACCGCTTGGCAGAAAATATGTCACCGAATTCTCGGTCGTTTTCTCAAAAAGCGAGCGAGAAAAGACAAGGATTTGTCCGACGATCTCGTTAAAGGTGCAGTGGGCGTGATGCCTGAAGTTTTTGTTGCACAAGTGATTGTGACTGCTATTTCGGTGTTTTTGATTTGTGCGGCAATACTCGCCGCATTTTTCGCACCAGAGGTAGGTTTCATTGATTATTATGAATCCTTGGAAGACGCTTCTGTCGCAGAAGAATGTCAAATATGGGAATATTGGAATCAGGATCTTGTGGATGAGTCCTTGGGTCGTTCACCTGAGTATGGCATGTCATATTCCTGTCCATACTTCTCATATCTGGAGTTCCCACCAGTCTTGAAAGTAGTCCTTATTGCGGTTTTAGGGGTGTTAATCCCATACGGTTCTTTTCAATATTTCAAAGGAGGCGCAACGCGTATGAGGAAGATGCGTGGTGTGAAATTGGAAAAATATCTCCCTTATGCTGCGTCATTTACTGCAGCAATGTCAGCAGCTAATGCTACTCCTCAGAAAATTTTCAAGTCACTTGCACTGAATGGTGAAATCTATGGAGAAATTTCGTATGATGCGTCAATGATTTACAGAGACATCACCTTGCTAGGATACGATTTAATTACCGCTATGAGCATGTCAGTTGATCGGGCAGCATCTACTTGGATGACTGAGTTTTTCCAAGGCATGGTTGGAACTTTGACATCTGGGGGTTCTTTGAAGATTTACTTCCTCAATCGTGCAGAACATTATATGCGTGAAAATAGAACAAGGTTGCAGGACTTTTTGGAAAGTCTTTCGATGTTAGCAGAATCCTATGTTGTGGTCGCAGTTGCAATGCCTTTGTTTTTGATTGTGATGCTTGTGATTATGTTTTGGGTATCTGGTAAGGGAGCCCAAATGTCTGAAGGTGTATTGTATGCAGTTGTGATGCTTGTTCTTCCATTGATTCACGTTGCTTTTTGTGGGTTAGTTTGGCTTAGCAGCCAAGAGCAAAAAATGTAGGGCAGGTTTGATTCATGGCTCGAAAGAAGGGAAAAAAAGTCGTAGTCAAACTCGACCTTCCCAAAGACGATACAACCATGATTAAGCTTTATGCGATTTTAGCAGTAAGCCTGTTTATCGGTTTAGCATGTTTTGGATTTTGGCTTACTAATTCATCGTTCCTTAAATCCCCAAACGGGTCACCTCTATTTGTCAATCTGGTATGTGGATATAATCCAAATGAGGTCCCATCATTTGCCGATAATGAGACATGTGATTTGATGAAGGATGCTCCAAATTCAATCATATGGGAAGAAGAAGAATGGACTGACTTTCGTTCACAAGGAAAGATGTTTGATGTCCCAGGTGTTGATGAAACCAGAAGCGGAGGATATCAGCCTGCCCAACCATTGGTAGCCACTTGTGATGTTGATAGTTCAAAACCGATCCCATATCAATTTTCGATAAGAGGCTCAGATTCCATCCCGATACCCGGTGGGACTCATGATGGTAATTCTGGACTGACGAACGATGAATGCATTTTAGAAATACCAGATTTGCCACCTGGTGAACTATACCAAGTTGTAATTATTTCAAAGGATGGTTCAGTTATTGATTCTGCATCATTTAAGCTGGATCTAACGTTCTACGATGGTGTGCCTGAATACATGAATAATGGGTCAATTTGGATTGGTCCTAAGTATGAATTGGGTGGATTGGAAATACATCCTACGATATTTTTAAATTTCTTTGGTCTAGCACTTTTCTTCACATTCTGGCCTGCCTCTTTTTACTGGGACCGTGTCAAAGCAAACATCAATGCCATGGAAGAAAAGTTTCCTGACTTTTTGAGAGATATGGCAGAATACTGGAAGGGAGGTTTGTCAATGACAGTTGCTGTTCAAACTTTAGCTAGTAGTGAATATGGAGCACTCAATGATGAGGTAAAGAAAATGTCAGACCAACTTAGTTGGGGTGTTGCTTTCTCAGATGTCATTGGCATGTTTGCAGATCGAGTTGGTACTCCAATTGTGAAGAGAGCCATCTCTCTTATCTCAGAAGCTAACAGAGCGGGTGGGAAAATTTCTGATATCTTAGTTACTGCAGCAAATGACAGTAGGGAAATTAAATTCCTTGAGTCAGAGAGAAAACGAACTATTTCATCTTACATCTCGGTTATTTGGACTTCGTACATGGTTTTCTTGGGAGTTATCGTCGTTTTGGGTAAGGTATTTATCCCAAATATCGCGAATTCCAATTCCAGTGACAGTGGAGGAGATGGTGGAGGTTCTGAAATAGGGAACATGCAAATCAGAAATATTGACCCACTTTTCTTTCTTACTATTTTTTACTATGGTGTGAATATGCAAGCCATGGGCAATGGGGCCATGGCTGGACTTATGGCAACAGGTCGTTTTTCTAATGGAATGAAGCATTCAGGATTGATGATACTCGTTGCCCTAATTATGTTTAATTTCATTGTATTCAGCCCAGATTTGATTGGTATTTCCCAATTACCAGGTTTGAACCCATCTGTTGGAACGTTTAGACCGTGAGGTGATCTTACGAAAGATGAAAATGCTCAGGTTCATATTCTTGAAATGTTGACCTTATTCTGGCTTTTTTTTATGTCAGCAAGTTTTTTGATTCGAATTCACGTTCCAGACGCGCAATCAATTGCTTCTGAACATGTTTTAGAAACCAGTGGTGAAGACGCAATGCGGTATGCTATTGGTTTGAACGCATTCGATGAAAATTATACTTCTAGAATGCATGAACTGCTTGACACAGGCGAATTAGACCTAGCATGTGAATTAGTGCAATCAGCAGTCAAACCAGGTATGGAATCAAATTGCTGGCTAAGTAGGAATGCCCAATCCATACAACCTTATGGTGAGGTCGCCGAACCTTTGACAGGAACTACGACAGTTCACAGATTTATAGCGGTAAATGGCAATGTTTGGACATTAAGTTTGGATGTTTGGTCTAGAGGAGGGGTTTCATGAAATTCCAAAAAGATGACACTGGCCAAATGTTGCTTGCCACAGGCGTCGTTTTGATGATGTCACTCCTTTCGATGGCGATATTCAGTGTAAAAATTGCTGGATTGACCATTGCAAGCGACACAACTCAGGGTGAAGTCGTAAAAATTGCGGAAGAGATTGATGATGAAATCCTTCAGTTGGTGTCCTTCAGGGCTACAGAATGGTATGAATCCGGGTTGAATGAGACGGAGAGTGTGGCATTGAGCATGGATAGTTTGCACAGAGACATCGTTCATCATGGCGAGATAAGAGGTATAGAAATGAAAATCTTGAATATAGAGGTTTCAGAAAATGCAGGTATTGTTTCAGTTCAATGTGAACTCGGTATCGCTGATGATCATGCGATGTTAGTCCGTCCAATTGAATTAACGATTGATTTAGATAATTAGTTCTTTTTTGCTTCGTTCCATGCCAAATCAACCCAATGTGCGACCCTTTCCATTTCATCTTGAACCCTTGTGATGTCAAGATGTTTCCATGATGTTACTTTCACTCGTTCAATGAGATGGTCTTGGATCGCATGCATACGATTTAATCCGGCGATATATCGATGAGCGCTGCGATAGGTATTCTTTTCCCGCTCTTTCAAAAATCTTTCATGCTGATTCATGTCTGCGACACTCATTACAATACCGAGGGCAATACCTCCTCCTTCTTTCCATGTTCGTAATAGCCGATCGCTTGGATTGAGGTGCTCTCCTTCGAGAATCAAACTAACGCCTTCTCTTCTTGCACGCTCTATGGTTGCTAAAATGCCATTTTCGATAGGTTTACACGCAGCATCCCAGTCAAGCACAGGATCCATTGATTGACCTTTTGAAAAGGAAGATCTTTCCAGATTGTTATTTCTATTTTCAGAAAAAGTCCTGATTATTTCTCTGATACTACATGTTGAGATATTTCTCTTCACTTGATACTTCTCTGCAATCTTAATCGCAAGTGATGATTTACCAACACCGTTACACCCTGCTATAAGAAAGAGAATTGCTGGTTTTTTGTGAGTTGTATTTGCGGTAATTTCTGCTACCCCCACTGTCTTGACCATGAAGCCTCCAATCCAATCTGTCCTATGAAATCATTTGATAAAGGAGGGTGCTTTAAGTCAAATCTCTTGGCATTGTCATGAGCGAGAAGTTAATGTTCACATCAGGTAGTTGGAAAAAATCCTCCAGTGGAGAGGGTTCTGATGTAATTAATCCGGCAACAGGTGAGGTTATTGCAACCGTTCCAAAAGCTAATCTAGACGACGTGAATGCTTGTATTCAATCTTCACGTGAAGCCTTTCAAAGTAAAGAATGGGCATCAATAGATCCTGCCCAAAGGGGAAGGATTCTACAGAAAATGGCAACATCTACCTATGCTAATGCGAAGATGCTTGCGGAGATTGAAAGTACGAATAATGGGAAGACCTTCAGAGAAGCACTTAGTGAAATACGTTATGGTGCTTGGACATTGGAATATTTTGCTGGTCTAAGCGATAAGATTGAGGGCAAAACCATTCCGGTTCCTGGAAATA
Source organism: Methanobacteriota archaeon (assembly GCA_002699425.1). Classification (GTDB taxonomy): domain Archaea; phylum Thermoplasmatota; class Poseidoniia; order Poseidoniales; family Poseidoniaceae; genus MGIIa-K2. Next base: position 61,307 of record PABV01000027.1, read on the forward strand.
GACTGAATTACACATTACGTCAACCATTGGGAGTTACTGCTCACATTATTCCTTGGAATTTTCCATTACAACTCGCTTTACGTTCTATCGCTCCGGCTCTTGCTGCTGGGTGCACTGTAATTGCCAAACCAGCATCATGGACTCCCTTGTCCTTGCTAGCTTGGCTTGAGTGTATCCAAGGTGCAGAGACTGGATTGCCCGAAAATGTCATTCAGGTCATAACAGGAAGTGGCTCTATGATTGGAGATGCGATTGCGGGTTCGCCCATGGTAGATGGGATTGTAATCACAGGAGGCGTAGATACTGGGAAGTCTGTCATGGCTAAAGCCAGTGAAAATCTAACACCAGTAACCCTAGAGTTAGGTGGTAAAGGAGCCAACGTAGTCTTTAGTGATGCGAATATCAAGTATTGCGCAAAAGCTGTGTGTTTTGGAATCTTCATGAATGCAGGACAAATGTGTTGGGCAGGGTCGAGATTGATTGTCCATGAAGATATTCATGATGCCCTTGTTGAGGCTATAATCGCAGAGGTAGCGAAATGGCCAATAGGCCCGGGAATGAGCGAAGGAGTAAGAATTGGAAGTCTTGTTCACACGACTCATCGCGAGGATGTCTTAAATTTGTTAAAAACGGGTCTAGAGCATGGTGGAAAAGTAGTCACTGGAGGGCATAAAATAGATGGAGAAGGTGCATTTATGCAACCCACAGTTGTTATTGACGTAGATGTCAACAATCCATTATTCCAAGAGGAATTATTCGGACCAGTTCTATCGGTCACAAAATTCAGTACAGATGAACAGGCTTTAGAAATGGTTAACCATTCAAAATTTGGTCTTCTAAATGGTGTTTGGACAAATGACTTGAGCCGTGCTCATCGTCTCGCAAGAGATATCCATTCAGGAATGATTTCGATCAATGAATATCCAATTACTTTCCCTCAAACTGCATTTACAGGTTGGAAACAATCGGGTATCGGTATCGAGCAAAGTCAAGAAGCATTGAACTTTTACACGAAAGTGAAAAACGTGAATGTAAAATTGTGAGGTTTTGCATTGACGATTACCCACACAATACCAAGTGAAGGAGTTTCTCTGATTCAATTATCTGGGAAATCTGCAAGTCAATCATTTTCTAGAAAAACGCTGCCCAAAATTTCAGAAGTGATCATATCACAATTAGAGGATGTAAATGTCAAAGCCATTGTAATTACTGGCGAGGGGCGTTTTTTTAGTGCAGGGGCAGATATTAACTCATTTAAGCGTGCGATTGAAAACAAGGAAGCGCCAAACCTCATCAGAGATTTGACGAATGTGTTGCATCCATTACTTATGAAAATACGAACCTCCCCAAAAATAGTTATTGCTGCCATAAATGGTGCAGCAGCAGGCGGAGGGTTAGGTTTAGCTCTCGCCTGTGATAGTAGAGTTGCTTCTGTAAGTGCAAAATTTGCTGCCGCATATGCAAGTTTGGGTCTTTCTCCAGATGGAGGAACTACGTGGCTGCTACCAAGGTTAATTGGCGAGAGTCGAGCGAGAAGGTTCTTTTTGTCAAATGAAATATTAACAGCAAAAGAAGCACAAGAAATTGGTGTTGTAGATCACCTTGTTGAAGATAAAGATTTGATTGAGACTTGCATTGCTCTTGCAGAAGCTTGGAGCGGATGGAGTCCTCATATGATAGAATCGACCAAGCATTTGCTCCATGTTCAAAATGAGAATGACTTTGAAACCCATCTTAAACACGAGCAAACCTTGATTGAAGCAGCAGGTTTGACACAGGAATTCAAAGATGGCGTAGAGAGTTTTCTAGATAAATGAATTTAGAAATTCTCTAATCCCACTCAAAGAATCCTTTTCCTGATTTTTTCCCTAGCATACCCTTTGAAATCATCTCTTCCAATAATGGATGAGGCATATATCTCTCATCACCAAATGATTCTTTTAAGTTCAATAAAATGTCTCTACGTACATCTAAACCAACAAGATCAGTTAATCGTAATGGTCCCATTGGATGGCGATATCCTAAGGTCATAGCCTTGTCGATGTCTTCTGCATTAGCCACTCCATCTGCAAGCATTCTAATCGCTTCATTTCCAAGAACAACACCAAGCCTCGAGGTTGCAAATCCAGGGATGTCATTGACTAAAATTGTAGTTTTCCCCATCTCTGCTCCTGCCTTTTGAGCAAAGTCAATGGTTTCGCTTGAACATAAATCGTGTTTAACCAATTCCAATAATTCCATGATGGGTACAGGATTGAAGAAATGCATCCCAATGACCTCTTGAGGCCTGGATGTTGCTTCAGCAATACTTTGGATTGAAAGACTGGAGGTATTGGTTGCTAAGATGCCAGATGTCATGGCATCTATTTCAGAAAACAATTTTCGCTTTAATTCCATGATTTCAGGAACTGCTTCAATGACAAGATCTGATTGTGAGACGGCATCTGATAAATCACTGGTAGATTGGAGCTTACTACTCCAAATTTGCTTTTGTTCCTGAGATGTTTTTCCTTTTAGTATCCCTTTTTCCCAAAATGCATTTATTCGTTGCATACCTCTTTCCAAACTTTCAGGATATGCGTCATATAACGTGGTATTCCATCCGGTTTGAGCACATACTTGAGCAATTCCTGCACCCATTGTTCCTGCGCCAATCACAGCAACATTTTCAATCGACATGTTCACTTGGAGGAGGATGTTGTTCATGATGATTTTTATCACTTTGAGCAAGAGCCACCCCAGAACAGATCAAAAGGAAGGACCACAATAAACTCCAACCAAGTTTTTCATCGAGAATCAACCATCCACTCAAAATCCCAAATGGTGGGACTAAGTATATGTAAAGTGATGATTTTTCTGGACCGATGACCAAAATTCCATCAGCATACCAGACGTAACAAACTACCGTAGATAAGATTGCTAAAAATAGAATTGACACCCATCCCTCAAAACTTATGGATGGCCAACCTCCTTCAATCGTTTCAAATAATGCCCATGGCGTCATGAATATCATTCCTACGACGGAAGCCCATAATGTGATTTCCAGAGGAGTTAAGGGTTCTTCCCCATGTTCAAACTCTGACATTCCTTTAGTCATGTATATTGAAGATGTTGCCCATGACAAAGCAGCAAGAGCGATGAAAATATTTCCTATACTTCTAGACTGGAATGGGATATCGACATTGGGAGATGCCAAAAAAAGAATTGAAATTCCTATTACTCCTAGAAAAATACCGATAAATAGGCGATATGTGTATCTGTGATTGAGCATTATTGCTGCCAATAATGCTGTGAATAAAGGGTTGAATGTAATCATCAGTGATGCGTCACCTGCGGCTGTGTATTTCATCCCAAACATAAACAGAGCCTGATAAACGAATGTTGAATAAAACCCGATTGCAATAACAATTTTGAGTTGAGACATAGATGGTAATTTTACACCAGTGGTAAATCTTAACCATATAAAAAAGAGTGGAAGAGCGATCATATATCGAATCAATGCTCCTGTTAGAGGAGGGGCATCTAGAGCAAGAACGCGACCAGCGACCCATCCTCCTCCCCATATTGCTGCGACGATGAGTAATTTGAGATGAATAAATAAATTTCTTGATCTCATTCAAAACGCTCCAAACCTATTTGGAGGACTCTTGAACGTGGTAGACCTATTTCTGGCAATCCTTTTGCGGGGGCATGAAGCTTAAGCCCTTCCAAACGTTGGACATAAAGTCCATAAGATGCGATATCTTTGGGTTTAAACGGAGTTGGTAGATTTAATCTGTCTAGAGCACTGCATGCTTTTTTGGAATAAATCGGATAAACATTTTTCAAGAAATGCATCCAATATGAAAGTCTGATACAGTCAACACCGTCCAAAGTAAGAAGGTGTTCAAGCAACCCAACATCTGGATATGCAACAGTCCTCAGAGCCATGGTCACTTCCTGTACTACGTCTTCTGGCCATGCGAAGGGTGTGTTTTCAGACCATTGGTCAATCATTGATATATGCTCGATGTGAAAATCATCGGGTATTTTGAACAGCAGGTCTGTATAGTGATTGTCATCATGGAGGTCAGAAACTAAATCTGGTAATTCTTCATAAAAGCGTTCCACCGATTCAGTAGAAACCCCGTAAAGCGAAACGGGTATCAATCAATCACCTTCAGACAGTAGCTCCGATTCCAGAAGCAACTTGTCTTGGTGAGAGAGGTTTATTCTCAATCCACTCTTCTTGGAAAATTTGCTTAAGATTTTCTTCATCTTCTTTGGTAGGTAATATTTCAGAGATATAACCGTTCCATTCTTCATCGGTTCCAGTGAAAGGCTCTCCAGTTACAGTATATCTCTTTCCTGCGTAATCTCCAATTTCTCGATTGAAATTCTCGTGTGCCACAAACAATTTGGCGTCGGCATCCTCAGGGAGATATTTGTTCAACTTCTCAACCTCAGCAACGATTTCATCATGGTAATGGCCTCTGCTTTCTTCATTGAGAACTTCTTTGTCGACTTCGATACCTTCTACCGCCTTCTTTCTTTCATCCCAGCGTCCCTTTATGCCCCATACATAAGCCCAATGAGCGCTGGATGAGGAATCGGTTCCAAACAAATCATGAGCCGTTGAGACCCATTTATTGAAGAATCTTTGAAGCATGTCAAGAGGTACAACTCCTGCCTTGATAACCCTCCTTAGGCCGTTAGATCCAGTACCGAGGTGAAATGATTCTTCTTTTAGCATAGGCCCCATCGAGGCTGCAAGAGGTTTGAAAGCAGAGGTTGACAACATTCCTAACTGGAATTTGCCATCCCTATCAACGAACATGGTGTAGCAAAAGAAATCCAACCAATGTGGCATTGGTCGATTGAATGCTCCCAAAAGCCGATTGCCGTCTTGGGCATTTCGCTCAAGAAGTTTCTGCGCTTCTCTAGCTCCTTGCTGTCCAAAGTATGTCATGAGCAGGTACGCCATTTGCCAGCCATGGCGCTGTTCCTCTGCCATGATGCGTGCGGCTGCATATCGATCGTAATCGGTAGGTGCTGTCGCAAGAAGATGGCGTTGCTGTTCTACAGATGCAAATTCAGTATCTCCTTGGACGGTAATCATCGAAACCAAACTGTCTCGGATATTTTGGTGAGGTACTTGTAGCGATCGCTCCCATTTTGTTCGACCACTGTAGTCTCCGTATTCGATTGTGTCACCTGCACGATCCCAATCGAAAAGTACTGACAACTCAAAATCGCCCAGCCAGTCCGGATTGAATCCGACGCGCTGCTGCCAGTCGCTAAAGTTAGAAATCCAGTCATCCCAAGTTTTCGGTAATTCTGCCATAGGATTGCCAAGTCGGCGGGGTACATGAACTGTATGCGAACATGTTCGTGCGAACATGTCAGTTTGAACGTTTCCGGATTTCTTCGCTAAAGGTATGCATTACACGGCTATTTATCCGTTGTATTTGTGCAGATAAAGTGGATTTACTCACTCCTAACTGTTTGGATAAGTCAGTAAGAGTGGTTCTTCTTGGTACATCCCAAAAACCTTCTTTCATACCTACTTCGAAGACATGCCTTTGCCTCGGTGTGAGTAGATAATTTCCGCTTAATCTTGTAGAAACGATCCTAAATGGAATCTGATCTTGCCGTAATAGTCGAATTAGCAGTTGTCTTGATTTGTTCGAGCATTCAATCTGCCAATCAACCCACCCGTCTCTAATTTCGAAGGGTGAATCTGGAATTACAGCAGCATCTAATATCGGGCGAATGAATCCACCGCCTTTGGCTCCGATTTTCACCAAATATCTTGTAGCAGATAAGCGCTCAACTTCCTCTATTCCCGGGTGGTTATGAAGATCTTTTTCTACATCCAAATCAGAAGACAAAATTGCTGTTCCTCTCCCCTTGGCGAGAGGCATGGTTTCTTCTATTCGCAGTTTAGTATCTGGCCTTTGACGAGACACGTCACCGGACCAATGACCTTCGGGTAATCTCACTTCTATTCTGAGTTTTTGATTCATGAAATCACGCTATGTGAGTTCTTTCAAATCGTGATACACTACCTTGTTTGACATCTATCAATTCGCTAAACGTCTGTGCTCCTGAATCCACAAATTGTACGCCTGGAAGATACCCATCACACACTCCAGATGCGACAAAAACAGCATCATCGGATTTACACAGGTCCTCTTTCTTCCAAATCTTTTCGAGGTTGTCATCAATCATGGTAGAAGCACGTTTTTCCTCTTCCTGGCTTCTGAAAACCAGTTTTCCCTCAAAGCATCCTCCAAGTCCACGAAGAGCTGCTGCAGAAATGACTCCTTCTGGAGCTGCTCCTATACCCAAGAGCAAATCAAACGGACCATCATTTTGAGCAGCCCAAATTGCAGCGGAGATGTCGCCATCAGTCATGAGATTCAACCTTGCACCCGTTTGTTTGACTTCCTCGAACAAGGATGCATGTCTTTCTCGGTCCAATGAAACGATTTCAACATCTGAAATGGGTTTGTCTAAGGCATCAGCGGTTTGTTCGATGTTGTAGCTCACGTCTCCCTCCAGAGATATTTTGCCCAAAAGATCAGGACCACCTGCAATTTTATCCATATAACAATCAGGGGCGTGGAGTAACGTTCCTCTCGGGGCTGCGGCAAGAACAGCAATCGAATTTGGCTTGTCAAAAGCACAATTATTTGTGCATTCCAGTGGGTCGACTGCAATATCAACAGCAATAGCGTCCGGATGATTAACCATATTTCCTAATTGTTCGCCAATGTAGAGCATTGGTGCATCATCTCTCTCTCCCTCTCCAATTGCAACTCTTCCATCGAATGGAACTTTATCGAATGTTTTCCGCATTGCTTCCACAGCAGCATCATCTGCTTTGATTTTGTCACCTTTTCCTCTCCACCGGGCGCTTGCTATGGCTGCTTTTTCAACTGCTTCGAGGAAAAAATCCGACAAATCTGATACATCTTCCATGTCCTTCCATCTCCATTTAGTCCATGAATCAAACGGATAATCAGTCATTCAATTTCAGCTTCTGAATGACTTTAATTTCGGTGATTTCCGCATTGGGATATTGACCATTCTCATCTTTTTCAAGAGATTTCACCATATCAAATGCGCATAATAAACCTGCACAAACCCCCGTTAATGCTTCCATTTCAATACCAGTTTTGTAAATTGCAGCAACTGTAACTGTGCATTCAAGAAAATCATCTTCCAAGTTCCAATCTACATGACAACCCTCAATCGGTACTGGGTGACAGTGAGGAATTATCCTCGGTGTATCCTTTACCGCTTGTATTGCAGCAACTGTCGATGCTTCCAACACATCTCCTTTCTTGATTTCACCCGATGAGATAGCCCGAGTGGTGTTTTTTTGCAAACTCAACCGTCCACTGGCTGTCGCTCTTCTCTGTTGCATAGGTTTGTGTCCAATTTCAACAATCGCTTCTAATTTTGATTCCATTTATCCAAGGCCCCCTTTCCATTCAATACTATTTTCTCGGACCTCTTTTTTCCATAAAGGCGCCTGATTTTTTAGGGAATCAATAAGCCATTCACATGATTTGAATGCTTCTTTTCTATGTTTTGCTCCAACATGGATGGCAACAATNGGTTCTTCTGGATAGACTTTCCCAATTCGATGAGAGATGATGACGAAATTTAGATTGTAGGCTTCAGAGGCTTCAATCGCNAGTTTATGNAGTGTTTTGGGGAGTTCCTCTTTCCATGCATCGAATTCAAGATGTAATACATTTTCCTCATTNTCTTTACCCCTAGTCATACCGACAAANGAAACAATACCGCCGCTCCCTTCCAGATTGATGTTCTTAAGTAATGCATATGGTTCAAGGGTATCCGGTGCCTCAGCAATGACGATCTGAGGGTACATAACCACTGCATGAAGCAATCCTTTTTCAATCATCTGCTTCACAAAATGAGTCAACCATATCATTGAAAGGTAATGGGATACATTGGCAACCATGCCAGAGGCAACCCCCATCAAGATCATGGGTGCGGGGCTTTCAGGTCTTGCAGCCGCCACGATAATAGCCAGATCCGGCAGAGCAGTGGAGGTCTACGATATCAGGGATGATTCAGGGGCAAGATTCGATGGGGATTTCCAAGCATTAGAAAATTGGTCTATGCCAATTGATTTTTTTGATCAACTCAAAGAGTGGGGTTTCAATCCGGAGGAATTCAAATCTACTGATTTCAAGTCTTTGGATTTGATTCATCCAGATGATGAAATAACTACTGCAAAAAGCGATAGCGTAGCATTTAGAATCGTTGAAAGAGGGACNTCTCCACACACAATTGATCAAGGATTTAAGAGAATGGCTGAAGCAGAGGGTGTACAAATTCACTACAAAACTAGAATCAATGAAGATGAATGTGACATTATCGCAACAGGACCAAAAGGCACGAGTGCAGTTGCTTACGGAGAAATTTTTCATACGAATCATCCAAACAAGATNTCATTTCAATTAAATGANAAATTAGCACCTGGTGCTTATTCGTACCTCATCATCATCGACGGAGTTGGATTGATTTGCACTTGTTTATGGAGGAAACAGAAAAAATCTGAACGATTTTTGAATGAAACCGTTGCATGGTATCAAAANCAGTACCCTGAAATTCAAATGACACCAGTGAAAAGNGTAGGTGGAAAGGGAGATTTCACAATTAACAAACGTTACAAAGATGGTGGGAAATATTTCGTTGGAGAATCAGGAGGCCTACAGGATTTTATGTGGGGCTTCGGGATGAGAATGGCTGTTTGGTCCGGGGTACTTGCAGCAAAAGACATTGTTGGAGAGTGTGATTATGACCAAGAGATACGTAAACACCTGATGCCATATGTGAAGACTTCGATCGCCAATCGTTTNCTCATGAATAGAGTGGGCGACCGTATGTTCAAATTAATGTGTAACCGATGGATGAAGCATCAAACAAAATCAGGNGATGGGCTCATTTGGATTGGAAAACTCTTCAAACCATCGTTGCTTAAATCATCGATTTATGTCTTGACATCTCCTTTCATGCTGAAAAAAGATACGAATAATTCTAGCCGTAACGTGCGAAGGTTACCGTTTAGGAAGGCCAAATCGAGAGACAATTGGGACCCCTCAAAAGATGCAATTGATGTTGGAAAAAGGTGGGAAGAAATCCGCAGAAAAGGTGCTGCGNCCTCATTCAAAAATGATTCCGATGCANCATCTATCCCATCTAAATGACAACGAATCGTTAATGATGTATTTCCATCTGGAATGTTTATGTCCGAATTATATGGTCTTAACTTACAGCCTATGTCAAACAAATTGGTGAATTATGGAGTAACTGAAAACGGTATTGCAGTCATCGAATTAGCGTCGGACTCAGCAGGTAAACCTCTACAAGGAGAAGGCTCTGGACCTAACACCTACACTCATGAGATGATGCGAGATATCGACGAGGCTGTTGTGAAGGCAAGGTTTGATGACGATGCAACAGTTATCGTACTTACCGGAAATGGCGAGAAGTTTTTCTCTGCNGGAGCATCAATTCAGATGCTGAACAGTGTTTCTCCAGGGTTCAAGTACAATTTTTGCTTGCATGCAAATGAAACGCTTTCCCGTTTGGAACAAACTCCAAAACTCGTTATTTGTGCAATGAATGGNCATGCAGTTGGAGGAGGGCTGGAAATTGCCATGGCTGCAGACATTCGNATTGCAAGAAAAAATGCGGGTAAAGTAGGATTGCCTGAAATCAATTTGGGCGTTCTGGCCGGTACCGGTGGAACGGCACGCTTGGCNCGACTCATCGGAAAAGCGAAATCACTTGAAATGATGGTCACTGGAGAACTTATGTCCTTTGANGATGCTCTTGATTGTAATCTCATCAATCATCTATGGGAAGGGACAGCTCAAGATTTCAGAAGAGATGTTCTTGATTGGGCGAGTCAATTTACNCTCCCCAATAAGGCGGTTAAGGCAGTTGGAAACATCAAGCGCTCAGTCCAAACTGGAATGGAAATTCCATTTGAATATCACCTTGCCCTAGAAAGAGAATTACAAGCAGCATTATTCAACAGCAGTGATGCAAAAGAAGGAATCGCAGCATATGTTGAGAAGAGAGTGCCAAAGTTNGAAGGCGCCTGATAAACAAAAACGGGGTGAAATTTTGAGTACCGAGTATTCCGTNCCTGCAGATGTTCCAGATGANCTTGCAGATACATATCTATCTAATCTTGATGCTGCNACNGCAGGTACTGGCTTCATGAATTTATTTGCATGCGATCAAAAAATCGAGCATCTAAATGATGACTTTTATGACGGAGGAAATGCAATACCTTTCACCTCAAATGACCCATCACATTTGTTTGAAATTGGAATTGCTGCACATCAACAAGGAACAATTGGCGTTCTTGCAGGACAATTAGGTNTGATTGCACAGTATGCCAGAGATTATCCAGAAATCCCATATCTAGTAAAGCTCAATTCAAAGTCAAATCTTGTCAAAACNTCTCAGCGTGACCCTGTTTCTATGGCGATGTGGGACTTAGATGATGTGATGTCCCTGGTTCACAATGGCATAAACGTTGTTGGTATAGGATACACGATCTATCTTGGCAGTGAATTTGAACATGAAATGTTGACTGAAGCAGCATCAATGATTCGATGGGCGCATGAACTNGGCCTTATTGCAGTTGTTTGGATGTATCCAAGAGGGAAGGCTGTGGACAATGAGATGGACCCGCAACTTATCTCAGGCGCAGCCGGTGTAGCNGCTTGCTTAGGNGCGGACTTTGCCAAAGTGAATTATCCCAAAGCATGGGAAGGTAAAACAAGGCCGGAAAGTCTTGCCGTTGCAGCGGAAGCTGCTGGGAGAACGGGTATTATCTGTAGTGGAGGAGGTAGTTTACCGNCCCTTGAGTTCTTACAGAGGCTCCACGATCAAATCCACATTTCAGGATGCAAAGGTGCTGCTACAGGAAGAAATATTCATCAAAAAGATACCGAATCGGCAATAAAAATGACGGCTGCNTGTCATGCAATAATTTGTCAGGGAGCATCNGTGGAAGAGGCTATGTNAATTTACGAGAATTAAATTATTCTCTTCGAACCAAATTTTTTGTGTGAATGTTTCCATTTTGATCTAGTATCAATGGTTGTCCNTCTTNCCAGTTCGGACAATTTTCTGCTACCCAAATACGGGTGGCCCATTCGCAAATATCATATCCTCCAGAAAGAATTCCGGATCGCTTGATGTATCCTACTTTGACAATATCCTTGTCCTTGGACAGTACATTGCCNAGTTGTTGGCTGGTAGTTCCATGACGCATGGTGCTGTTTATATGTTCNAAAATCTCAGCTGTATTTCTTGGTTTTTCTGCTAAGAATTTTTTTATTTTTTCTCGAATTCGTACTGTTTTCATGTGTCATTCCTCCTCGTCATTCTTGCCGCCTCATTCAACNNTGACGCCGCTGGGTCAAAGGAGCGATGAGTCTCATATAACCATTGCTCNATAAATTGATTTTAAACTTACATCTAATAACGAAAAAACGCNCGTTTTACAAAACAAATGAAAGTAAATTTNNCGAAATTATCTCAGTTCGAGTGGAAATTTGTAACTATAAGTAACTAAGTAATAAATTTAACACCAATTACTAAATATATCNGNCAAATGGGAATAATTAGTGACGAATAAACCAAGTGGGCTGATAAGGTCATCACAGCATCGACAAATACTTCACTGGTTACTGGATGAGTCTAGTACTGTTTCAGATATCTCCAAGGGATTAGGAATTCGTCTTCCACATGCCTCAGCCTCGATGAAACAAATGAGAAGTGCTGGATTGATTACAAGGGATACTGGTTCTTTGAGAGGAGCACTGCATAGGATTACATCAGATGGGCTTGAGAAATTTAACAATGATTGTTTTGTTCGAGCAAAAAAGACAATTTCCTGGCCTCCCCCAAGCAACAATCACCTTATGGTTATCGAGAGAACTAAAAATCAGATACTCATTTGTTACGCGTCAAGACCNCAAAAAACCTTATTTTCNATACCTTCAATCCATGATTATTCATTTCAAATGAATCACCAAGGCTCGAGTGGAAANAAAGGGGGGTCCACATCTGATGCTCCATGGATTACGTTACTTGACAAAGAACCAATCTGGTGGAATCTAAGTGAGGAGAGGATTTCNTCCCCTCCGACATTGTCACCCCCTGATACCATTGATGCTTACATGGATAATCCTGTGGTTATAGGAATAGTAAGAGCTAAAATATTGGATTCAAAAAACGTAGAAATTCCCGAAATAGGTAAATGGTTTGAACCACAAGATAGTAACAATTTACCAACTTTCATGAAATCTGGAACAGTCACAATCGGAAAAGCAGGAGAGAATGGGCCTTTGTTAAGACCATTAGGTCCGATTCAAGGGAAGATATATTCTCGAAATATAACAAAGAATTTGATAAGAAACCACCGTCATAATCACTTAATCATCGCAGATAGTGAGTTGATCGGTAATTCTTCTGACTATATGCCGGTGAATATTTTGAGAAATTGGCTAAAATTATTACATCCACGATTAGGTGAACAAAGAATTATGGAAAAATANGAGAAGTTACGNGAACAACTCTCGAAACAAAAATTAAATTCTCTGACCAAAATGGTTGTGAAGGACTTCGGTTGGCGAAAATGGTCAAATGACTTAGATTGCGAATTCATAGATACGACNGGGATGTCTGATTTAGCGGGTGAGGCGCTCATAAGATGGTCGTTATCCTCAATAAGCAAGCCGTTCATTATTCACGCAAAGTGGGATGGGTTAAATTACAAGGACATATTTTCTCAAAATCAAGAAATCGAGTCATGTAAGTTAGTTATCGCAAAAGAGGAACTTAATTTCTCCACAAATTTTTCCCAAAGTCCGACCGATGACTACCTTAGATTACAATTTCCAGGTCGAATTTCGGTTTATCTCGAAGAGTCTGAGGCAATGGATAGTTTTGTCATTCCAAAAGATTGGGTAATGCCATCTCATGCACAAGATTTGAGGCCCAACCCAACACTCAGGTCCGTATTTCACAATCCTCAAAATGAAGTGGAAGCCATGTGGATCGCCACGCATTTCCATGAACCNAACGACGACTGGGCNGGGAGGGTCAGTTCTCAGTTTCCTTTGGCGGCCATGTTGGCCTCATCGCCCGAGAATATGGTACACAAATGGAGAAATCTCTCTCCAAATATTGCAGTAAATTGGNTCGATTGTTTACCAGCAAGTTCCTTCAATGATGCCGAATTAGTCAGATATGCCAATCGTTCAGAAACGGTTTTNGACGAACTTTGTNTGAGAGTNCGCAAAGATCCGATGAAATACAATCATTTACTATCAGAACCCGTANTTGCTGCGAGTTACCTTTGTTCAATTGAATGGGTTGAGGATGACTATTTTGAGGCAATTCGCACCGCTGTGAAATATTGGTCTGCAGCGCCAGTATTTTCAAATAAGATTATGCGAATTCTTTGGAAACGTCCAGAGTTGATTGCAAATNTAGATNTAGAANACATTGAACCAGAATTCAAGCTATTGATTGGAAACCAGTTATTGTCTCCNACTGAGCAGAGAAAAGTGATGCGCAAAATCTATTGGAAACTTTGGGCTCATGTAGGAAAAGCATGGCTGATTCAGCAATTGGNAACCCATGCCGGTCGTTCATTCCTTTCCAAATTGGATGTGCCTTGGGCGGTTATCTTATGCGATAACCCTCCCGAGATTCAGGAAATTCATCTCGTAAACCATCTTGAAAACGGTATCGGAAAGAATGCACTTTTGGATGTGTATGATGCCATAAAGACGGTTTATGCTCCTCCGAAGGGTAGAACGCATCCGTTGGTAGGTTGGTTATTCAGGGAAAAGATACCATTTGTCTCTGAAAAAGTATATGCGGATGAGACAATTCATCTTGAATTGTATCGACGTTTTCATCAATTATGACTTGTTGCACCGGATTGCCGCGCATGCAACATCATCATGAGGAAACAATGATTGGTGATACCAATGTAGCGGCATGTGCCATTGTCGAAGATCAGGATGACCTCTAGGAATGACTTCTGATGCAAACCAATGGACGANATGGGTGGACTATGGGTCCTTGGCGGACGAGAGAGTGATGTCGAGACAACCATCTGCTCATACAGACGCCCCGATGTATAGGGTCATGCTCTGGAGGAAACGATGATAAGGGCTGTTTAACGTTGGGGCACAGATTTTTCCGTAGCAAATAAAGACTGTTCTTTACAATGGAGGACCCATGGTGCAAGATCTAGAGCGCTGTCTAGTTGGGGGAACCTTTGACAGGTTCCACAAAGGCCATGAACATCTACTCAAAGAATCGTTGAAACGAACCCGATTCCTTGAAGTTTGGATTACATCTGATGCAATGGCATCAAAAAAATCAGATTTGGTTGAACCATTTTCGAAACGTCGCCACTCGGTCTTAGAATGGGCNGATGCGAATGCAAAAGGATTTGTCAAAACGTTTGAATTGAAAGATNNGTTTGGGCCAGCTCCCTCAAGAGATGATTGTGATGGGATTGTNTGTACACCTGAAACTCTATCTAATTGCCAAGAAATAAACCTCATGAGGATNAAAAATGATTTAGTTCCCTTGACCATCATTGAGGTAAATCATTTATGCGATATTTCAGGCGGTATTGTTTCATCTTCAAGAGTAAGATCAGGAGCAATATCACGAAGTGGAGAATTGTGGTTCCCCCCCTCGNTGCAGTTAAAGAATTTCAAAATGACAAAACAAGCAGAGGCATTTCTAAAACATCCGAGTGGTGTTTTATTTCAGGGCCCGGAGGAATATCCTGAAATCGCTATGAAGGAAGCAATTGATTCAGTTGATTTAGGGCAAATTATCACTGTGGGAGACGTATGTACAAATGCAGCAATCGAAATAGGAGTGATTCCAGATGTAGCTCTTGTCGACGGCTTGACAAAAAGGCAAAAAGTGGATTATTCCTTTGATCATGTTCCCTTTGAAGAAAGGATACACTGTCAAAATCCTGCAGGAATGATTACGGCTGANTTAATCAGTTCTCTAAAGTATGCAATACATTCAGACGGAACAACACTTGTTGATGTCAATGGCGAGGAGGATTTGGCTCCGCTTGTTATTCATCTAATGGCCCCTCTGCACTCAAATATTTTTTATGGNCAACCAGGAAAAGGGGCAGTACTTGCAGTTACAACTGAAGAAATGAAATCAAGGTGTAAGACAATCCTTGAGTTGTTTGAGGAAATANAATGACACTTGTAAGCATTAACGTATGTGTAAGAGATGGCGTGTTTTGGGTCGATGAGTGCCTGAATGCGTTGGTAAATCAAACACATCGTCCGTTAGAAATAATTCTAGTCGATGACGGTTCATCAGATGGAACCACAATGAAGGTGGAAGAATGGGGGAAACATGAACTTGTCAAATCAATCTCTACCTCGCCTGAAGGTCTTTCCGCTGCAAGAATGTCAGCACTTGACGCCTCGAAGGGAACATGGGTTGCAATTACTGACATCGACGTGAGGCCTGAGCCTGACTGGGTTGAGAAGATGTTGGAGCAGTTGACTACCTCGGAAGAAAATGTGTATGCGGTTACGGGGAGGACACGATTTGGTCGCGCAGATGATGTCGTTAGTCAAGTAAGAAGTATTGAGNTTGAAACAAAATANCAAAATCGAAGCAGAATGACTTCCCTTGCCAATGGGCCATGCTCCATGTTCTTGAGAGAAAAATTACTCTCCATAGGCGGTTTTAATCCAGAATGGTATCATGCTGAAGATATGGAAGTNTCACTCTTACTTATTCAGGCAGGAGGGCAGATCATATACACGCCAGAAGCCATTGTGAGTCATGTTCCTGAGACTGAATTTTCAAGATTCTTCAAAAAAAGAGTGAGAGATGCGAGAGCACACACAAGGATTGTAAGAAAATATCCNAGTAAGTATAGGCAGGGTCCTGGTTTTGATTTTATAGGTTCATCATGGTTGATTTTGTGCATGATTCCTTTACTGATNATGNATCTTTCAATGATTGCAGCAACTCAATTGTATGATATTGGATTATTTTCATCACCTTATGCCTTATCATTCATATTATTGATAATGTGGGCGGTTTTATTCTGGAGGAATCCCATTTTTTTTGTAATATTGAAAAAGCCGTTGTCGGGGTTTGTATTACTAGTAGTTTGGTCAATGGCACTTTGGCTTGGCATCATGCTAGGGTGTTTTGATGCTCTCACAAAAAGGAACGGACACCNTTAGGATTCTTGAGGTGTAACTTGAGAAATACCCTTTAGGGCAATTCCCGATGCGAGAAGTGCGATTGTTACGACGTATACGCCAGGGTCTATCCATCGTGTGTATCTGACTCCCCAGTACAAGTAAAACAGTATTCCTATCAATAAGCACCAGGCTCCTCCGGTTTTGGACCATCCTCCCAATACTGGATTGGTGAGTGATGACCAAGTGTCATTGATGAATAAACTTCTGAAAAAGGAAGCAGCACCACCTTCTTTGGAATTTACCCATCTAAATCCAAGAAATACCAATCCTCCACACAAGATCATGAAAACGGCATCGCTGATGGCAAAAGACGAAGATGAATCCTTCATCAATAAAGCATCTCCCAAGGTTTCCATTGTCAAAAGGCCAGACCATGAGACTCGGTACACATCATCTAACTTACCAATGACATTTAGAATTGATAGGAATAAGCCTAGACTTCCTAATGACAGATACCATTTGGCCAGTGTTTCTCCTGGGTAAAGTAGGGCGCTCAAGAGAGAGTCATCTTTTTCACCGTCGTCGGAGGATGATTTTTTGTCCTTCTCTTCAGGCATATGGCGGCCAACTCCGGGGCGGTTATGAGTCTTGGGATACTATTTCTTTTCACAATTTAGATTGGTAACGATACTTATGTGCAAAAATATCATTCAATAATGGTTCGGATTGAGTGATAATTTTTTGAGCGTCTATGTTTGCTGGGAGAGAAGGATTGATTTGTTTTGAACGACCATATCTTCCTTTACTTACCGTTTTTGCAGAAATAAGCCCTAGCATGTCAAGGTTAGAGATAAGTCCTGANATNCTTCGAGCGGATAACATTGGTTGNCCAGAGTATTGGCACACTTGTTTGTATATGTGATGCACTTCGCCTGTTTGCATGTTTTTTAAGCCGTTGATTTGATTGATGAGAACTGATGCAAGTACTATTTTTTGTTGGGTAGGTAACGTTCTAATGACTGGAGTAATTTGATCACACTCGATTTGGGCTTGCGCTGCTTTTACATGTCGTTTTTCTACCAAATCTGCATGTTCTTTTTCTGCCTTTTCTGTTGATACCCTCAAGAGGTCGAGAGCACATCTTGCATCACCGTGTTCCTGTGCAGCAAGAGCAGAGCAAAGTGGTATCACTTCATCAGCGAGAACGTCTCCTGCAATCCCAATGGAAGCTCTTGCCATGAGGATTTCTTGAAGTTGCTCAGCATTGTATGGATTGAAGATGATATCTTGTTGCCCTAGCCGGCTTCTCACACGAGGGTCAAGATAATCTGTGAACTTTAGGTCGTTTGATATCCCGATAACGCATGCTCTAGCAGTAGTTAATTCAGCATTTAGATTTGTTAAATTGTAGAGAAGGTCGTCTCCAGCCTTCTTTATGAGGTGGTCTATTTCGTCCAATACGATGACATATACGCCACCTCTATTNTCCATTCTTTTTACAAGTTCCTTGAACACTCGGTCTGTTGGCCATCCCGTAAACGGGATATCTGGTAATTCATAGGTCTCAAGTAACGTATTGCCAAGGTGAGAAAGAACACGGTATTGTGTATCGATTTGGCGACAATTCACAACTACTGGAAAAACCCCTCTGTCCAGCATTTTCCCTTTTTCCTCAAGCTGGCTACAAACGTATTTCGTCACAGCCGTTTTTCCTGCTCCNGTAACGCCGTAAAGCACCATATTTGAGGGGATATGTCCTTTCAATGCTTCAACAAGGTTGAAACTTAATGCTTCAATTTCAGTATTCCTGTGAGGTAATTTCTCCGGTTGATAGGTATGGCGAAGAGCTTCTTTATTGACAAATAATGTTTCTTGGAGAAGAATATCGTCAAATATGTTCTCCGTCATTATTTATCGCCTCAATTGGAATAGCCCCACAGGTCGGGGCTGCTAGGTTGCGTGAGTCCGAGTCCATGTAATAAGTCTGTTCACTCGTGAAAAAGTAATGACTTATTTCCTCGTCTAAACCGAATCATAAAATAGGCATAGATTAGTCTGCAATCACAATTATTTCAGTGAAAAATATCACTAATTTATTTACTAAATGTAAGATTCACACCATCCCACTCAGCGGTGAAGCCGTCATTGGGATGACGTACGTTTGGTGGGTGAGACGGCAAGGTCTTCGTCAGTATTTCGTACTCAGAGTCGATATATGTATGAGTGACTATGATTTCGCATGAAGGGTTTTCATTTGCAAGTTTTTGTATGGAAGATGGTTTGTGGTGCATTTCAGATTCGACATATTCTGGTATGCCCATTTCTACAAACGCTAAATTTGCCTTTTTGATCTGATTCCATAGGGTTTCACAAGGACCGCTATCACCCGAGTGAACTAATTTTAATCCTGTTTCATGTTCCATGAACCATCCATGAGGCTCTACAGATTCATCATGCAATACTTCAAACCGTTCAAATGTCCATCCCTTTATTTCTGGGATGTCGACCCAATTGATTTTCTTTAACTCCTCTGTTAAAGAACTTGGATAAGCCAATTCACAAAGTTCTTCAATTCTGGTTTTAACAAGAGGAGAACCAGCAATGGTCAATGGTTCTAAACCTCCTCTATCTGAGATATACTTTCTCTCGAGAAGGAAAAAGGGGATTCCAAAGATATGGTCTCCGTGTACATGAGTAAACAAAATAGTGCTTATCTTGTGAGGAGATATGCCGCGTTTTCGAAGAGAAAAAAGTGCAGTTGGAGGCATGTCTATCAAAATTTTTTCATCAATTAAGAGGAAGGAATGTGTGCGTCCAGAAGGCAAAAATGCGTTCCCCGTGCCGAGTAATTCAATCTTCACAAATTAGCCGAGATGAAATTCACCTATTGATGTTCGCACGAAGCGTCATAAACGACCTACTTTTGGATTATATTGGTGGAATCATTGACCAATTGGAGTGCTAAGAACCCATACTCTTCAAAAATTACCGAGAATTATGTCCTTAACGGAGAAGGAAGCCGAAAGGAAACCAGACATGTTGTATTTGATTTAGGCGACTCTGGTTTGGATTACAAAGTTGGAGATGCTCTGGGTGTGATTCCAGAAAACCCACAATCTCTCGTAGACAGAATTATCGAGTTACAGAACTGGAACCCAGAAGAAATAGTGAATGCAGGAAAAGGCGAAAAAAGTTTGCGAGAATCACTCAAGAAAGATGTAGAAGTCCATAGAGCAAACAAGAAATTTATTCAATCACTTAAAGACAAAATAATCTCATCAGGAATGAATATACAGGTGAAGATGACCTCGAGAAACAGAAAGTCCATTGATGGTGAATTAATTTTGGAATGGAGTGATGATGCTGATCAAGAAATTGAATTGAATCGTTCTATTCCTAGTGATGACCCCGCATCAAAATCAAGGTACTTATACGACAATCCTGATGCTCTTGAAGATTATATTTGGTCAAGGGATTACATTGATGTGATTGAAGAATTTGATATACGATACACTCCAGAGGAATTTCTTACACTTGCTGATAATCTAAAGCCAAGACTATACTCAATCGCATCGAGCCACGATGCACACCCTGGCTTTGTTGAATTAACTGTGGGAATTGTTCGGTATCACCATCATGGACGAGATAGAGGTGGATTGGCAACGGTTTACATGGCCGATGAGTTGGCTATGTCTGGCAAAGAAGTTGGTATTTTTATGTCTCCAACCAAGTCATTCGTTTTACCCGAGGACCCAGACACCGATATCATCATGGTAGGCCCTGGAACGGGTATTGCTCCATTTAGGGCTTTCATGGAGCAGCGTGTCCACGATAAAGCATCAGGAAGAAACTGGCTAATTTTTGGCGACCAATCTGAAAAGACCGAGTTTTATTACAAAGAAACAATACTGAATTGGTTAGATAACGGTGAACTTGACTACTTTACAACGGCTTGGTCTAGAGACCAAGAAGAGAAAATATATGTTCAAAACCGGATGGCTGAACATGGAGAAGAAATATGGAAGTGGATTGATAATGGTGCTTATTTCTATGTTTGTGGAGATAAAACATACATGGCCAAAGATGTACACAGGACACTTATCGAAATCGTAGAAACTCATGGTGGGTTATCAAAAGATGATGCAACTACCTACGTTGAGAAGCGAATGATGAAAGAAGAAAAGAGATACCTCAGAGACGTGTACTAATCATTTCATGCCATCAATAAGGCTGTTTGAACAAAGGCAAATCGTACCCTTTCAACCGTTTTCCTCATAGGTCGTCTTGTGTTCGCTTGAGTTATGGGATTCAAGAGAGTGCTGATTGCTAACAGGGGTGAAATCGCCCTTCGAATCTTAAGGACATTAAGAGATATGGGCATTGAGTCTGCGATTATTCACGGCCGAGAAGACCGCTTATCATTACCAGTAAGGATGGCTGATTTTGCGCATGAAATTCCTCGAACGAATCCTCTTGACTCTTATCTGGATATCGAGGCCGTTATTCATGCTGCTAAAGAACTCGAATGTGATGCAGTCCATCCCGGATATGGATTTTTAGCCGAAAATGCCGGATTTGTAAAGAGGTTAGAAGAAGAGGGTATTACATTTATTGGCCCGTCAGCAGATGTAATCTCTCTTCTTGGAGATAAAATTGAGGCTAGAGCTGCCATGGAAAATGCTGGTTTGCCTACGGCAAAAGGTAGTTCAGAACCTATTTCAGATGCCTCTGTGGCGATTGCTCTTGCCGAGGAAATTGGCTATCCTGTGATCATTAAAGCAGCGGCTGGTGGCGGAGGTATTGGTATGCAAGTTGTTGAAGAAGCGTCTGATTTTTCCTCAGCGCTTAAGCTATGTAAAAGTAGAGCAAAGTCAGCATTCGGTGATGAGCGAGTATTTGTTGAAAAATTCATTAAAGGAGCTCAACATGTTGAATTCCAAGTTCTGGCAGATGGACAATCCGCCATTCATTTTGGAGAACGATTTTGTTCAATTCAAAGACGTCATCAGAAGTTAATAGAAGAGGGTCCTTGGCTTTCGAACGAAAAGCGAGATGAGATTGGTAATCTCGTTTGTCGAGGTGCTGAATCAGTTGGTTATAGCGGACTTGCAACCTTCGAGTTTCTGCGGGATGAGAATGGTGATTTTTATTTCCTTGAAGTAAATCCAAGAGTTCAAGTTGAACATACTGTCACTGAGTTGATCACTGGTCACAATCTTGTTGAACTAGGTATCAGAGTCGCACAAGGAGAATCTTTAATGCTCGAACAGCACGAAATCGAATGGAATGGTCATGCAATACAATGCCGACTAAATGCCGAAGATCCTAGGGACTTTGTTCCTAGTCCGGGAAGGTTGTGGGAGTGTCATTTCCCAGGAGGATATGGAATCAGATGCGATACTCATGCGCACCCTGGATATGAAATGCCAGGATGCTTCGATTCGCTTCTTGCAAAACTTCTCACTTGGGGGAAAAATCGGGACGAGGCCATAAGTCGCATGAAAACAGCACTGGATGAAACCATCATCACTGGAGTAGAACATCTTGTGCCCTTACATCGAATGATTATGGATGAAAAGGACTTCAATAGTCGTGATATTACCATTCAGTACATTGAACAGCATCAAGAATTGGTAGGGAAGTGATTGAATGGACATTCTAATTGTTGGCAGTTTAGCTTACGATTCCGTACAATCTCCTGAAGGTAATTTCCAAAATTTACTCGGAGGATCTGCAACATATGCTGGACTTGCATCATCATTCCACAACCTCCGTCAGAAAGGTGATGGTGTGGCACTGATTGGTGTTGTTGGAAAGGATTTCCAAGAAACTGACATGAAACTACTCCAATCTGCTGGGATTGATACAAGTGGGATTGAAGTTGCTGATGGAGAAACATTCCGGTGGGTTGGTTCTTATCACGGGGATATGGCAGAAGCCAAAACGCATGAAACACATTTGAATGTGTTTGAACATTTCAATCCACAAGTGCCAGCTGGGATGCGGGAGCCAAAAATCACATTCTGTGCAAATTTACATCCATCGCTTCAAAACCAGGTCATTGAACAAACAAAACCTACTCGGTGCACTATTTTAGATAGCATGAATCTTTGGATTGATATTGCATCCAAAGAACTTCTTAATGTCATGAAGAAAGTCGATATTGTCGTATTGAATGATGGAGAGATTAAGATGCTCGCAGGAGATTCAAACCTCGTTAGGGCAGGAAATAAAGTACGTGGAATGATGAACGACGGCATTCTAATTATCAAAAAAGGGGAACATGGTGTACTTGCAATCCACCCTGATGGGTTAATTGTTTTGCCTGCATTCCCAACAGAAACAGTGGTAGATCCAACTGGTTGCGGAGATACTTTCGCTGGAACCTTAGCAAGCCGACTCGCCTTAGGTGAAGGTGAAGTCTCGCTAGACGAACTAAAATCTGCGTTAGTTCATGCGACCGTGACAGCGAGTTTTACACTACAGAGTTTTGGAGTAAATGCATTGCATTTACTTGAAGAGGGAGTTTACACTGGACGAATCGAGTCTTACATGAAAATGACTGGAACAGGAAAGTGAATAAATGCCAGTTCTCAATATCGCAATGATTGGATCTGATGCATTGGCGTCTGAAATCGCTAAGTCAACAGAAACAAGAGATGTTCAAACCTATGTCCACAAAGAGATGAATGGGGACGAGCAAAATATACTTTCAATCATTCGGCCAGTGAAGTATCCAGATAAATTACGCCCACTTCTTTCTGCACTTTCTGTTGCTGAAATAGGGCTTATTGAAATCGAAGCATTGGACAGATATTTTGGCGAGATTTTAATCGCTTTTGCATCGTCAGGAATTTCCAAAGGACAGTATGTTATCAATCCTCCAAACGGAGAATGGATTGACCCAGAACAGGTTAAAATGATGTTCGAGCAAGTCGGGCTAAACCAATGGCGGGAGTCTGATAGAGATGGGATTATTTTGCGAGAGGAATTCTACTCTATGCTTGATGATATTAAGCCTCAATTGATAGAACTTTCACAGCAACCACTTGCTATCACTGTTGATCAATACTTTCAGGTAAAGGGCATCGGTTTAGTTGCGATTGGATATGTCCAATCCGGCAAGGTTTCTGTTCATGACCGCCTATCGGTATTTCCATCAGGGGGTTCAGCAGAAGTAAAATCACTTCAGGTGATGGATATGGATGTTAATCAATCATTTTCTGGAGACAGAGTAGGATTAGCCCTTCGAAATGGCAATGCTTCAGACTTTTCTAATGGCAGTATACTTACGCATCCGGAGGTTTTGTCCAAATCTGGAGAAGTAGAACAACCCACAGGGCTGGAAAAGCACATGGTTTCAACAACGGAGATTCACTATTCGCCATTCCAGAAAAAAAGAATCAATGTAGACGATGTTGTTCATGCAAGTTTGGATTTACAATTTGTTGTCGGGAGGGTAACCAATACTTCAGAAACCTGCGAAATCGAGTGGGAAAATCCATTCATGGTCAGAACATCAGAACTGAAACATATATTATTGACCCAATTGGATTCCATCCCAAGAATATTAGGTGAAATTAAGTTAATTCGTAAGAAATAATTCGTGAATAATTGGCCATTGTTGATGGGATTACTTCCGGTGATTTATTAACCTAAGAATATTCAGTATGGATTGGATGCACTCTGACGCTAGGGCTTTTGGCCCCAGCGGGAGCGAACAAGCGGAAATTTTCCGTTCGCTTACGCTTGGGGGTTACAAAGGAAGGGTTAAGGCCAGATTATCTCAGTCCCAAATCACATTCGAGTGCCGTTCAGGGCATGCATTAGATTTGCAATTATCCGGTATCCAACGAATGCACCATACGCATACGAATCTGATTCCTGGTTGGCTTGCAGTTATCGGTTTATTATGCCTCTGGATGGCATGGAGAACATTAAATGGTGAGTTGCAGATGTATGCTGCAGGTCTGGGGTTATTTCTTTCAGGAGGCCATCTATTAACCAAAAGACCGACCCTTACTCTTGATACGATTGCGGGAGATTGCCATTCAGTGTTTGGAAATGATTCTCTTCTGATGAAATTATGCACAATGATTCAACGACTTCAGGATGGTGCATCAATGGCAGATGCAAGACGTGGGCTTGAACTGTTATCAAAGGAAGCCGCGTATCCCCGAACCTCACAACTTGAACAAAATCGAAGAATAGAGCCATCCGTTATGGAGACAAACCCTGCGATTGAAGCTTTTTTACAGCAGACAATTGATACAGAAGAAACTCTCGGAGAAGATACTTCATTTCGCCCTGACATGAACCTTCCCGAATGGATTAACGATGTCAACGAATCCTCTAATACACAAAAGGAAATACCTCCTGGTTTACTTCATCGATCGAGAGAAAACCTCCACACAAGACGCGATCACTCTCAGCCATCAACGGTCCAGCCTCAAGCCCCGTACCCTGGAGTGTATCGCCAGGAGTATGCGACATCACACCCNTCACAACATTTTGATCATTGGCCTCAANAAGATTATCTCGCAGCCCAAAATAAACCNCAATTCACCTCTCCTCCACANCGCTATCTCCCTTCTTTNGTTGGAGCGGACGGCGCACACATTCCCGATCAAAATACATTAGAAACAGAACCAGATGTCCAAATNGAGCTCAATCTTGAACAGGATCAAGAAACGTCCTCTCTAGTTGCNTCNGCNCGNAAAAATGAATCAGAAATAAATNCACTCAAGAAAATGAATCCTGAGNAGACCGAAAAGTTCCCACATGTTTCAAGAATAGTAAATGGTCGAGTTCCNCGAAGATTCAANTTCCGTTCGCCTAATTTGCCAAAATCCAAGGGCAAGTTGAAGAGAAAAATATTCGGAAATCGTCCGATTTCTCGGCTTTTATCCTCGAAAACAGCAGATTCACTTCGATTGCAAGCCAATCGAAATCAAAGGGCACAACTTTCTGACCAGATTCAGTCATTGGCTGCGGACCACACAGGTCCTTTGAATCAAGAGCATGTGGAACTTATGACCGCACATTTGGACCAACCGACAAAACCGATTCCAGATTCCTTTGAGGATCTTACAGAAACGAAGATACAGAAAAAGATTTCACATATGGACTTGCCAACGTTAGAAAGTTAAACAGATTTCTTCCGAAGCAGGTGGTTTCGTATCTCGACAGCATTAGCATGCTCTTTTCGTTCTTCCTCTGTTTCGGGCGAAAATTGGGGTATAGGTATCGGTCTCATCTGATTATCGATAGCCACCATGAAGAAATAACCTTGACAAATCATTATCCTTGACCAATTTGATTTGTTCATCGCATAAGCTGTTACTTTTGTGCATGCGGTGTGTGTGCTGGTGAATACCACCTTTCCGGTAACCTCAATCAAATCCCCTTGTCTTGCTGGAGCCTTAAACTCGAGTGTGTCAATGGAA
Organism: Methanobacteriota archaeon; assembly: GCA_002699425.1. Classification (GTDB taxonomy): domain Archaea; phylum Thermoplasmatota; class Poseidoniia; order Poseidoniales; family Poseidoniaceae; genus MGIIa-K2. Next base: position 87,024 of record PABV01000027.1, read on the forward strand.
ATTGTAACAAACTCCCGATGAGCAAATTTTGAGCATGTGATGCCAGCTGCTTTGTCCATGAGTGACAAGAGCCTTCCTCCAAAGAGGGTATCATATGCATTTGTATCCTGAGGAAACACTTCCTCAATCAAAGTTACTGGCTCAGTACTAAACGGCTCCATGTTGCACCCAGAAAACCCATAATATTCAAGCCATTCACTCAAAATCAGATACTTTGTGGGGTTTGAGTTAGATTTACATTATTCAAATAAGTAGGCTGTTTCAGTTTTTGTAAAACGAAAAATTCTATTTTTCATGAAAAACGCAGTATAAGACCCAAAGCACTCATGTGAAATCGACAAAACCCCGTTGTTCTTTTATGCCTAGAGATGCTGGGTCGAGATGAGGGGTAACTTGCGCTATCAATCAAAGACCAGTCTGGCACTTTTTATGACATTGTTGATGTTGTTGACTCCCTTGGTGACATCAGCAAGTAATGTGACAACATTTTCTAATAATGAATCTGAGATAAAAGTGATTCTCGATGATTCTCAATCTTTCATCAATTTAAATTCAGGAAAAGTAACTTTACCATCAGATGAGGCTGTCACTACGGCGGAATTCACTGTATCAACTGACATGGTGACACATTCAGGAGAGTTAACATGGCATTTAGACAACCCCGTCGTCACGCAACTTGGTTCAGGACTTTGGGACAATTCAGTAGTACTAGATCACTCGAATTTCAGTCATTTTTCAGTTTCAGAAGACGCTGGAATAAAATTAGGAAGCAATGGTTTTGGAACCGATTTTGAACTCGATACTGCAGGTTTCTATTCAAATAGCGGATTTGGACACGCATACTTCACAGATGGTACCGTAATTCCCGAAAATTGTAATTCAGGTGATTGGTGTTTTGGATTAAGCCCCTCCGACCCAAATAATAACTACACGGACGATTCTCCAGGTGCAGCAACCTATTCCATGATATCTCCTCCTTTAGAGGTCCCACACACCTCTCCTGCAGCTCATTTTTCGACATGGTTTGGGATGCACTGGAGTAAATCCAAAGCAGGAGGCTCTACGTGGGAATACAATTATCATGATTGCGGATACGTGAAAGTTCGTAATTCGACAGATGGAGGGAACTCCTGGGCTGGTTGGTCAGTGATTCCTTTTGATTTCGATTCACCATTATCGCAGGCTACACTTTTGAAAAATTTCGACCCAACAACCGGTACAGGTGGGCTAGCTCCTGTTGGAACTGGTACTGGAAAAATCTCTCTTGGATGTAATGGTCTCAACCCAGGAGATAGAGCCGTTACTGGCGAATCAGACGGATGGGGTACACTCTCATTGGATTTATCAAAACATGCGAATCGAACCATTGAACTGGAATTTGTAATGGAATTCAACGACATCAATGGAGAACATGCGAATAGTACCATGCCGGGATGGTACATCGACGACTTCAGAATCGGAGACCCTCTTCCTCAAACAGCATGGGTTAAACACACATCGAGAAGTGCTCAAATCGTAAGCCCAGATAATCCAGATGGTTTTGGATTGTTGAGTCTTGATCTTAAAGAAACTCCCTCAAGCTCCTTTTCTGTTGATATTTTGTCTACTGCAGATAGTTCAGTTGTCATCGATAGAAACGGAAATGCGATGTCGGGATTGACAGGGTCAATCATCGAACTTTGGGATATTGATACCAGTGTTTATCCATATATAGATTTGAAATTTAATTTTGAGTCGGGTGCGGATAGAATTACATCTCCTACTCTCTATGGTTACTCTTTGGGAACCAGAGTGGGAACAAGTTTCAATGATGTTGAATTTGGAGGCACATGGGAAGCTGAAGGAGATATTGGTGAAGCCATTACGTATCCAATTGAATTTAATACGGTGGATGAATCATTTTCCTCCCCTAGGACCTTGAATCGGTTTAGCTACCCTGTCGTGTCTGCCGANATCCTTGTAGGAGCTGATTCGGTATGCATCGATGACGTGATGGTTGATATCTTTACTGGGGAAAACTTCGCCACAAAATTATCAGGATCGAACGGACAAACCATCAATCTCCCCTCTTCGGCTTTCTCAATACAAGCTCAAGTCTCAGTTGAAGGTTTTTGCGTGGTGGAAAATGCATATCTTGATTTGACATTTGGCCATACTTCCGAAGCAGTTTCTATCGATGTGGCCGCTGATAATGATTTGGAATGGGCAATGTCCGAGCCGGGGTTCGGCTCGTTCGGTCGTCAACAGAATTTTGCAGTTATCGCGGGCGGTGAAAATCTTGCCGGCACAGAGTCAACCGTTGAAATTGATGCCTCTGGAGAAGGAGATGGTGCAGTGTTCATGCTCCCTCGAGATGCTGAAGTGTATCTAGCAGACTTCATCATTGATGAAAACTCAGTTTATCATAATGATACGGGCTTTTCACTATCTCTCCAATCAAATTTTTATTCTGAGAGCCTTGGTAATTTCTCAAATGCTACCAGTTTTGGCTATGGCAGTCTAGGTGATGAGGTAGGTTTCACGAATGCTCTCAATTCATTACTTCAAAATCCAGCATTACCCGTAGGATATTCAGATGAATACGGAAATGAATGGATATATTTCGAATTCTTTGCGGAAAATAATAACGCAAGCACTGGGTCTTCATTTACCATTAAAAATCTAGACATCATGTATAACTGGTCAGTTTCTCTTGGAAATATGGACGGCATCAATAGGGAATTGAATCAAGGCATTGCTCTTGGGCAATCCAGCACAAGTGCCGTAGAGGTCCCCATTAAGGTGCAGGCATCAAGCGGTGGCGCCATTTCACTTTCAAGTTTACAAATACAAACCCAGCCTGGATATCAATCAACTGTAGCCATTACAGGAAATCCTGTCGGCCTTTATCCGAGTGGAGATGTGATCGAAATTCTCACTACTCATTCTGTAGATTCTTCAACACAGGCAACCTTTGCAGAAGCAAGGCTTAGAATGGAATCAAGTAAAGGAGTGGTAGAATTATCCTATTCCTTCCAAGAAGGATTTATAGAAGCAATAGACGAATTAGACTTCGTGTCTCTGTCAAATTGTGATCCCCCTACTTTTGAATCATCTACAAAAGAAATTACGTGGCGCTTCAATCTTAATCCCACTTGGGACGATACTGAAATTTTGACGATTTATGCAAACTTGATTGCATCAAATGGCGTTCGAGGTGTTCCCGGGGCCATTGTTCTTGATCCTACAAATGGAAATGCCGTGGAAAATGATATTGAAATCATCGACTTTTCATTGAAAAATACTGCCGGTGAAGTCCAAGATTTAACTTCTGCTAATTCCAGTCGAAATATCATTCTCACTGGAGAAATTCGACTAGAAGATTTGGATGTAAGCCCTGACCCTTCTGCTTATTTCCTAACTATTGAGCGAAGAGATGTGACGATGGTGGAAAATAGTCCAATCATTAATTGGACTGAGATTGCGAATATATCAGGGCCAATTGGAGGCGATTTCAACTGGAATGTCGACCTTGGTTTCGATGCAGCAGGTACTGAATCATATCGATTAAATATTTCAGGCTACGATGGAGGAGATACGCTTTGTGTGAATCAAGATTGGGATTCTGATGGAGATTGTTACATCGATTTTAATATTTCAATTGATAATTATGCGCCCCGAATCACAGAGATTCAGGTCAAGAGAGGAACGCTGTGGGAGCCCCTGAATGATAACACCTGGATACCTCCTAACTCAGCCCAAAGGTTTGAATTTTCAGCCCAAGACATTCCAAATCCACCTCAATCCTTGACACTTCATTATTGGGTTGAGGGAGCCGACGATGCCAATGGAGATAAGAACGCAGATTTGAATGAATATCGTTTGGTTGAAATTCAGAGCGACGGTGCTTACTCAATAGCGAATTACTCAGGAATAATTAGTGACCTTGAAAACAGTGGAATGGATCCAGAGGGAAGAGTAAGTCTGTATATTTCAGGATTTGATCTAGCCGGAAATTCAATTGATGGAGGCAGCGCAGGTTTTGAAAATGATTTAATCACGTACATTTCGATGTCCAAACAATCACCAATTATCAATGGCATGACTATCGTTAATTCTTCTGGAGCGCCTCTGTATAATCCTGGGGAATTGGAGTATGAAGGGAAATGGAATACGACCATGTACGCCGGAAACACATACCATTTGCAAGTTTCTGCAAGAGACGGAAATGGCTGGAGCGACATCGAGTATGTTTCAATTAGTCTTGGTTATACAGAGGAATTCATCATTACGTATTGGCCGGTAAACAACACAGCTTACATTCCTACTCCATACATATCTGTGCTTGAGGCTGATGAAAACGGAACTGATGGTGCCCAGATTTTAGATCTGTCAGGAGCTCCAGTCGTGGACCCATTTGTTTCAGAATTTACTATTGATATCCCGATTCAATTCAAATGGAACATTCCAGGCATTGGAAATGAGATATTCAATCCTACATTGAGGATAAAGGATTATGCTACAGCCATACCATCTCCTGTTGTTGGCTCATCGATACAATCCTGGACATACAGCGATTCATTCAAACTCGATTTCAGGGCTGGCGTCTCTCCGCAGTTGATTGATACTGTTGAGCCAGTTGCGACCGATTTGTCAAATTCCTTCGTTTTCCCCGGTGATATCATTCTACTGCAAGGACAATATGTGTTTACAGATGGATATTCTAGCGGCGTATATATTCAGCCAGAAGACAAGATGACTATGAGAATTACACGTGAGCAAGCCTTTGGTGATGGGAAAAATTACTTTGATAATGCAGCAGAAACGATTGATGTCATCATTCAAGGTGGCGGTTTCGCTATCCCAATCGAAGCACCAATTAAACCAAACGAGTACGTTTACCGGTTTGAATTGGTCGATATCCCCGATGGGGCTGTTGACCTAACCGATGTGCAATGTGCTGGTTCGGACCAATTTGGCTGTGGTATGTTTGTCATAAAAATCGATGGAGAACGTCCAGAAATCGTTGAAGACTCATGGAGAGCTAGAGATTCCAATGGAAACACGATAGACACTATTATGCCATCTTCGACTCTTGATTGTGTTGATGTCGAGGTAGAGGTGGAAGAGAATTCTTACATCCAATCTGGCAGCGTATTTGTCAAGTGGGGGTACTTTACGGATCCAGTAGAAAATGAGTACTGGTCTGTGCACGATGATGAGTATGACTGGGAACCTCTCTCATCTCCTCTAAGTGTCGAAATCATTGGTGGAGATTATGTATTATCTGGTGATTGTGTTGACTTATGGCCATCTGATTTCGTCCTCGATAAAACCAACATTGGTCCAAATGTACGATTATACATGTGGGTTGAAGGTAGTGATTCAGCTGGTTGGTCGATTGACGGAGGAGGTCTTACAGATAATGGAGTTCAGGCATTGGAGCCCTCAACAGATGGACCAGATGCCGCACGTTCGTCATACCGCTTAGAATTTGACCAGGCGTCATTTAGCATAAATTCGGTAAAGATGACTCCAGAAAGACCTGCGGTGGGAGATGCTGTTTCACTCGATATTAATTTGCTGAACGCAGGAACAAGAACCGGAAATGTAACACTTGCAGTGTTTTCAGTCATTGAAAATGGATTTCCCGTAAATGAAACTTCAATTACGACTCAGGATATTCCTGCAGGTGAATCAATGACAGTTACAGTAAAACTAGAAGAGTTTGTTGACCCAACGACGAGTATGTACTTTTTCATCGTCGATGTCAATAACCCTACGGTAGAGTTGTGGAATGGATCCTCATTTGAGAAGGATTTCACAGTTAGAGTATCTTCGCAACAAGATAACAGTGGGCTGACCACAATTCTCTTCTCTGGCTTAGCGGCCTTAGTACTGATTCTACTTGTTGTGATAGTTGTTTTAGTGAGGCGAAGTGGCGAAAGTGAATTTGAATACGAAGATGATGAGAAAGATCTTGTTGATTTGCCAGAACAATCAGCCTATGTGGCTCCTCAGCAGTCATATGGAAGTTATGATGCATCAGGTGGAGGAAGCTCCGATTATACCACGGCAACGGACTATGGAACTGGTGGATATGGAGGAGTTAGTTCAGAAATGCAGCGTGCATTGCAATTATTCCCTCAGTGGGATCAAGCCACCATTCAAGGTTACTTTGACATGGGNTGGTCAATAGAACAATTACAAGATTGGGTAANANACAACGGTTGATTGAATGGACCTTTCTTGGCAAGANGTACNTTGGGCCGATCCTGATGGNGGNNAGGTCATATTCCACGCAGTNNTTCCCACCATGGTNTATCCTCGAGCNCTGAGGANNAGGGAAAANTGGGANGGNNTATGCTTNCTTACATCNTCTTCTGAANTNGCNATATGGNANGAGGAAGANAANTANGAACGNGAAGATCCTGGTGTNAATNTGGAAAGTGCGTTACTNGGTGGGGGCATAACNGGCATCTACNTNGATGAATTAACNCAATTAAANCACNTAAGTGTTGGTCGNTTTCCCGANCCNGANCCNAGNAGNTTNCAGAGGCTCGCCTTCCTTCATGATAGACCTGTTTATTTCGCAGAACCTGATATGGATGATGATGGTTGGTCTCAACACTTAACTGACGAAGCATCAGAAATGACGAAATTTCGACGACTTTTTTCCATGATAAGAGTTGGAGGTTCTTGGAGAAAGAAATTCAAATTCGTCAAGAAACATGGCANGATGCCAGAACATTCGGACGATCCTGGTTTTCTCGTTGCTTCCGTTCTTTCATCCACTTGGTGGTTAATGCTACAGGATCGTTCTTCTCTAGAATTGAACCAAGCAAGGGATCGGAGATTTTCACAACGAATCAGAGGTGCATTGGCTGACTTGAGATCAATACATGGTTCAAACGCAAGACTACTGATTCCAGTAAATCATGTTTGGAGAACNACTCTGTTAAATGAGCTAAATCAAAATCCCAAGCCGGAGGAGGTTTCATTTTTGAATGCAACTTCGGCTATGACAGAGGAGGAGTGATAAATGACTGGTGGAATTGAAGTTAGAGTNGAAAATCAACTTGTTCGTTTTGTATGTCCTGAACCCGTGGGCCATCAAGAAGTNATTGAGCAATTGGATGCTCAGCCCTCNGGTAAAGTAGTGATCAAAGCCTTGGAAAACCCTCGGGCTACTATCATTATNGATGAAGAGGGAAGAATCATTGTGCATGGAGTCCACCGTGTTGAAGCAGCCACAGCAGCTGCTAAAGAGGTGTTATTGCGTTTGGGTAGAGACGATACTGGCCTCATTGCAGAGCCGGGTCCGGTTATAGCCTCATTCGATTTCCCAGTCCGGTTTGATTTTCAAAATGTGAAATCTAAACTGGGTAGTGGGAAGACCAATTTTGATGACCGACTTGGATGTTTGCGTGTCGAAGACACGCGTCATGATCTCGAGTTACTGATATGGCCTTCTGGAAGATGTGTCGCCCTTCAAGCAACTCATCCAAATATTGTTGCAATGGCTGGCGTTCATTGGTTAGGTCTCTTTAGGGATATGAAGTGTACTTTAGAGGATAAGNCATGATATATGATGGGCCTATTTTAGACAATCATTTCCACATGAACCCCAAAGGTATGCATGTTGAAGCGGCTAAAATTTTTCAAAAAACTGGTGGTACTCACCTAATATTGGTCCATTGCCCTGATTTTTCACAGCCACCTACTACCAAAAAAGGGCATGTTGATGCTTACCAAAAAACCATCCAAATGGCTGAATCGACTCGCAAACTGGGACTAGGTGTCAAAGTCATATTGGGCCCTCATCCCGCCGCTTTTGCCCACCAATTTGAGACCTTGGGCGCTGATGCAGAAACAAACTATTGGAATAGTATCGATGCNGCTCTTGATTTTNTTCACGAACAAAAAGCGCATGGAATTGGTGAGGTAGGGCGGCCCCATTGGCCGGTCAGCGAGGACATCTGGAACCGTTCGAATGCCCTTTTACTTGAAACCATGAAACTTGCAAAGAAAGAGGATATTCCTCTTCAACTNCATGTTGAAGGNGATTCAAATCAAACATATGCTGAGTTGGCCGAAATGGCAGATAAAGCCGGTTTAGATCGCTCAAAGTTGGTGCGGCATTATGCGCCTTCAAATATTGCAGATAGCCATACTTGTGGGCTTACTCCAAGNGTTCTTGCGGGAAAAGGATCAGTAGATGAAATTCTTTCTACTCTACAGGAAAACAAAAGNGGTTTTTTTCTCGAAACTGATTACATGGACGACCCAAAGAGGCCTGGCGCTGTCTTAGGGCCAAAAACTGTGCCAAAACGTACTAGACAACTCATGGAAAAAGGCATCGATTCTGAAATCTTATGGCACACGCATTCTACTTTGCCAAAGAAGATTTATGGCGACTTCTAAGAGTCAACTTCTTGACTAGGTTCTCGTTGCGCTTATCATGCGGTTCCTTCACCAGTTGGTATCAGTGATGGTTCTATTGTCATTAGCACATTTCTCTTATGGTACGCAAGCCCAAGTTGTTTCCAACGTTACTTTGGAATGCGATGATGGTAGCGGGAGTAACGGAGAGCACCTCATGGATGTTAGACCTGGTGAATATGAAGATGTAGAAATTACGTGTACAATTACCAACACCTATCAACTTGCAGAAGAGGTATCGTTCCAAGTTAATGAGGAAAATTCAACTGGCGATTTTTCTTATGACATTTCACCCGAGGGCCCATATCAACTGGCTGCGGGAGAGGAACAAGTTGTCGTGGTTTCGGTCAGAGGTAGTCAGGGGATGGAGGCAGNTACTTCATCCTATACAGTGGAGATGACTGCTACTGTCGATAGTGTTGGGAGTGAGCCAGTTGTAGTCCCAGTCGGTACTTTAGGCAGTACAGCTACCGAATCTTCAGAGGTCGTGATTGAATGGTATCATAATTACGATTTTACTCTCGATAATGGGTGTACTGAATCATTTAAGTCAGGACAAAATGTNATCATACCATTTACCATTACCAAAAACTCAAATCTTGAGGGTTCTAATCATAATGCTATCATCAAACTTCATGAGACAATGGATAAATCCTCAACTTCCTTCGTAAATTTTGAAAAAGCAGGGATTTCATTAACCGATACTGGTAACCAACGAGTATTGAGCAATATGAAAATCAGTGAGACCCAAAGAGATAGCTTCACTATTGTTGCTCCTGAGACGGCTCCAAACAAGATGGATGTGACATTCTACATATCGATGTGGGCAACTCCTGATGATGATTATGAAACTGATGGTTTTCAACAAATCTCATGTAAAATCACATTGGAAAAAGATGAATCAAATGCTGCATTAGGCGCAATTGAATCATTTAGCAGCGATGATGTGGAAATGTACTCCGTCTTTGCCGGTGGTGCAGTATTATTTATCATAATACTCGTTGTACTCGCCAAGGTTATTAGAAAGAGTTCAGGGTCTTCTCAATCAAAATTGTTAACTGAAGAGGAAATTGAAGAAGAAATTGAAGAAGTGATTGATATCGACGACGATGACTTCGATTTTGAAGATTTAGGCGATGATGAATTTGAATCTGATTTTGATTTTGAAGATCTTTGATGCAATCCTCCTTCCTCGCCCCAATCACTCCTTTTTGTCATCACTTCATGGCAATAGTCAAAGACTAGGTGTTGTAAACAACACCTGTTCAATCGAGGTTGTCTTATGCTTGGGCTAGAGGGGAAGCACGCCTTTGTGTTTGGAGTTGCCAGTGAAGATAGTATTGCATGGGCTATTTGTAAGCAATTAGCTGCTGCTGGAGTAACGCTTCATCTTGGCTTTCAGAAACGATTCATGAGCCGTGTATTCAAACTAAGGGAGCAACTACCTGCGATTGCTGGATTTTATCCACTTGATGTTGCCACTGATGAGGATACTAAGGCATTCTTTGATGCGTTTTCCTCGGAGAATCCAGGGATAAAAGCAGACATACTCATTCATGCAATTGGATTTGCGCCACGGGAATGTTTTGACCGCCCAATTTTGTTTGTTGACGATGATAAGATTAATACTGCAATGACAATTTCAGCTAATTCATTACAAAGATGTCTTAAATTTGCCTTACCATATCTAAATCCGGGTTCCTCAACAATAACGCTCACCTATGCCGCCTCAACTCGATTTGTCCCCTCTTATGGGATCATGTCCATGGCAAAGGCTGCCTTAGAGTGTTGGACGAGAGAATTATCATGTCACCTTGGACCCGAAGGCCACCGGATTAATGCCATTTCTTCAGGCCCAATCCGAACTATTGCAGCATCGGGCATACCGGGATTTGACAAAATTCTTGACCACGTAGAAGAAAATGCTCCGTTGAGAAGAAATGTTTCACAGGAAGATGTTGCTGGAACGGCCATATGGTTAGCTAGCCCTCTTTCTTCTGGCGTTACAGGACAATGCATCATGGTAGATGCTGGATATTCCATCACGATGGTTCCCAGCAGCATCATGGAAAATTAAGGAGGCAAATTACGTGGAAGATGCAAACGGTCAGATTGCTTCAGAACAAGGCCCCTTCGAACCGATTGCGGTTGTGGGTATGTCTTGTATTCTTCCCGATTCACCAGATATCGACTCCTTTTGGAAAAACGTATTACAAGCTCATGTTTCGATTAAAGATGTTCCAAATAGTCGTTGGAATCCAACTGATTTTTTTGACCCAGACGGAGTACCTGGAAAGGTTATGGAGAATAAGACATATTCAAAGATTGGAGCCTTTGTTGAGGGTTTTGAATTTAATTGGAGAAGGTGGAAACAGCCACCGGGGACCTTGCCACAAATCGATGTTTGTCAATTATGGGCTGTCGAGACATCTGCCAAGGCCTTGAACCATGCAGGATATGGTGACGGCGGGAAACCATTTGATAGAAGTTCCACAGGCGTTATTTTTGCGAATGCACTTGGCGGTGAGATTCGTGCCCATGCTACACTTCGAATACATGGTGATCAAGCGGTAAGAATTGCTAACGAATCAGGTCAAATTGATGCAGAAGCATTTTTGTCGCAATGGAATGAAGGATTGCCTAAAATCGATGAAGACACCATGCCAGGTGAATTAGCAAATGTGGTGGCTGGAAGAGTCGCCAATCTATTGGATTTGCAGGGGCCAAATTACACCACAGATGCCGCATGCGCATCTTCAATGGCCGCATTAGTCGATGCTTGCAGACAACTTCAATCTCGACAAATTAACATGGCTGTCTGTGGAGCAAGTGATCGAACAATGGATGCCGCTACTTATGCAAAGTTCTCAGCCATCGGTGCACTTTCCCCCTCTCATTCAACACCTTTTGATGCTAGAGCAAATGGTTTTGTCATGGGTGAAGGTGCTGGAGTGATGATTCTCAAAAGGTTGCAGGATGCGATTGATGATGGTGATCAAATTTATTCTGTTGTACGAGGCGTTGGGGCGAGTAGTGATGGAAGAGGCAAAGGAATAACTGCGCCAAGCCAAAGAGGCCAACTTCAAGCGATTTCGAGGGCATATGCGCAAGCAGGATATGATCCTGCAACAGTGAAATTGATCGAAGCCCACGGAACTTCTACCAGAGTCGGCGATGCAACAGAACTTGGTTCACTAAACCAAATTTTTTCCAACTTAGGAACTGGCGATCAGGTCGCAGTAGGATCAATTAAAAGTCAAATTGGTCATCTTAAAGCTGCGGCTGGAATGGCGGGAATGCTGAAGACAACTCTTGCCTTNCACAATGGCATTATCCCTCCTAGTGCAGGTTTTGTTACACCAAATGAAAATGTTGATTGGACAAAAAATCCATTTTTTGTACCAATNCAATCTAAAGATTGGTCTCACAGTGATGAGCAAATNCCAAGAAGAGCTGGCGTTTCTGCCTTTGGTTTTGGTGGAACTAATTTTCANGTTACAATGGAGGAGTATGTTGGTCCATATCACAAAGACCTAGCAAAAAGATGGACTGATTCTCACCAAGCGGCTCTTTCAGTACTCAGTGGAGAACAATTATTTTCCACGGGAGGGTTAAATGAAGTTCCCTCTATTTTAGACTCATCTGCTCNTCCAACGATGACGCACGCTGAATTAATGGAAATCGAAGGAGGTCTCTTGTTACTTTCAGGCAAAGATGCCCACTCAGTAATAAGGACTTTATCTCAAATTGAAATTCCATCAAACAATTTCGATGAAGATCCTCATGGTGCACGTTTGTCTGTTTCTTTCTTGGAAACAAATGCTAAGTTCGATGCGCAAGATCCATTTAGAGTTGCTATTATATGTCGGTCTTGGAATGAATTCCGTAAGAAGAAAACCATGGCAATAGATGGCCTAGGGGATGAGAAAAAGTGGGGGTTCATGCAAGCACAGAGCATACTTGTCTCTAACCAGCCGCCACTTCCATCTGGCGTAAAGACTGCCCATCTGTATCCGGGTCAAGGTTCTCAGTATGTGGGTATGACTTACGATTTGTCTAAACGGTTCAAACCTGTGATGGATATCTGGAAAAAGGCAGACATCACGATGTCTGATGTATTAAACGGAGAAACAATATCTTCATTTGTATTAAGAGACAACTTGTCTGAATCAGAAAAAATATCAGTAGAGCAAAAACTCAAGCAAACTGAATATACACAACCGGCAATGCTCACCGCAGATTTGGCTATTGAACGCTTGTTGAATGCATATGGATATCAGCCTGACATGGTTGCTGGACATTCACTGGGAGAATATGGTGCATTGATGTCATCGGGGATTCTAGACATGGACGGTGCCTTACGAGCTGCAGCCGCCCGAGGTACTGAAATGGGAAGTGTTGAGATTGAAGATAAAGGTCTCATGGCGAGTGTTACCGCTCCCTATGATAAAGTAAAAGAAATCATTAGTTCAATAGATGGATATGTCATTGCAGCAAACAAAAACTCACCTAAAATGACGGTTATTGCTGGGGAAACAGAACCTGTTAAGCATGCAATATCTTTGTTTGAAAAAGAAGGCTTCCAATCAGTCCAACTTGCTACATCTCATGCATTCCATTCTGAAATTGTAGCTCCAGCGAATGAACCACTTTATCGATTTTTGAGCAGTTTGGATATTCAATGGCCAAACATACCCATCACCTCAAACGTAGATGGACAATTTTATCCGAATAGTGGAGATGATGCAAAATCTTCGATCCTAGAAAAGTTGGCTCCTCAAATGGCCTCGCCAGTCGAATGGACAAAACAGATTCAGACGATGTATGATGCTGGTGCAAGAGTATTCCTTGAAGTGGGACCGAAAAGGGCCCTCACCGTATTTGCTAGCCAAATTCTTGAAGAGAAATCTCACCTTGCTTTGAATACCAATCATCCAAAACAAGGAGGCATCACCTCCTTTTTGACCAGTGTCGGTGCACTTACTCTTGCAGGTAGACTGCCAAATGAACCGGGCCTGGATTCAGACGTTTATTCTGAAGCTTTTAGAGCAGGCCCAATTGAAGCCCATAAGCAATCTTCGAAGCCTGAAAAACTAACAATTACGACTGAGAACACACAGAGTGCCCCCCCTCTCGTAACGCTTGAGGTGGCAAAAACGAGGTTCGTACAATCGGTGATCGGAAAATATTCTCATTATCCCTCTTCATTTTGTCATGGACAAGTAGATCTAGTCGAAGGTTTGGGTTTGAATTCAAATGATGTTAAGCAAGTGATTTCTGAAATAAAGCGCACATCTGATGTAAACATGGATGCTGAACCAGCCTCATTTAAGACCCCTCATGATTTTGTGACCTGGGTACAACATCCTCCTTCAGAATTTTTTAATGATGTGATCAAAAGAAACCAAGTATCCGAAAACCCCTCTCCAATATCTATTCGCAGGGTTCAGGACAAGCAAGAATCTCCTCTCGTCGTTACAGGTGTCTCTCTTGGGTTGCCAGGCGGAGAGAAGGTTTTCGATTCGAATGTCTTTGAAAGATTGGTAAATGGAGAAACTTGTATCTCCGAGGTATCTGACCAATACAAGCAAAGATTACTGGACAAAAATATCGTTCGGCTCATCAAAGGGAGGGATGGATCTGTGAATATGGAACCTGCAGAGATGTTTGGAGATATTCCTCAATTAGCAGGCATTAAGTCAGATTTTGATCTTAACAATGAATTCGGCGTGGAAGAAAAAATCATGACTGCTTGGGATATCACAACCCAACTTGCTTGTGCTGCGGGGCTATTGGCCTTGAGAGACGCAGGGATTCCTCTTACCCCAGTGGAACAAGTTGGAAAAGGCGGCCTTCGACTTATCCGCTCTTGGGAAATTCCTTCAATTTATCGAGATAGGACTGGCGTCATTTTTTCTTCCTGTTTCCCCGGCTTGCAACAAGCCTTCGCAATAGCTGGGAAAAATGGAGCAGATGAAAATGGAAATTACGATCGTGGTTTCTTGTTCAAAGTGCTTAACATGGGACATAGTCAATTTTCTCAATACGTAGGAATCCGAGGCCCAAATACTACTATAAATCTGGCATGTGCTTCTGCAACGGCTGCTTTTTCTGTTGCAGAAGATTGGATCACGATGGGTCGATGCGACCGAGTAGTCATCATCTCAGCAGATGATGTGACCGGTGATGACTTATGGGATTGGATTGGAAGTGGATTTGCGGCCTCAGGTGCGGCTGCGACTGGAAATATAGTGGAAGAAGTCGCCCTTCCTTTCGACAAACGCCGGAATGGTTTGGTATTGGGTATGGGTGCTGCAGCCTTTGTTATTGAAAAGGAAGAAGATGCGATAGAACGAGGCGTGCAGGGTATTTGCGAAATCCTCGGAACAAGAATTGCTAATTCTGCTTTCCATGGTACAAGACTTGATGTCGACCATGTTGCTGAAACGTTTCATCAATTCATGACTGAGATGGAGGAAAGGCACGATATAAATCGTCATCAAATTGCTTCAAAAACAGTATTTTTCTCTCATGAAACATACACTCCCGCAAGAGGGGGTTCAGCTCAGGCCGAGGTTGCTGCATTAAGGAAAGCATTTACTGAATCAACCGACAAATTGGTTATTGCGAATACAAAAGGATTCACGGGTCATCCAATGGGAGTTGGAATTGAAGATGCATCCATGATTTATGGCATGCTGACAAATAGGATTCCTCCAATTGCCAACTTTAAAGAAAAAGACGAATCTTTAGGTTCACTGAATCTTTCCAAGGGAGGTGAGTATCCAGACCTTCAATATGCTATTCGGTTTGGTGCAGGTTTTGGAAGCCAAATTGCACTTTCTATGGTTAGAAAATTGCCAATAGTAAATCCTCGAATCAGTGAACAAAAATTACTTTCATGGAACCAAAATCAAGCAAAAACCAAAGATGTACAATTCCGAATACTTCAGCAGAAACTTGTTGCATATGTCGATGTTGATGAAAATTTACATGGTGGTATTGCAGGAGATGCTTATGATTTTTCTACTCAAGTTGCATCTTCAAGACTTGCGGAAAATATGGTTGAAAAGAAGGTTCAAATCGAAGAACAACCTGTCCAAAAAAGCCCAGTTGAGTCTCAAATCACCACCCAGAATATTTTGACGAATTCATCTAATCAAGATTTGATTACAAAAGTTGTTGAAGTGGTTGTGAAGCATACTGGTTACCCTGCTGACTTTGTAGAATTAGACCAAGATCTTGAGGGTGAATTGGGCATCGATACCGTCAAGCAAGCCGAAATAATGGCAGATATCAGAGATGTATTTTCTCTCCCTGTAGATGAGAGTTTTATTCTTTCAGAATATCCTACTCTTAATCACATGATTATGTACATTGAAAACATGTCACAGGGTATATCCCCTCGGTCAACAACCGTTCAAGAAACACCACAAGTTGAGATTCCACTCGAGGTAAAAATCTCTGAAGAGGTTGAAGCAGTTCAAACTCCTTCTGTAAACACCCATGGTGATTCAAAAGTGATTGTAGACGCCTTGATTGAGGTTGTCGTTAAACATACGGGATACCCTGAAGATTTCATTGAATTAGACCAAGACTTAGAGGGCGAACTTGGTATTGATACTGTCAAACAAGCCGAAATAATGAGTGATATTAGAGGCTTATTTTCACTCCCTGTCGATGAAAATTTCATTTTATCGGAACACCCAACACTGACTCATTTCATCGCTTATGTGGACAAAATGCAAAACCCAGGAGAAAAGGCCATTCCAGTAGAAGCACCTCCTCCGATAAGTGAACCCTTGGTAAAATCCGAACTCCCCTTCCCCAAGGCGAAGTCTGAACACAAATCAAGAGAAATAGCATCAAATGTTACATCTGAGGCAAGGGATAAATTGGTAGGCGTTGTTGTCAAACATACTGGTTATCCAGAGGATTTCATCGAGTTAGACCAAGATTTAGAGGGAGAACTTGGTATTGATACCGTCAAACAAGCGGAAATCATGGGTGATGTTCGCGAAATTTTTTCTTTGCCAGTGGATGAATCCTTTGTTTTATCAGAACATCCCACGCTGAATCATTTTCTTGATTATATTGCCAAAATGCGAGGGGAAGAAACAGTTNTCGAAGAANTCATTGAGGATATCCCTGCAACCGAATCTAGGTTAGACATTTCAGATGATTTGCAAGGCTGNCGTCGTTGGCAAGTTGAGATAGAAGCCTGTCCTGGTACGAATGCACCTTTGACAGTAAACGGCACAGTCGTCTTGACAATAGATGAATGGGGGATATCAGACTCAATGACCGATTTGCTTCGTGAACGTGGATTTGATGTGATACGCATTGGGCTTGAACCAGGAGCGAAAAAGGTATCTTGGCAGGAAGAATCTACTTCGCTAGTGTGCAGACTTGATCCAGGTAATGAGCAACAGCTNGCATCTCTCTCCGAACGATTTGAAGATGTTTGTGGTTTAATCCATCTCGCTCCTTTGCAACTAACGAGTGAGAGATGGTCCAATGACCTTATTCCATCCCAACAAATAATGTTNTCAGCACACAGTTTCTTCGGTCTATTGAAATCCTTGGATTCTTCACTTTCAAACACGGATGGTTTTGTAGCAAGTGTCACAGCCCTCGATGGAAGACATGGAAATCATGCTGAGCGATTTAATTCATTAGCCTGNGCTGCATCTGGAGTTACCAAGTCGTACGCCTTTGAACAACCACACCTTCGTTGTAGAGCGTTTGATNTACATCCCGAATTAATTTTAGATTCAGCTTCA
Organism: Methanobacteriota archaeon; assembly: GCA_002699425.1. Classification (GTDB taxonomy): domain Archaea; phylum Thermoplasmatota; class Poseidoniia; order Poseidoniales; family Poseidoniaceae; genus MGIIa-K2. The sequence goes on from PABV01000027.1 coordinate 104,228, forward strand.
ACTGCTAAATTACTGTTGGATGACCTGTTTGGTTTGGGTGGAGATGTAGAAATCGGTATCGATAAGGATCATCGCAGATGGACTATGGTTTGTTTTGCTGAAGATCTCGATGATGAAACCACTCCACTCANCTCGGATGATATTTGGGTTGTTTCAGGCGGAGGTTCAGGTGTAACNGCGTCTTCAATAGTTGGATTAAGCGATGCAAATAAGAATGCAAAAGCGACTTTCGTATTACTGGGTCGTTCAAATTTAATCCAGGAAACAGAACATTGGCTCAAATTAACACAAGAGCAACTTGATGAAAAAAGAATGATGTTAAGAGAAGAACTTGTAGAAAAATCTCACGATGGAAAAGTGACCATGGTTCAGTGGAATCGTGCATGGCAAAAGCGAATTCGATCACTTGATATTAGGAGAACNATTCAATCTATCGAGAAATCAGGAAATAATGCCGAGTATCATGTTGCTGATGTGATGGATAAATTGGCCATATCTACTGCGATTAACAAACGAAGAGTAACCGGAATTGTACATGGAGCAGGTCTTGAGGATTCCAAATTGGTATCAGATAAAACATGGGAAACTTTCGATAAAGTGACCAGAGTGAAGGTTGATGGTCTGAGAGCATTATTGGATGCATGCGATGAAGTACCTTCGGTAGTTTGTGCCTTTACGAGTGTTGCTGGTCGTTTCGGGAACGGAGGTCAGACCGATTATTCTGCAGCGAATAGTGTCCTCGACGCTGAAATGGCTCGCATTTCTGCAAAAGGAGATGCCAGAGGCATAGCAATAGGATGGACTGGTTGGAGAGATGTTGGAATGGCCACAAGAGGTTCAATTGAATCTGTATTTGCAGCAGCGGGCATCGAGACCTTGGACGTTAGNGAAGGCGTCTCATGTTTTGTTGATGAAGTNATGCGGGGTGGAAAAAGAAGAGTACTCGTGTGTGGTTCTTTGGGACTAATGGATAAATTCCATTCATTTAGAGAAACGCCTCTCAAATTACCTCCAAAAATGGCGTCGATGATGGATGATGCCAGACGTTTTCCTTTCATTGACAAAATTATTCTTTCTGAAGAAGGAAAGACCCTTCATAGTCAATGCACTCTTTCGGTAGCAGATTATCCATTCTTGAGTGATCACGCCATAGAAGGAGTACCCTATCATCCCGGAGTTATGGCTATGGAAATGTTCGCTCAAAATGCGTTATTACTCTGCCATGGATCATCTATTGCAGGTTTCCAAGATATCGAATTTGGTTTGCCAATAAAATTAATGAAAGGAGCTCTTGTTGTTCGTATTGAGTCAAATATCCAAACGAAGTCAGGAAATACCATCTTAGTAAAATCACGAATAGTAAGTGATTTANTCAATTCACGAGGCGAAAAATTTGGTGAACCTAGGATACATCATACTGGTGTNGTTCGACTCATTAAATCNGGAGAAAATGTTTCACAGTTTCTGGAAAATGAAATTAAGCAAATGCCTGCTGTAGGCTTGCCGATCGATGAGGAACTTTTGGAGCATCCAAGTTTTATCTATTTACGATATTTTCACGGTCCACGGTTTCAAAGTCACGGAGGTGTCTTGAAGGGCGTAGGAGATATAGAAAATCCCGGCTTGGATGGTATCGCATTGATGAGAAATCAATTACCAAATTCTGAATTATTTGCTCAGGAGGGGTCTGGAGAGGAGATTTTACTTGAATCACTCCCCATGATTTTCGAAGCAGCATTCCAAAATTCTGGCCTGCTTGGTATGGAATTTTTCAAATTCTCAAGTTTACCAGTTGGGATTGAATGGTCAACGATTCTTAGGGTTCCAGAAAAAGGAGAGAGACTTCGATTGAGAAGTCTCCTCCTCAAACAAGATGACAACGGTGTTGCAACGTATAATGTGACGATTTTCGGGGAGGACGATTCTCCAGTTGTAGCTTTGAGGAATCTAAAACTAAAATCTATGGCTCCTATTCCAGAATCTCAACGGTTTACGTTTAAGAGGTAGTACATGCAAATCATTGCTCCCCCTCATGGGCCAAGGATGCTTATTCTCTCANCAAGTATCAGTGATATGGAGAGTATCTTTCAAGAAAATATTCCACGTGCTACCGAAAAAAGAAAACGAGAACACCGAACAGGTAGGTGGCTACTCCAAGAAGGCCTCAAAAAATGGGGATTTCACAATTTATCAAATCTNGAAGTNCGTCGAACAAAAGAACGTGCTCCATACTTGCAGTGGATTGAGGGGACNTGGCAGAGGTCCCCCCTTCCTGATATAAGTATCAGTCATTGTGAAAATGCTGCAGTTGTATGCCTGATTGAATCCGGTTTTCATGTTGGNATCGATATAGAGCCATCTGATCGAACAATACAAACCAACGCCTTTGACATGATGGCGAAAGGTGAAGAATTAGAGATGCTTCGTATTCAGCCCGAAAAAGCGCTTGAGGTTTGGACCAAGAAAGAAGCAATTCAAAAAGNAAAAAAATTAGGTATGCACATGAATCCTAGAGAAATTAATCTGAATGATTTAGACCTCAAACTTGTAACTTTCACTAAAGATGACCTCTTAATTTCAATTGCATGGCAGCGCGTCACAGAAGTCTCAGAAAATCCTGAGGATTTGTTGATTAAAGAAATACGTTCGAAGATGCTTGAGNATCCAGAATTTAAAGTTGGATGTTAATCGAACAAGAGNCTTAGGGGCCAAATCGAACTTTCTTTCCAGGCATCGATTCCAAAGGCTATGCCGATGAGGTCCAGTATGATGTAATTCCAGATCGTGTAAACGATGAGAAACATTCCAAAAGTGAATAATGAAACGTTGATTACTTTTTTTCTTTCTCGCTTAGCATCATCTAGTGTACAGACTCCCTGCTGCTTGAAGTAACGAATGAGCCCNTAACTCAAGAAAATAAATGTTGCAAGTAGTAGCCATTTTCGAAACGGACCCCAATACAATTGATCTGAGAGTGCTGCTGCGGTAGATGCAGATGCAAGTCCAAACATCACAAGAACGACGGATGGGAAGCAACACATGCTTGCGAGGAAGGCCGAAGAAGAAATCCACTTCCAAAGGGTTTTACTCTCCTCCATGGGTGAAGAGAATCAGACTGCCTTTTGAATGATTGTTAACGGTCACCTTCAACTCTTGGAGCGAGGAAATATTCAACAGAACCAGCACCATTGTCAAAATCAAGTGTTAATCGTAAAGGAAGGTTCTCTCCAAACTGAAGTGTGATTGTACCAAGGGAATTGAAAACCTTTGCAAGAGGAATGAGGTAGGTCAAACTGTATTGTGATCGAGTCGGAGAATCACAACTGATGCTTTCTACGTCATCTCCATCATATTCTACTACGACCGAATCTGTTCCTCCGCTTACGCTTACTACGAATTTATTTTCATCGATAGAGAGGTTNACNAAATCCCCTACCATCATTGCAGCACGTAAGGCCTGAGCAAGTGCATCTCCGGAAATTTTGACTTCACAAGGCAATTCGAGTTTTGGAAGATTAGGTGGCGATAATGTTGAATTATCTAATGGACGGATGTTACGGTCAATCTTTCCAATGTTCAGGGTAAGATTGCCGATATCTTCGCTATAGTTTAGGTGAATCAACTCACTAGCAGCNGCTAAACTAACCATTTCTTTCAGCTTTTTTATCTCAACACCAAGTTTGATATCACTCACGTCCCAAGTATCAAATGCAGCAGAATCAATCTTCATTTGAATCATTGCGACATGTGAAGGGTCGACAACTCTAATTTCAAGTCCGTTCTTTGAAAAGTCAAGTCGTGCTTCCTCAACCACGACATTTACTGTTTCAACAATTGTTCGCATCAGTTCTTGACGGGCTGTGACATTCAACATTGGCGCATCCCTACGAATATCCCCTAAATTGACGGCTTATGAATTAAACCTTCAAAAACGTTCAATACGAAGTCATTTTGGATGGAAATATTTTGCCGTAGCCGTTTTGAAGGTTGAGATGCTGGGAAACACGTGTCCGAAGTACAACCCTTGGAGAAGCCCGACGGGACTCCCTATTCTGTAGCNGTGTTGATTCCCAGTATCAACAATGCTGACGAGTTAGACATTGTGCTGGAACGGTTGGGAAAACAAACATATCCTCACTTTGAAATTATTATCGCAGATTCAAAGTCAAAAGATCATACAAAGGAAGTTAGTTTGAAACACGGAGCTACTTGGCTAGATGATCCTTCTCGGAATCGAGCAGACGCTTGCAATTTTGCACTGAGGCAAATGGAACATGACCTCGTTCTTTTTACAGATGATGATACNATTCCTCCATTGGATTGGGTTGAAAAAACTGTTCGTTGGTTTGAAAATCCAGAGGTAGGAGCAGTTGGAGGTCCAAATTTTGCACCTGATGAAGACTCATGGGGCTCCAAATGTGCAGATGTATCATTTTGCACACGATTTATGACCGCAGGNACGAGATATGGGGCTCAGCCAAAAGGAGAACTTGTTCCAATCACGCATAACCCNGGAGTAAATTGCGCCCATAGAATGGAAAATTTACGTGAAGTTGATTTCTTTGAACCAGGTTGCATTGGTGCAGAAGATGTTGTGTTGGATGCTAAAATACAAAGAGCGGGACATAAGATTTTCATCGATCCTTCAAATGTTATGCCGCATCGAAGGCGAAAACCATTCATTCCATTCATGAAGCAAATGAGGAATTATGGTTACACTCGAATGATTGCGAATCGACGATGGCCAGAAATAGCGACATGGTCCCATACCGCAATAGGGTTTTTCCCTCTTATCGTAATGGCCTCCCTATTGAGTATGGTTCTAGGTGTTGTAGTGAGTGATTTCTCCCTATTTCCTCCAATGGGTCCTACACGATTTGCCATTCATATTCCTGCCACTCTCATGATTGTTTACGTTCTCATTTGTTGGGTTGGTGCTGCGATTGGTACCAGTCCACATCGAACATTATCTACCGTTTTTGTTGCACCTTTGTTTGTTTTTCTCGCACAATGGGCATATGGTCAGGGTGTATTAAAAGCTTGGAAACAGATTTACTTTGGCGATGGTGGAGATGCAGGTAAGGGTTCACAAATCGACGACAGAGAGCGTACAGCATGAAAAGCATCAAAACTATCATGTGTTGATGACCTCGCATGAGGAGGACTTTTACTGACTTGGGAACCCAATCANATATGAAGTCTGAAGAAGAGGAAATTTGGGCAATCGTTCGTACATGGCTTACTGTAACTAGAATCATTATTTTTGTGATGGTGATTTTGATTACAGAATTTTCTTCTGATTATTTCATAAATGATCTCTCTGCTGGCCTTTGGTCATTGATTTTTGGAGTTCCTGGTTTTCTATTGATCTCTGCATTAATCATTTTTGGAGACAAGAGATATGCTCCAGATGAAGACCGGAAGCGGGTGGAAAAAGCCGAGAAAATAACCTCAAGATTTGAGGACAAAAGAGCATATCTTCATCCTATCAAAAAAAGAATCTAATTTTTCTTGTTGATATACTTGGCAAGCCANACATCTTCTGATTTNGTAGGTAATCCAGTCAGTTTGCTCGNCTGGTCCTTTTGCGATTTTCCTCTTCCAATAAGCATNACAAGCAANATTAATATTATGGCGACTAAGGCCGAAATGAGAATCATATCGTCACTCATGTTTTGCTTTTCTGACTTTGTAGCGACGTTTTCTTTGTCGATTTCAGTACCCGAATCACCTGTTTCCGTTTGTTTTGAAGAATGTGTGCAAGTGTGGCATATCGTTACAGAAAAGACAACTTCATTTCCAGCCATGTCAATCGCCTTGAAAACAAATTTTGTTTCTAGAGTTTGATTGTTGAGTTCAAAAGGCAATGACGCGATATTGTTTTCTATTTGGGAAAAAGTCTCATTTGTGTCATCATCTATTCTGTATGAAAGGGAAGCAAGTGTTTCACTGGCCTGCAACTTAATCTGATACTGGCCTTGTTTTAATCCTGAAAATTCGCTTAATTCTCCCCCATTGAACCAACGAGAGGATTCGATGGTTCCTGATGCATCCACAATATTCAGGCTAATCTCTGGAAATTGCTTATCTTCGTCAATGAAAACGCTCTTTACCCAATTGGTATATGAAATCTCATTTCCGAATATATCTACACCGCTGATAGCATATTGCATAGATTTCATCTCGCCGCTTTCTGCTTCACTTGAAAGGAAGATAGTGTGTTGCGTATTCCCATTATTTGTGACAATCCTTCTGAGTTCCCAAGATTCGATTTCATCAGTTGAACCATCGTTTCGAGAATATAATTCCCATGATGTACTTGATTCACCAACTACGCCAGTCCAACTTAACTTAACAGTTCCATTTGTCAGATAAGTGGCTGAAAATGCCGTTGGGCTTAGAGGTGGAGCAGTATCTTCGACAATCGGTATATCGATCGCATTTCTTCCCTCAAATGTTACTAATTGGTGAACAGTGGTGTTGTATGTNCCAAAAGAAGCGACTGCNGTGACAGCATACCATACGTTTCCNGTAAATCCAACTGGAATCACGTGCGTGTAATTTCCTTCTCCTGAATCAACAGAATTAACTAAAATGGCAGTTGATTGATTGATACTAGACACGTCAATTACACCTGCTTCAGATCGCCATATTCTGTACACGGCTTCTGGATGGTTCTCAAGTTCGTCCCATGACAGATACGTTTTACCATTTTCATGATAAGCAGTAAGATTTGTAATCATGTTTTCATAATCAGAAATGGTGTTTTCAAATACGNTGTTCATTGGCGCACTAGCATAGTCNTCCTGTAAATTACCGTACTCGTCAATCGCAAGCAGTGTGTAAGAAAATTCGCCGTATGTGCCATTTGGAACCGTATAATTGTAATTGTGAATGGTAGCAGAAACNGTTGNGATTCGCTCNGAATTTCCATCATCTAAATTTTGTAATTCGAGGTTTGAAGTACGCCATATTTCGACAGAATGATTTGAATTTTCCATGACAGNATCTGTCCAATTAAGATTCGTAATNCCATTTTCATATGAGAATGATATTTGCAAATCTCCGATGATTTCACTTCCTATATTGTCTTCAATGACAGGTGTNGTCAAGGTATTATTTGAGAGAAATCTCTTGTCTGAAACACCATCCTTTACATGCAACACAGTGTAGAATGTGGAACTGTTTGTTAATGAAGGAACTGACACTTCAAANGACTGTATTTCAGGGCTCAGATTTTCAATCACCTTTGTNTTTTGTAAATTGTTCCAATTTTCGGCAGTGACGGGCTCACTATGTTTCCATATGCTCGTTGAATGTTCGGTGCCAAAAGAAGGACGAACATATGAGATATCAATCCACGACAAGGATGTTTTTGAGNTAGTGCTGTTGAACGATGCCGATAGCGCATATGGTGANGTGATTGGAGATCCATATTCAAAAACTGGATTTGTCANAGAAGCATTTCCAAACGATAGATTTTGACTTGTTGAACCATTTGAGAGNGTGGTTGTTATTGCATAATAATAATGTCCGGAAATGTCTGGTGGAATTGGGAAGTGCCATTGATGATTCTTGCCCTTGCAATCATCNCCGGAGTCATCTAACTTACAGGCAGGNATGCCCGAAGCAATGACCTCAGCATTTTGATAATTTGAAATTGTAATTGGTTCATCAAACCTAAGCACTGAGTAATTGCTTGACTTTAGTTCATCAATGAGTGAGTACATGTCAGTATCGATGTTTCTCCATGTGATTGTTGTAGTTTCATTTTCATTGTAAACGGCCTGAATTTCTCTNGCTTCTAGGGAAGTGTCATTTTCACTTGTCCCTTGAACGGATAAGGGAAAAAGAGCCAAAAAGAAGATTGAAGTTATGAATAAGCATTTCCAGTTAGACATGAGCCTCGTTGAGGGCTAGTGCGAGGAGTATATGCAATTTTTCCACTTTCAAACCCAAACTCTCATGAATAGTAAGCCCAAGCATGAGATATGCTCCACGACATTGTTCATGAAATGGACCCTGCTGAAAGGTTTCGGTATGGCCAACTCCTCGCACACCTTGCAAGTTCCGACCGTGATGTCACGCGTGATGAAATGTCTTTTTTTGAACAGAGACTAGGTGCTACACTATTATCACCCGAAAGAAGGCAACAGTTGCGAGAAAGCCTCAGTATAGATTTGGACTTAGAATCTCTTTTATCCAGTATGCAACCACGTACCATAAAATTGGCTTTGAGGGATGCTTGCTTAATGACCTTGGCAGATCGTAAAATAGACAAAGAAGAGAAAGATATTCTCATGCGGGTTGGTCAAGTTGCTGGTTTGGAATCGAAGCAGGTTGATTTGTTATTGGACTGGGTAGTTGAAGGCTACCATTGGATGCAATCTGGATACGAAAAACTAGAGATGTAGGTAATACAATGTATCATCCTCGACTCTTCGGAATCGGAATTATTTTTTTGATGCTTACTTCTGGTTGTTTACAAAATAATCAGGCAAATNTCGGAGCAGAGGATAATCTTCTCAATGAGGAAGGTAACTCGATAGAGGTATGGCATACTTTTGCTATGGGAAGTACAGAGGAACGAGCCTTTCTTGATGCTATTGAGTTGTTTGAAAATGAATTTCCTGAAATTGAGATAGAGGTGACTGGTGTACCCTATAGTAACGCCGATCAACTNTTCATGACTGCCGCTCAAGGAGGNGAAGCGCCCGATATCATACGCCTTTCATCTGATCAATTAGGAAAAATTGGCGATGTAAGAGTAAACGGTTTTCCTCTTCTAGAAGATATGAGAAGCCATTACTCACAAGTAGAATTGAATACTTTTGAAACGCGTTCATTGCAGGCAATGCGATACAATCATTCCCTTATGGCCTTACCTGCAAGTCAGGATTGTTTATCACTTATTTACAATAAGGCGATTTTCGATAGTCGCGGTGTTGATTATCCTCATGAAAATTGGACAACTGCTGATTTTGTAAACGCAGCAAAATCGTTGACTTATGATGACATTTTTGGCCTTGCCTTACCGGTCAAGATTCCGTATTGGTGGTTCCCTGTTCAATCTGGATTTGGAGGTCAACTTTTTGATAAAAACGGAACACCTTCCCTCAATTCACCAGGTTCCTCCGAAGCCATGAATTGGACGTTAAATCTCGAATTGGAACATCAAGTTGTCGACCAAGGAGTTCAAACAGTTACGATGGAGAATGCATTTCAAGCTAGCAAAGTCGCNATGGTCATCGATGGGCCGTGGAATTGGGCAACCTATCAAACGAGTAGGATNGATTTAGGTCAATCGGTTTTACCAATTGTCGAAGAAACAGGTCAATACATGTCTCCTCTTGTGACTTACAAAGGTTGGGCCATGAGTAAACAAAGCCAATCCAAGGTAGTTTCAGCCCAACTNGCCCTCTGGCTTTCTTCAGCAGAAACGCAGAAGAATTTTGCATTAGAGACGTATACCATGCCCACNGCCATCAGTTTAACGGAAGATACAGACCTTACCGAAAATGAAGTAATCAGCGGCTTCCTCTACCAAGCAGAGTTGGGAACTCCTGCACCAACCACAAAAGGAATGTCCTTGGTTTATGGCCCTCTTTCAACAGCTTTCGAGCAAGCTTACTTGAGTAAAACCGATGATGAGATGACTTCTTCAATCCAACAGATTTTGGATGAAGCAAATAGACAACTTGAGTCACTTATGGAGGCTTAATATGCGGCTAGTAATCTCAAGTTTTGTGTTGGTTCTTTTGTTCTCCATGTCAGCACATGCAATTGAAGTGAACTCTTCTTTCCAAAGCTACAGACAAGTCAAAATAACGCTTGAATTACAGGAAAATGCTTCATCTCTTGAATTGTACTTTTCTGAAGAATCCTTTTCAAACCTCTCGAACACTACGCTTTATGGGATTTATCCAATTCAATCTGTTGAGAATTTATCCAGAGGCGATNCTGGTTCTTCCATTGAAGAGTGTTGGACAGACGGCTTACCGGTCTATCGCGGCAGTGCAGGTCAGGTNATTATTGACAATAATGCTTCGACTTTTTCTTGTGTTCTTTCAGGATTCATACCCGATCAACCACGCTGGTTTGCAGCCGTATTTTTTGATTCAAATGGAGAGATCATGAATAATGCCAGCCTTGAATCGTTTGAACTACGTTCAACACAAATGGATGTTCTTCCACCAGCCGCTGATACATCTCCAATTCTTTTTGCGATTGGTTCAATTACACTTTCATTAATCGCTCTGTTTGGATATTGGAGATGGAAAGATGCTAAAGAAGGAAAATCTACCTCAAAGATGGCCCATTTTTACATAGCTCCGGCCATGTTAGCCTTAGCAATCCTTACGTTTTATCCAGTTCTTTACGGTTTTTGGCTTGCATTTACCGATGCAAATCAAACGCATTTAGGTGACCAACAATGGATTGGGATTGCAAACTTCATCACTGTTTTTTCTGCCTCAGGTTTCTTTCGAGTCACAGGNTTTACTTTGTTGTGGACCATCATCAATGTTGCTGCACACGTAGGCATCGGTTTGTTCCTTGCCATGATTCTACAGAACACGCGACTCGCTGGAAAAACCGTCTATCGAACAATTTTATTGCTTCCTTGGGCCATACCATCCTATATTTCGGTTCTTGTATGGCGCGGAATGTTTCAGCCAAGTGGATTTGTAAATGATGTTCTCGGTACTCAAATGGATTGGTTGAGTGACCCCACTGGAGCCCAAGTATTGGTGATTTTAGTTAATATTTGGCTTGGTGTTCCATTTATGATGATGTCATTAAGCGGAGCACTACAAGCCTTGCCCAAGGAGATGTATGAAGCCTCACAGATTGACGGTGTTAATCGATGGCAGCAGTTTTTGTACTTGACATTACCAAATTTGAAGAGTGCACTTGTACCTTTATCTCTCCTCGGATTTATTTGGACTTTCAACATGTTTAATGTCATTTATCTAATGACAGACGGAGGTCCTAATCTATGGTTTGGAGAGCCTGGTTCAACAGATATTTTGATCACTTACGTCTATGATGTTGCATTTAGAGATGGAGCTTACGGTGTTGCTGCTGCATGGTCTGTAGTGATATTCTTGATGCTTCTTGCATTCTCATGGGTCTACATGAAACAAACACGGGCGACGGAGGCGGTTGTATGAACCAAAAATCAATTTTTGTAGATGCTTACACTCCCATAGAAATCACTTACCTACGATTGTGGTTGTCGGTATCCGCTTTTATGTCCATTTTTCTTATTTTCATCGAATGGTTGAAAGAAAATACCATCGGCATGCAATTATGCTTTATGGGATTTTTACTTCAAATGATTATCATTTTCTCTTTGCCCGATGGGAAAAAGTCATGGAAGAAAGATAGTGCTATTGTCGCGTCAGGCCTTTTGATTATTTGTGGAGTACTTGGCCTCTATGNCTCTCCAAAATCAGTATTTTTGATTTGGCAAATGTCTTGGTTCGTGATTCCAGGCCTTGTTTCTCTTTATTGGCTCACATCAGAGTTTGTAACTTTATGGCACCACCGTCGAATTGACCGGAAAACGGCAGAAAAAGGTCTTTCAAGAAACAGAATTTTGGATATACGGTTATCACAAATAGGTTCCCATGTAATACTTCTTCACGGTGTTTTGTGTATCTTATTACCTGTGTTATGGATTTTTGATGTGGCAATTTCTCCAGGAAATGCCCTTGGTAGTGACATTGGAGATGCATTCACCACAGAACACTTTGAGAAAATTCTGACAGGTGATGGTTTTTGGTTATGGTTTCGTAATTCCTTATTGGTTAGTTTGGGAACGACTTTTTTTGGTTTGTGTATTGCAATACCCGCAGGATATGCATTCAGTAGGTACAAGTTTAGGGGAAGGGATGAGGCAATGTTTTCATTCCTTCTTGTGCAGATGTTTCCAGGTGTCATCATTTTAGTGCCTTATTTTTTAGTGATGAAATCACTAGGCCTACTAAATTCTCACCTTGGACTCATTCTCGCATACAGCGTTACTGCCTTGCCATTGTGCGTATGGATGTTGAAAGGTTTCTTTGATACAGTCCCTCGAGAGTTGGAAGAAGCAGCTATGTTAGATGGGTGTAACCAGTGGCAGGTTTTCACGAAAGTNGTGTTACCTTTATCTCTACCAGCAATCGCAGTGACAGCACTATTTTCATTCCTTGCTGCTTGGAACGAATTCCTCCTTGCTTTAACCTTCAATACTTCAAACAGCATGTACACCCTCCCNGTCGGTCTTGCATCAATGATCTCATCAACCGGTCAAGCCTGGGGTGATTTCGCAGCAGCAAGTCTTTTGGTGAGCATCCCTGTTGTCATTTTGTTTATTGTGTTTCAGAAGTTTCTCATTGAGGGGCTTAGTGCTGGTGGTGTAAAGGGTTGATTGAATGGTAGAAATTAAATTTAGAGATGTTACAAAACGATATGAGGATGGCACAGAAGCCGTCAGTTCATTGAATTTAACGATAAAAAACGGAGAATTTCTGGTGCTTCTTGGTCCATCAGGGTGTGGTAAATCTACTACATTGAGAATGTTGGCAGGNTTAGAGGAGATTACGGAAGGTCAGGTTTTCATTGATGGNATGTGTGTGAACGATCTTCCTNCTGGAGATCGAAATCTAGGAATGGTGTTCCAATCTTATGCACTTTATCCACATATGAGTGTTGCAGAGAATCTTTCATTTGGATTACGTATGATGAAAAGAGATTCGAGATTACCGGATGAAGAAATAGTTTCACGTGTTAGGGAAGCAGCAAAAATGCTTGATTTGGATGATGAACTCGATAAGAAACCAAAGGAATTNTCCGGTGGTCAAAGGCAAAGAGTTGCTTTGGGTAGAGCGCTTGTACGTCGGCCAAAGGTTTTGCTAATGGATGAACCACTTTCAAATTTGGATGCGGAACTTCGGCATCAAATGAGACAAGAAATACGCCGATTGCACGATCAGCTTGGGACAACAACAGTTTATGTGACTCACGACCAGATAGAAGCAATGACCTTAGCAGATAAGGTAGCCATACTCGATGATGGAATTTTGCAACAACATACTCCCCCTCTCGATGCCTATCATCATCCTGCGAATGATTTCGTTCGGTCATTTTTGTGTCGGCATATAGATGATATCGTTGAAACGGCTCAACAACTCACTAAAGCATAATTTCGAGAGATAGTTAGGTGATTTTCATGAGGAATGTACACACTTATCTCATCATTACTTGCATGTTTCTGCTTGTACCATGGTCAGATGTTCCCGTGTCATTCCAAGAAGATACGCCTCAATATTCTACCCAACAACCAATACGCATTCGTTCAGNATACTCAGAGTTTAGTTGGCAGCAAGGTGTGAATGATGATATTGATGCAATCCAAGTCATNGGAGAATGGGATTGGGAAACTCCTCTCGAGTTGTCCTTTGATGAGTCCACAAATACCTGGACAGAATCTATTGACTTGCATGAAGGTCTCTATTGTTACAAATTTGTCCTTTATCACACGCAGCAATCCGAACCCGATTATCAATTTGATCAGAAAAATGCATACAGGGGGTATTGTGAAGGAATTGAGAATAGTGTAATTCGCGTAGAAAACCACCTAAAACCAATGCTCAGTTTGGAAATCGAGGATGGGCTTCCAAAGCGAGTTTTATTTCATGCAGGTAGCCCTGGGGCAATGATGCATTCTCACAACACTTCTCATGAATCGGTATTCTATTGGTCAAGTACAACACAATCATTTGATATCAACCATTCAAATCTTGAACCAGGTAAGCATTCATTAAAGATTCAAGTAACAGATGTTGATGGTTACATGTCAGATGATTTACTTATTCCCTTTTGGCTAGGGGAAGGTCAGAACTTCCAGTGGGAAGACGCTTTGGTGTATATGATTATGACAGACCGTTTTGTAAATGGCAATCCTGCAAATGATCCACCTCCGTTATCAGAAGCAGCACACGGTGCTGATTGGATGGGTGGAGATTTTGAGGGTGTTACCCAAATGATTCAATCAGGTTATTTTGCCTCTCTTGGAGTCAACGCATTATGGCTCACGCCATTTAATCAGGTTGCAAATGGGACTGGGATGGCAGCAGATAATCAACATGAAGTCAGCGCCTATCACGGTTATTGGCCTGTTGAACCGAGAAAAGTCGATCCTCGCCTTGGTACAGAAGAGGAGTTACAATCCTTGGTTGAATCTGCACATGAGCATGGTATTCGTGTCATGATGGATTTGGTTGTAAATCACGTACATGAAGACCATCCTTACGTAGATGAGCATCCTGATTGGTTCAATTCAGGTTGTATTTGTGGAACAAATCAATGTGATTGGACCGATCGTCGTTTAGATTGCTTATTTCGTGATTACATGCCTGATGTAAATTGGAAGCATCGTAATGCCAGTGAACAAATGATTGAGGATGCATTGTGGTGGCTTGAGACATTTGATTTGGATGGGGCGAGAGTTGATGCAGTAAAGCATGTAGATGATTTNGCGGTAACAAATCTCGCCATGAGAATAAATGAGAGATTTGAANTCGCTGGAACGGATTACTATCTGAAAGGAGAAACGGCCATGGGATGGTCAGGAGATGACTTGGCGGCAAATGCAGAACAATATGGAACGATTAATCGATATATTGGAGAAAATGCTCTGGATGGGCAAGCAGATTTTGTGCTCTACCACGCCGTTGTTGACCGGGTGTTCATACACCAAGAGAAGGACTATCATCATCTGGATTACTGGACGGCAAGAAGTCAAGATCAATATGTTCAACAGAGTATCATGGTNCCTTATGTTGGGTCACACGATGTTCCTCGTTTTATTTCAAGAGCCGATACTGGAACCTCGGATGCTTACAATCAATGGTTAGACCAAGGCCTGCCAGGGCAGCCTGGCCAAATAGAGCCATACGAGGCGGCTCTTCAAGCCTATACTTGGTTACTAACTACTCCTGGTGCACCTCTTCTCTACCAAGGAGATGAATATGGAGAATTTGGAGGTGCAGATCCAGATAACCGGCATATGTGGCGGGACCAGAACCAATGGAATGAAAATGAAAGAACTTTATGGGATTCTATCAGTGAGATTGGGAAAATAAGATTGGAATCCGAAGCCTTACGTCGNGGAGATTANATCTCAGTATACCAGGATACTGATAGTATTGTTTGGGGAATGGAAACAAGTAATTCAAGTGCGATAGTGGTGATGAATAGGGGTCAAGCAGAAACCTCCATCAATATTGACNTATCCTCTTTATCCGGCCAATGGGATGGTGATTGGANTTTACTATTTGGCACCTGTGAAAGNGACGGACAAAGCCTCACCATCCCTGCAAAATCCGTAGCTATTTTTTCTGACAAAACTGTCGCAGACACCGATACAAACACGAATCAAACCGATGATCATATCGAACCAGTTCAAGATACCAATCAATCACAAAACCAATCAAATCAAACAAATGAAACCAGTATGGGACACAATCAGTCACAACCCCAATTTGATGATAATCAAACTCAAGGCAATCAATCAGATTCAGACGTCAGCNATGAGATTGAAATCGATGTTTCAGGGGATTTGTCATTTATAGCAATGGCAAGAAATATTCTGATAATTATAGTCATCATCGGGTTGATATTTTTACTCAGGCCAAATAAAAATGACANNGGTTAATCATTCATTTGCANGTAGAGGTTTGCGTAATCTTCAATCATTCTTACGCCAGTAAATTTTACCGAAGCAGAGATACTTTCTCTCATGATATTTGGCCAAGATTTGCTTTTATTTTCCCATGCAGGGATAATTTCATCCCTCAGCAAAGAAAGCAGATAAGCAGCATCTCTTGCATCATCTCTATCACTTTCTCCCTTGCCGATGGCCCATCCATTCACGCCATGAATACAGGCTTCGGGCCACCAACCGTCTAAAATCGAGCAATTTGGCGTGCCGTTCATCGCTGCTTTCATGCCCGAAGTGCCAGAGGCTTCCATGGGGCGAGTTGGGTTGTTTAACCAGATGTCAACTCCAGAGGTCATCAGTAACCCCGTATCCATCGAATAATCTTCAAGGAAGGCGACTGGTATGTCTTGTGACAAGGATTTAGACGATTTGAAGATATCTTTGATGAGCGCTTTACCCCCCATGTCTTTTGGATGGGCTTTACCAGAGAAAATAAATTGAATTTTTNCTGAGCCTATCCGTTGTAAGGCTTCCAAATCAGAAAAAACAAGATTAGCCCTTTTGTATGTTGCAAATCTTCTTGCAAATCCAATGGTCAATCGATGAGCTTCAAAGGTTACTCCAGTCTGTTTCAAAATGTGCTGATGCAATTTCATTCGAGCACTTTCTTTTGCTTGCAAGAGTTGTTCATCTGAGAATTGAGATTTCTCCAAAAGTAGCGGATTCTGCCTCCATCCTGGTTCAGATTGATCGAACAATGCTTGAAATGGNTCTGAAGTCCATGTAATGTGATGAACGCCATTGGTAATCGGATTGATGTGGGTTTGGGAAAACATCCCACTTGCTACTTCCGCATTTAGTGAGGAGACTGCATTAACTTGTCCCGAAAGCGCAATCCCTAGGTGAGACATAGAGCATCTTTTTCCATCTTCTTCATCACCAGCATCTTTCACCATCTGTTTGGCATCAGCAGGTAATAATGTCCCCAATAGTTCCTCGACCAATGACCATTCAAAGCGGTCATGACCTGCGGGAACAGGCGTATGTGTCGTGAATAGTGTTTTTTTCCTCACTTTTTCTCTGCCCCAGGATTTGGCTTTTTCCAATAGCGCAAAGGTGCAATGTCCTTCATTCAAATGCATACCCGTGATTTCATGTTCCATCGCTTCAAATGTGAGTACACCTCCCACGCCAAGAAGGAGTTCTTGGCAGATACGGTTTCGATCATCACCTCCGTAAAGGTGGCCAGTCAGGTCTATCATCGCTTGACTGTTGCTTGGATGATTTGTATCTAGAAAATAAACAGGGACGCGATGACCAGTAGAACCTACAATTTCTTTTTTCCATATGTCAACATGGACCGATTCATCATGTATCTGCATGGAAAATGAGCGATTTNTTTTCTCAAGAAAATCAGATGGGTCATAGGATACGCTTCGATCAATTTGATTTCCCATTTGATCGAGTTTTTGTAAACAATATCCTTTTCTGTAAAGTAAAGTTACTGCCACTAAATCGATTTCAGCATCAGCAGCCGATTTTACATGGTCACCTGCCAAAACTCCCAGTCCACCCGAGTAGGTTGGAAGGTCTGATTCAAGACCAATCTCTGCCGAAAAGTATCCAATCAGTCCCATATGCTTTGGGATTTATGTCCAAGTTATGAGGTTAACGAGTGATAATCCTTTTTCTGAGTGTTGCAAGTTTGTCAAGACCTTGCTCTAAATCTTGATGTGAATTTAATTTCCAATTCCAGTTATTGCTTGTGGTTCCAGGTTTATTCATTCGTGCTTCGTCTCCAAGTTCCATGAGATCTTGAACCGGAATGATAACGGCTTTTGCATTCGATTTGATTGCTAGGTTAATCAGCTCCCACACCGGTTCTTCATCCATTTCAAAAAGTTTGGAAATCTGATTTTTCCCTCTCTTAGTTTGATNCTTCCACCATCCATTTGTAGTTTGATTATCGTGAGTGCCAGTGTACGCGATGGTATCTGATGCAATATTCAATGGATGGTGAGGGTTCTCTTCTGAAGGTTCAGAGAAACCAAATTGCAAAATAGACATACCACTAATGGAGTATTTTTTCCTAAGTTCCACCACTTCTTTTGGTATAATGCCTAGATCTTCTGCTAGAATCCGATTAACGTCTCCTTCTGCNGCCTCAATTATTGCTTCGACCATCATNTCTTTTGGTCCTTCAATCCAATGTCCTTTTCTTGCAGTTTTATGATGTGAAGGGATGGCCCATGCTGAATGAAATCCTCTAAAATGATCGATTCGTACATAATCAAATAGATCAAGCATCCTGCGAATACGGGCCTTCCACCAAAAGAAATGTTCCCTTCGATGAGCATCCCAGTCGTACAGTACATTGCCCCATTTTTGGCCTTTTTTTGAAAAGTAATCTGGAGGTACACCTGCAACCAATTCGACCTTACCTCTTTGGTTTAANAAAAACAATTCTCGATGTGACCAAACGTCAGACGANCCATGGGTCACATACATCGGTAAGTCACCAATAAGACTGATTCCCAAAGAGGAGGCATGTTTTCTAATTTCGCTCCAATATGCATTGAATTTCTGTTGCTTGAGTACATGTGATTTGGCGAGTTCGCTGTAAGGTTTCATTGCATCTTTTTCCTTGTTTTTTAGATCCTTCGGCCAATGAAACCACTCCTGATTATCATGCTCAGATCGGATGGCCGAATAGTAACCCCAGTCAGTCATCCATTCTTCGAAAGTACCCACTTCTTGGTATTCCTCAATCCATTTATCCCATGCAGCAAATGCGGAATTCGATGCATAGGGAGAGCCGAAAGCATCAGGAGGTGAGAGTGGTAAAACTTGCCAGTGATCGATATCATATTTCTTCAATAAATTCAGAAAGTTCTTGACATCACTAATATCTTGGCTCGGTAAAGAAGAGAGATGGCAAAGTACACCAACTCCTTCCATGTATCCCCCTCTACTAAACCGTCAATATTTTTTACGTTTAGTTTTTCGAAAAGGACATGGCTAGAAANGCTTGCTTGTTTATTTCATTNATTTTCATGTCATGCGTGTTCATCCCTATGGTACAATCAAGCACTCCTCATAGTATTGTGAACTTTGATGGTAGTCTTGATGATTGGCCCCAAGATAGCCATTTATCGACTGACAACGGTTTGGATTTTCATATGACATGGAATGAAACTCACTTGTTTTTTGGTTTAGAAGGAACTGAATTCAGTAGTCAATGGGGTGGTGGGTCTGACTTTTTCATTTACTTCAACACCACAACAGGTGGATCACCAGTTGCCAATGCATTTGGGACCTCGCAAACTTTGCCTTTTGATGCTGATTTCTGTTTGCAAGTAGAAGATTCAACATATCATACCATCCAATCATTCGATGGGAGTCAGTGGACTGATGTTGGAACCAGAAACGGTGAAGTCAATACATTCCCTGGAGAATCCTACATTGGTTGGTATGATGAAAATAGTGGCCAGAGCAATAATATCTCTGAAATATCAATTACATGGGAAGCCCTGAATGAACCGACGAGCATAGAGATCATNGGCTGGGGGCAATATCAAGATGATGGACATGTTTGGTCTTCATTTCCTTCCGAAAATCCTGCCCAAGAAAATGGTGGAGAAACCTTCACTCATTTCTGGAGGGTTGAGGATAGAAATATGTCAATAGAACCGAGCAGCCTCGTTCCACAGCAGCAAGTAGAGCCTGTTGGAAAATTAGACACCGCTTTGAATTTGGCAATTATTTTTCATCAGCATCAACCGTATTACAAAAACAAGTTGACGAATACATTTGAGATGCCTTGGGTTCGNGTTCATGCAATGACGGAATACGTAGATTCACCAGGAATTTTGTCCCAGTATCCAGAAACCAAAGTAACCTACAACCTTGTGCCTTCTTTTATCGAGCAATTGGTAGAATACCATGAATTGGGCACCTACGATGTTCACACAGAATTCGCGAGTAGATATTGGCCAGCAGACCAATCTGGAGCCGTTACAGATTACCCAAATGCGACCGACCTTGAATTGCATACAATGCAATTTCAATCATTTTGGAATTCAGGTTGGATTTACAATGTGAGTGCAGATGATGCCGAATTAGGTTGGCTTGAACCATCATCTCGGAAGTATTCACAATTGTATGACATGACCAAACACAATTTGAAGCCGGATACCATCATGGATGATACTCTTCTAACTCCTCAGGATTTCCTTGATTTGCAAGTCTTGTGGTATCTCTATCAATTCTCCCCTGATTATGTCTTAGGAGAATATGCAGACATAGAAGAAACCGTGGCTTCCGGAAGGCCAGCCCACTATAATGCAAGTTTGAAATCACTTTATCAGCAAGTAGGGGGATATTCCCCCGAAGATCTTTCTTTGGTTCTTGAAGTTCAACACCAACATATGGCTAATGTGCTACCAATGTATGCTGAGCTAGCAGCAAAGGGNCAAGTAGAACTTACCACGACACCATACTACCATCCAATTATGCCGCTACTGATGATGGATGGATGGACTTTCGAAGACGGCATCCGCGTGAATAAACAAGCATGGCCGACTGATGTTCAAACGCACCTCACTACTGGAATGGATTTGTTTGAAGAGCAATTAGGTTTCAGGCCAACAGGAATGTGGCCATCAGAACAGTCCGTATCTCCAGATATGGTCCAACCGGTTGCAGATGTTGGTATTGAGTGGATGGTTACCGATGAACTCAACTTAGCTGAATCTACGGTTGCAGATGGATCNTTTGTTGACACCTCAGTTGCTTCTAATCTTGCGACTCCATGGATGGTTCCCGGAGTTGATGGCGATGAGGTGGCTACTATCTTCAGAGATCGTGTCATCAGTGACCGGATTGCATTTCAATACGGTTCGATGACTCCTGAAGCTGCAGTAACTGATTTCATCGATTACATAGACGGAGTTCGACAATCACTACTCGATGAAGGAAAAGATCCTTCAGACCATCTCCTCACAGTTGCTCTCGATGGCGAAAATTGGATGTTTATGTCAGAATTTCAACATTATGATGGAGCGAGGCCATTTATGCATGAATGGTACAGTCGCTTAGGAGCGCATCCCTCGATATTAACCACCACTCCAGGTGAATTTCTTCAGAAAAATTTGACATTACCTGAAATAGAAACAGTTGGGACCGGATCTTGGATTGATGGCACACTATCAACATGGGCTGGTGAAGAAGAGGAATCATTGGGATGGCAAAGGTTGGTAGAGGCAAGGCAAACCTTGACTGCTTTTGAGGAAGAAAACCCCAATCATTCGGGCTTAGACGCTGCCTGGGAATCGCTCTACATCTCAGAGGGAAGTGATTGGTTTTGGTGGTATGGTTTGGACCAAGACAGTGGGTATGATGAACTGTGGGATACGCTTTACAAAGTGCATCTTTCTAATATTTACAAGGCGATAGGCGTTGATTTACCTCCCTATTTGCAAGAAGTTTGGACAAATCCTTCTCAGCCTTTGTTACCATATGCGGGCGTGATTGAACCCTTAATCGATGGCGTGGCATTGCCAGGAGAATGGGATGGAGCAGCAAAGTATGAAGCCTCAGTGGATGGAGGCGATTTTGACATTGATTCTTTCTACCTTGGTTATGACGCGTCCAATGTTTACGTCCGGATTGATGCACCCTCTCCGCAAGAAATTGATTTATTGAATAAAGCCAGTGATCCAGACCTCTCGATATACTTCATGCAAGCGAATGCCAATAATTTTAACGAAGTAGGTACAAACTTCAGAACATATTTTGGACAAGAAATTCTTGGGTTTCCTGCAAAAAAGATGGTCTCTTTTGACTACAGTCAACTTTGGGAAGATGGTCGTTCGAAGTGGAACGTATTCGATGCTCAAGGGAAAGTGGGAGGTTCCGAACGATGGACACTTTCCAGTACATCTTCTCTGGGAGGATGTGCAGCAGATGGTGTGTATGAGTTCCAAATTCCTTGGTCTGAACTGGGGCTTTCTCCACGTTATTCCACTCGAATCAAGGTCGTGAGTTCTTGGGCAGATTCGCTAAGTTATGGAGATGGAGTTGAAATGGAAATGGCCCCTCCTGCGCCTGCTGAAATGGTCCTCCCAGACCTGGAGGAATGGGTTGTTTTACTCCAAGCTGAAGATGCGATAGGCGATGCAAACGGGAATGGAGATTATCTTCCTCCACTTTCAGGTGATTTTTCAGTTGATGGCGAAGCCGATGATGTCATGGATCTATGGGATATTCACTCTGTAAAAATAAGCCAAAGTGCATGGAATGCAAGGTTTGAAATTAATTTTGGTGCCATGACTGATTACTGGAGTCTTGCCAATGGCTTTAGTCACCAAATAATCCAGATTTACGTAGACCAAGGCGAAACCTCGTATGGTAACGTCGAAATGCTCGAAGGAGCGAATGCTCTTGTTGATGACGAATGGGCTTGGGAGGTTGTCATTTCTGCAACAGGAGAGCCAGGTGCAGTTAAGGCGGTTCAAGCAGAAACAGGAAGCACCTCATCAAAAGGCATAGAGGTATCTGGTGATGTGAATACCAATAATGTCACACTCACTGTAAGTAAATCCGTTATTGGACCAGACGTTTCGATGTATAGATACATCATTGTTGTTGGAAGCCAAGATGGTTTTGGTCCAGGAAAGTGGAGAGATGTCGATGCTCAAGCCAAAACTTGGCGATTGGGCGGAGGAGCCGACCCCTCGGCTGAAGATGGTCAAGATTATGACCCTAATATTCTCGATGTAATGTTGGATAGTTCGGCATCGACAAGTGAATCTCAATCGGCAATGTTAGGGGACTTCAGTGTTTCACAACTGCGTTATGCTACGCTCACAGGTATTGAAATTCCAGATGTAACTCAACAGATTTACGGTATTAAAGTCTTGCAAACCACTTCTAGTGGGGCGATTCTTGAGTGGTCTACTACGCAACCAGGAGCCTCGCTTATTGCTTGCCAGAGTGCAAACGGCACTCAACATGCTTTCAATGAAACAGAACTATCTCCCTCCAGTATTCAGGCTTTGACACATTCTGTTCTTGTGTCAGGGTTGGATGCTGGCACGAGTTATACATGTGAAGTGAGTGTCCTTAGTGATTCAGAAATAGTTGCTACTGTAGCCTTCGAGACAGGGATTACAGTAGATTCAACACCCCCAGAAATATTGAATGTCCAAGCATCAATTCTTGATGATGGGCGTGTTAAATTTTCGTGGTATACCTCGGAAATAACGACTGAAAAAGTTCATATTTTCCAGAACGAAGATAGTACAGAGCCATATTTAGAACTGAATGGAGATGAGGTGGCTGCAAAGAAATCTCATGAAATTTCTACCAATGAAACCATGCCAGCAGGACAATGGTGGTATTTGGTTTTGGTATCAGATCCTTCTGGAAACGATAACCAATCTAGTTTGTCTTCGTTCACTGTAGATGAAAATACTGCCAACGATAATGATGATAGCAATCAAAATGAAGAACAATCCAATGACCAAGAAGAGAAAACTCCCAAAAATCAAGATGATGTGAGCGATGATACAAAAGGATTGGCTGAGTTGGTATCTGATCCAATGGCACAGGTTCTCTTGCTATTGGTCGCATTAGGCGTCATTGTCGCACTCCTAAGAAGTCGAAAGCATGGATTAGATTATTCATCACCTGATGGGTTTTCTGAAATCGATGCATTGTTTGACGATAATATAGAAGATGAGAATGTTTCAAATGATGTAGGAAATGAAAGTGAATCAAATCCCTAAGTTTATCTGAAAATGGTACGAGAAAACCAGCTTTCATCTTGGAGAGTTAGGCTGATGATTGAATCACGGCTTCACCGGTCTGTATCGACCATTGAGAAGCATAGACGCCATTAGATTCAATCAGCATTTCATGCGTACCTCTTTCAACAATC